>NZ_JAFEHE010000009.1:0-163825 GCF_016887925.1 Pseudomonas sp. MIL9 | reverse complement strand
CCAAGAGCTTTGCAGCCATGGTCACCTTGGCCTGCAGCCTACGTTGCATGCGGCAATACTTTTCGTACAAAGCCTAGTTCCAGCAAACTAACCAATCGCATATTCATCCTGCTGGCAGCGCTGCTGACATTCCAGTCGCTGGTTATTTCTTCCGTCTCAGTCCACCTACTTGATGTGCTAAAACTGCTTGGCATCGCAACTTCAACAGCACTGGCCATAGGAATGATGATTGGGCCATCTCAAGTCATGGCACGCCTTGCAGAGTTTTCGATTGGGCGAAACCTACACCCTACCTGGTCGGCTCGTATCGCCATCCTGCTATGCGGGGTGGGTATTGCGCTGCTGTTACCGGCCATCCCGTGGCTGGCCTTCGTAGCCTTGGCGCTTTACGGAGCAGGTAATGGAATTCTGACCATTGCTCGCGGAACATTACCCTTGGCTCTATTCGGCGCGGATGGCTACGGAGCACGTATGGGGCTGCTGGCTCGCCCGATGCTGATTGCCCAGGCTGTAGGCCCCATAGCAGCAGCACTTGCTCTAGAAAGATTTGGATCAATTCCGCTGTTAGTTGGAATGTGCATTCTAGTAGCAATAAGCTTTATTACGAGCCTTGCTCTCCCTGCCAAATGACTGGCTAAATGGGATTAGGCACGTATGCCGTGATCAAGCCGCATAATCTCGTCATGGATAATTGTGAATCCCATAGGTGTGCACAGCACCCTGCAGGGTGTCTGACGGCCTACACCTGCTACAGATCTTACAAGCCATCGCTGCGCCTTCTTTCGGCTTCCAAACACTTCAAGTGCGATTGAGAAGACTTGCTCGTAACGCGTCTGAAAACAGCGATGCCTAGCACTCCAGCAGCCAATCGGGGAGCGAACACATCGCCCGACAATCCTAAGCTCATTCATGCTTCACCCTCTGGTGATACTGGTCTGGTCGCCCCTCGTACTCTGTGCAGGGGGCATCCCGGCAGGGCCACCTCGTGGCGCGGCCCTTTAGCTCAGACGCAACGCTTACCATCGAATTGAAGATCTGCTCGCAGCTACCTATCACTCAGCACTGATCGTGCAAAGTGGGAAAGATTGGAAGCCCCGTCTCCATTCCTGCGCAACAGGTAACCCTTGATACCAACCTGGCCAGGCCCATCCCGATCACACCTTTCTGAGTCGCCAATCATGACGATCCGCCTCTGACCACTGAGCTCATTTTCTGGCCGGACATTAAGCAGATCGCAGGTGTGCTGATAGATGCCGGCTTGCGGTTTCATAACACCAATGCGATAGCTGAAACCATAGGCCCCAAGGTGCGGGAAAATCCTTTCCACTACGGGGCCGTAGGCCATTGCCAGGTTTGAACATACGGCCAGTCTCACCCCTGCAGCTTGCAGTAGCCCAACGGCCTCAACCGCGTCTGGATAAGGCTGAATGCTTGCCAGCTCTTCCTCCAAGCATTGATCAAGAAATGCGAGTTGGGAGGGCGAGATCTTGATACCAAAGGCCAGCGCAGCCTCGCTTAGAGAAAGGCAATGGGTCATGATCGTTCGGATGTCATCAGCGCGAGGCAAGCGGCCTTGGCGTCGCCCCTCTCGAAGCAACTGTCGAAACGGATGTGTCGGCTGCTGTATCTCTACCAGCGTTCCGAAGGCGTCAAAGATTACGGCACTGGTCTTCATCTGAGTTTCCTTCGCTGGTCACCGCCCGCAAGACAGCCAGCCACTCTAACGAGAATCAAGCTCAACAACCAAATAACCAATCTACCGAAGAGTAACGCCAAATTTTGAAAAATCATCCACCAGCGTTTTTCGACCCAGCATTTTCGGAAGCTTGAAGACGTTCCTGTACCCATACCACAAAAACATAGGAATAATGACAAGCCCAACTCCAAAGGTGGCCGTTGCAGCAATAATCCCAGCTGGAACCGCTGCTAGCGAAATAACCACACCCTTTACCAAAGTCGACCTTGCAATAATTCGCAGATCATCCAAGTCGCACTCAACTTTCCCACCAGCCTTCTCAAAAGCGACAACAATTATCGATTTCTTTGAGGCATGTTTATAGTACCAAGTTCGCGGAACATCAGTCGCCAAAGCACCATGCTTCGCAAGATACTTCAGCATCACAACCTCCTTGAAATAGAGCGTAGCGCCGTGTTCATCTTCATATCTAACACGTCGATAGAGAGCGTCTAGATCACCGCTCGCTTGAGCATCATAGTTCTTAACAGTCAATGTCAATTTCTTTAACTCGGACATGCTTCTTCCCTTAAACACACATTAACTATTAATGGATTAGATGACGGTGGGGCCTACTGAAGCAGGCTGAGACAGCGGCCTCGACGACGCGGGGGGCACTCAAGCGGCGGCAGGCAATCGGCTGACCAGGACGTAATGATCGTTGCCTGACACTGTCCGCAATAACGCCATGCCTTCGACCTCCGCTATTACCTCACTAGGGGGTGTGACAATTGTCATCCCATCAACCAGTTGCCCTGAAAGGTCGCCATAGACATACGCAACAAAACGATCGCCAACTTCAGCTGCATCTACCAGGTACGCGTCCACCAGTGCGCCCCAATCATGAGCCTGCGCAATCAACAACTTAGCTGACACCAGACTAGGCAGTCGCCCGCCCTCAGCCGTCCAGTCCTGGGAATTCAGACAACTCATGGACTCTCCATCACGTTCGAATTTGAAACCTACTCACTTGCTGAACAAAGCTAAACACCAGCAGCCTTATCAGTCCTCATACACTGATAACTAGGTCTGGCCGAAAGCCAGTTTGTTCAGAGGGGTAACCACGAGGATTACTCACAAACCGGACGCCATTAACCACCTCATCCACGGCTTCGTGGGTATGGCCAAAGATCCATAGATCGATCTTAAAATCCATCAGGCCATCCCAGTTGTTGCCATAGGCTGCTCGCAAGTGAGGATCGGCTCCTTGGTCACTCACGAACTTCATAAGGGGCGGATGGTGAGTCACAACTACACGCTTACCGTTGAATGGCACCGACAGCTGGCCCTCCAACCACTCCTTCGTCTCTCGATTTCTCGCGATCAGATCATCAGGGCGCAAACGCCGATACTGTTCACCGACACGGATCGCGCGAAAGTCATTCAGTGAGTTACGAGCGCACCAAGAAGCAGCTACAGGGTCTCCGGTCGCGGCCAGGCTCGTCCAACCCGTAGCGCAGAGAAACTGCACATCACGGTGTTCTAAAACCTGATTTTCCAAGACGTGGACGTGTGCCTCAGCAGCGACAAGCAGCTTGCTGTGGGTTCGATCTATATTCCCGCTGTAGTGCTCATGATTGCCCATGGCATATATGACAGGCGTGCTGAAGGTCAGGCTGGCCCATCTGGCCCCCCTCGACTTCACGTGGATGTCACCGGCCAGTACGACCACGTCACAGTCCACCACAGGGGGGACGAAATCGGCGAACTCACAATGCAGATCAGACAGTACATGAAGCTTCATCCCAAGCCTGCTGACGTCGACTTTCTAATAAATTGATCATCCCCTGGCCCGGTCGCTCGGACGCGGCGAGACTGCCATCAGTAGGCCCACGATAAACGATGATCGCCATTATTGCTAGCTTTCGATATTTATCGACGCATGGCGCTGTGGCCCTATTCTTCGTTTTGAGCGCTCAGCATGCAGAACGAGATAGCAGCAATAGTCCGAGCTCTGCGCGACCTGAGAGGATCGGCTCAGGAGGAGCTTGCCGAGATCAGCTCCCAAGCCAATCTGTCGCGATTGGAGCAGGGGAAAACGCAGGTCTCTTTGGTCAAGCTGAGCAAGATCGCACGCACCCTAGATTTCGATCTCGTGGCTCTCGTCGCGCTGTGTCAGGCCCTCCAGGATGGGTCATCACCTATCGATGTCATGGCCAAGGCTTCGAAGGATTTGGAGGGCTTCATAGCCCTGGGAGGCTTGCAGGGCCTGAACAAGCACTGGGACGCTGGTGAAGGGCTGGTGAAGCGCACGCGAGGCAAACCCAGCAGCCCAGATCGAATCCGAGCGGTACTAGAGCTCAAGGCTAGTGGCATGTCGAAGGCGGAGGTGAGTCGAGCGCTGGGGTTGCCTGAAGCGACTGTCAGGCGTTACTGGCTCAAAGAACTGCCTGGCTAGAAAGGGAGTTGTGGGGTACGAGCAGAGAAGCTCTCCACTTGTCCGATTCGATTTAGCGCGGCGGCAGATCCGTGAAGCGCAGCCTGGGATAGATCCGCCTTTCCTCAGCGCATTTGGAAATCTGGAAGAACGCTGACAGCAGTGCATCTTCCGAAGGGCAGTGCCGGGTCATGACCTCGAACTCGTTGTAATCGAACGCTAGGACGCGGACACCGACCTCATCCATGAACTTCAAAATCATGGTGCTGTATTCATCGTAGTTGTCGATAAAAAACTCTCTGACCACGACAACTCCCACCAGGGGGCGTGCAGCAAGATCAATGTCCAAGGGCGTGCCGTCCACAAGCGCCAAGGCTGGATTGCCTTCTCGCTTGATCGTTGAAATAGCGCCACGTAGTTGCTGAAGACCGTTCTTCAACTGACCTGTAGCCTTCTTTCGCTTTCTCTCAAGCGTTGTGTTCAACGTCGCTGGGGTATTGGGACTGTCCTTCGCCTGCAGCAGTAAAGTCACTTCGTCGCCCATCACCACTACGTCAGCCAGCTCCTCGCCATCGGAGACCTTCAGCGGGCCATGGATGATCCGCTCGGAGGTATATGCCCGCTGGAGCAGATAGATGATATCCAGCTCCTGAAACGTACCCGGCTCAGTGCGCTCCAACTGTGTATTGGAGAAGCCTTTGGAGCCTCGAAAGTCCTGGCGGGTCAGGTCAGTGATCAAATAGTCCGAGGGGAACAGATCTTCCTGCAGGAACACCGTTGTGGCACGAGCGTCGTCCTCATAGGTCGTGAGGCTGAACCATCTGTCCGCCTGCTCATACATCTTGGGCCAGTGATCTGCTCCAATGGGGCTGAGTGTACCAAGCTCCTTGCGGAGCTGACTTAGCTTGGCCTGGGCCTTACAACTGAACAGCTCACGGTTGTGCTCGTCGAAAAAGCACACACTGAACTCGTCAGGGAAGCTCTGCAGTGCCTCGGTGAGAGGGTCACCAGGGATGAGTGGGGTTTTGATCAATAGCGGGCTTTGTGGGTCATCAAAGCAGGCTGTGAGAAGCGTGAGCCCCATCGTTTCGCCTGCCTTGTATGGCGCGAGGTAAAGCTTCAATTCACGCCTTTGCTGAGCGGCCAGGATCAGCTCTTTCCCTGCCTTGATTACCAACACGAAGCCTTCAGGGCCTTCAACGATCCATAATCCACGGGCTAAGACAGCTATTTGCTGAAGCGCTTGTGGCTTCATGATCGTGAGGTACATGTGAACTCCTTGGCGGCTGCCTGATTGCGTCCTGCATAACCTGAAGCCTACGCTGGAGGTCGCCCGAGAGATAGCAGCTCACTGGTATATCAAGATCGAAGTAGCCCCTTGGAGCAGGCCTGCCCGGCTACCGCCATTGATCCTCAGATCTGTTGGACGGAGACAACGTCGATGTACTTGTACTTCTTCTTACGCGCCGCGTTCTTGGCCTCCAATTCAGCGACCAATCGGCTCAGGGTGTTCGATTCATAAACGAAAACATCCATATGCCCTTCGAACACCTTGGTGACGTGAAGGGTAACCCGCAATTTGCTTGGGCGCGGTTGCTCAGAGGCCTTCGGTGCTGCAGGGTTTTGCCTGGGTTTGAAGCTGCTAGGTGGTAAGCCGCTGAATAGCGCGTCCCGCATCTGCTCTTCTGTGAGCACATCAGACATCCACAAACCTCCAGTTCGTTGGGCAATGATAGACAACATCCCCTTAACTTCCTGGAGATAGGCTCCGCAGGAAGGTGCTCGGATCAAACGGTTTTTATGCGCTTCCAAGGCCGCAGCAGGAGCGACGTCTAAAGCGATTATGCTAGGCCTGGTCTTCCCCACCGATACCCCATCCTGGCCAACCAAGATTTGGCTAGCCAGGCATCGATTCAGTTAAATCGATACAGGAGCGGGGATATGAGGATGTGGGTCATAGCCCACAATCTCAAAGTCTTCAAATTTGTAGTCGTAGATGCTCTCTGGCTTACGCTTGAACACCAACTTTGGAAGAGGGCGCGGCTCACGAGTAAGTTGCAGTTTTACTTGCTCAATATGATTCAAGTAAATATGCGCGTCCCCCATGGTAACTACAACTTCGCCAACTCCCAAATCGCACTGCTGCGCCAACATATGAGTTAGAAAACTAACCCCAGCCAAATTATAGGGATTTCCGAGCAGTAGATCTGACGACCGAATATATAGATGCGCCGACAACTTATTGTTGGCTACATAGAATTGATAGAGCAAATGGCATGGTGGCAATGCCATCTTCCCATTACGTGCATTTTCTTGTGGGCTCACCGACTCATCGGGAAGATACTCGACGTTCCACCCGTGGAAGAGAATGCGACGGCTATTCGGGTTCGTCTTGAGTGTGTTGACGACGTAGTCGATCTGATTGATGGTCTTGCCGTCCTGGGTAGGCCAGGCTGTCCACTGCTTGCCGTAGATCGGGCCGAGGTCACCGTCTTCAGTTGCCCACTCATCCCAGATGCTGACACCGTGCTCCTTGAGCCATTTGGTGTTGGTGTCACCATTCAGGAACCAGATCATCTCGTTGATGATGCTCTTGAAATGCAGCTTCTTGGTGGTGAGCAGCGGGAAGCCATCTTCCAGGTTGTGGCGGAATTGGCGACCAAAGACACTCAGCGTGCCTGTGCCGGTGCGATCGCCTTTCTCGACGCCATTCTCTAGCACGTCGGCCAGCAAATCGTGGTACATCTTCATTTCGGTTCCTCAAGGTTCGCGCTGACCAAATCCAGCGCGTCACGCAATTTCAAAATTTCAGTCTCTTGCTCTTTGATCTTCTTACGCAGCTCATCTGCGAGCTGGACGTAGTAGTCCCTCGACTCGCGGACAGTGTCCAATCTCTTGTCGAGCGTGGCACAAGAGTTCTCAGATTCCTGATACCTATTGAACCAATAAAGCACTTCCAATCGACTCTTTTCAAGGCGTTGCATCAGAATCGTCTTGGGATCCTGCTTCTTCTCAGCCTTGACCCTCTGAGCGAGCACTGCAATGCGGCGGTTGTCCTTGATCGCCTCAAGCCGCTGCGCCGGGAAGTCACGCTGCCGGATAGTGTTGCGATGAATGCCCGTGATGCGGCTCAGCTCGGCCATCGTTGGCTTCAATTTCGGATCAGAGGCAATCTGCATAAGCCCCTGAGCCAGCAGCTCCGTGTTCCGGTCGTAGTCCAGCTTATTCTTGGCATCAAACGCCTGGCCTGTCATACCTCGACCTCCTCACCGAGATGCTCCAACACACCCTTGGCTTCCTCCATCGCCGCACGCAATTCCTCCTCCGCGCCTGCTGAGTTAGGAGAGCTTAAGGCCAAGTTGTTCTGCACATAGATCTCCCGCCATTTAGGAGCGTGAGCCTTGGTGACCACGGCGTTTTTGCACCGATTCGGATTGCAACGCAGCGATCCGATGCAGGGCAAAGACTCGTCAAATACCTCGCGCTGACCGCCATAGCAGAAGCCTTGTCCCACGTTGATGATCGCCATGCGCTTCTTGGCCATCTGGGCGATGATTTGCTCTTTGGTGTAGCCAGCCGCCATGTACCCACTGAACACCTTCTTCATCCGCGCCTTGTGGCTCTCTGCATTGGGGCCGGCGTAGTTCCCGTCAGGATCGCAATAGCTCTGGATGTACTCCTCCTCTGCCATTTGCGTCGGCGTCTTGCTAGATGAACGCCCACCCTTGGACAAGATCTCAGCGATTGCTCCGTACCCAAGCGTCACCGCACTGAACGCCTTATTCTGGCCAGCACCACCAATGAGGTCACCAAAGTGCTTCAACTGGTGGGAGATGAATGGGAGCCCTAGCTCAGCCCTGGCCATCTGGTAAGCCAGGGTGTGTCGCAACGTGTAAGGCGAGAATTCCAGCGACTCGAACTCCTCATCCGTCAGAATATCCTCGAAGAAAGCTCTGAACTGGTGACTGATTCCAATCGAGGACATTGAGTTTGGTTTGGCGTCCTGCGCGACAGTATCCACATTGGAGAACAGGTAAGGATTCTGCTTTACCTTAGCGATGAGGCAAGCCGCACGGATAGCGTCACGCACAATCGGGATCGCGATCCACTTGTCGTCGAACAGCTTGGCCAGGCCTTGGCGATGTTTGATCACATTGCTGATCAGCAACCAGTAATCGCTCTCCTGCTCCATGCACGACTCGACCAGAATCTCTGATAGCTCTGAAGGCCGCATGCCGGTGTACTGCGCCACGAGATAGCAGGCACTGTACGAGACGAAATTGATGTACCTGCGAAAATCATCGTCCAGTTTGGAATCTGAGAGCTTGAGTAACGTTTCGGTCGCCTTAAAATCATGTCGACCAGAGCCAGATTGGAACGTAGATGGAATGCAGCCAAAAGCTGCGGACAGTGCATTCGCCATCGCACCGGAGTCATAGCCTTTTCTCCGCAGCCTCAGCGCTACGTACAACTCGAAATTGTAACGCGACAGTTCTTGAGCATCGGCCAGCGAGTAACCGCTGGCGTTTTGGCGGGTCAGGGCTACCAAGTCATCTACAGGCTCCCCTAGAGTGCTTAGGAAATCGACGACTGCGAACGACGCCTCGCGGGAAGCCTTCTCGAACACATCGTTTGGCAGAATACGGTATGTGCGCTCGGAATCAGGGACGTGCTTGATTACCTTGGCCCAGGCGAGTGATTCCAGCTGAACGTAAGGCAGTGGCTCTTCAAAAATCTGCTCCTCGAAAAATGGCGACCTGACCAAGGTAAAGAACTTCTTGAGATCAGGCCCAAAGGCGTGGGGATGAACGAGCGCTGCCTCCCGGTACATACCCGCGTCGAAGTACGTCAGGCCATGGTGTCCAACCTCGAAGAACTCATCAGTCATCAGCTGGCGCGCCTGCCCTGACATCGTATCCAGGAAGCTCAATCCAGCCTTCATACATGAAATGGCGGTGTTGGCCTTGATGTTCCTTGGCGAGGCAAACGAGCGCGTTGCTGCCGGCATCTTCAGCCAACAATACAGGGCCACCTTGACCTCCAAGACCGCCGACTGATTGAGCAATGGATACGAATCGAAATTCAGTCGTAGCTTGGCTCCTTTGACGTTCCTAGCGGCGTTCGGGTGATCGTCATTGAAGTCCCAAACGGGGTCACCCAGGACGGATGTCTTACTGACAGGCAACGCCATCAGAGCCTGGTACCAAGAGAGCGCTTCCAGCGACACAGGGGTCGGATCGGCGATGTTCTTGCGCAACTCAACCAACAGGGTGTGAGCAGCTGTTCGCCACTTTTTGTACGCAGCGAGTTCAGGGATCAGGGCGTGGTTCATAGCGTTACCCCCTCGGTCAAAATACTGACCTGCAGGTTTTCAGAGAGGCGCTCAGCCTTTGTCAGCTCCTCCACGGAGAAGTCCGATGTCTCCGGGTCGAGGATGTTGTTGAGCACATCAAGGTTGTCCAGGATGACGGCTCCGTAGGGCGTATCGAGCACCCGGTTGACCTCAATCATCCGTTGGTAGTCGCGCCGCATGGCAAAAAGCTCCGGCAGGTGCGATACCGTGATGATGCTGTTGCTACATGAAAGGCATTTGTTGAACAGCGTGCAGGGCTTGCTGGGGTCATAGCTCGCCAACGCCTTGATGAAAGCAGGCGGGTCAAAAACGTTCATGCAGGTAGCCAGGCCAGACCGCAGCGGCATCGCCTCGGGCGTGGACTCGATAGTCTTGGTCGGGATGAGCTTCGGAGCCTCCTCCAGCGTGTCTTGCTGCATTTCATGGAGAACCTTATTCAGCATCCGACGCGCCATGGGATTGAAGTCCATCTGATCCAGATAGGCCATGGTGGTGCTGAGGTTCTTATGACCCAGAAGCACCTGGATCTCACGTGGAGATACGCCGCGCTCAATCAGCTCGCTCACGAAGCTTGGCCGGAAACGTGACGGTGAGAGCTTGAGTGGATTGCCATCTTCGTCCAGCAGCCCGTGATCCTGGGAGAACTTCTCTAGGCTTCTAATGAGCTGGTTGCCACCAGAGTTCTCAAAGGAATCTACAACCCCGTATTTCCTGGGAGAGCTTGAGCGGTAGATGAAGAGCTTGTTCTGAGCCTCGACAGGCGCATTCAAGCGGATTTCACGGGTCAGGTGCTTCACATCATCAAAGATTTTCTTGACCACACGGCCTTGAGAGGTGGTCAGCCAAGAGATCTCCGCATGGAAGATATCTAGATGAAGCATCTTCGCGCCTTCAGAGCGCTCTTTCCAATACAGCAAGCAAGGCCGATCAGTTAAGTCATGGCGCTCAATGAAATCATCCAGCTCCAGTCCCAACAGCGAGTCAGCGTTCATCCCGGTAACTTGGGCAAGCCGAGCGATGTATGGCGCAATGACTCGACCATCGATCTGATACTGCACGCCCCAGCTTTTATAAACCTCGAAGATCGACATTGACGAAGTCGAAATAATCGACATAAACGCCCGTTGATAGAGGTCGTTTTTATCTACGGATTCGAAGCTCAGGGGCTTACAGCCGAGTTTGTTTTCAAAAATCCATCGAGCGTTATCGAGCGTATTAAAGCCTCGGCGTACTCTTCCGTCAGCGTTCAGCGGGTCTTCCCCTGCCTGACTTGGAACGTAAGGCTGGGCCAAGCGATTGGTTTCCTCAATCTCTTGCTCAATGACCTGCGAGATTCGGTTCCGCACAACTTGGGGGTAAGGCTTGTACTGGTCAGTTTCACGTTCAGCATCGAAGCCTGCAGTGGCGACGAAGCTAGTCAGCCCCAGGCCTTCGATCTGGATTGCACGGCCCATCATCTTCCGAGCTGAGCTCATCATCGCACTGCAGTGACTGGTCGAAAGTGAACGTTCAAGGATCTTGTTCTGGAGATATCCCCTGAACTTGGGAAGGGAGTACGGGGTTACCAACTCCCGGATATCCTCCAAGCCTGTGTGGTTGGCCTCCTTGAGATAGGCTCGGAAGTTTTTGAAAGCCTCGATGAAATTGTTTTGACCAGACGTACTACTGCTCTTCATTGATGAAGCGCTGAAGAGGTGCAGCAAGTGCTGGAAGGGGCGCTCCGCTTCCGGGCTCACGAGGTCAGACAGGCGATGGATGCGGACTGAGCGCAAAGCGCTGAAGACGTCTCGCAATGACTCAGTCTTTTGGACTACCGTCTTCGAGGCGATACGCTGCTCGACGGTTTGATAGTTAGGGTCAAGAACTCCAAGTCTGCGAAGATCATCGAGGATCTCCTCAAACGTGATCCGCACCAGTTCGAAGCTCGCCCTCGCTGTTTTAAGGCCTGCCAGCTCGGGGATCTCGCTCATGAAGCCACGATCTCTGATGGTATTGGCAGTCACTGGAATGGCCAGTTTCTCCTCCATAGACATGCCTTCGTACCAGGCAAGCAACCTACGGCGCCAATCGCAGGCAGTGGGCGGATGGCCAGGTACAATAATTCCTTCAGCGCGCATCGCATCGAAGATCGGCTCAAAGCTTGGAGCGCGCTTCGAGATCGTCGCGGGGTTTAGATTGGTCTGTTCGATGACGTATTTAGGAGCCACCGCCAATTCGTCCCCCCTGCTCAGACATACCTTCAGCAACGACTCCCGATCATCAGTGGCGCGAGCCACAAATGACTCAATGACGGCGTCTGCCTGATCCTTAGTCAGCCGACTCATTTCATATCTCCCGCATCAATTCTCAGGCGCGTCTGTTGGGAAAGCTCAGCCATCTCGCCTGCTTTCGTCTTGGTTTCAGTTCCGGGGCGTACGAGCTTCTGGTAGAGGTCGTAGGGGATCTGGGTATAGGTTTCCGAAGTGCTGAGGCGCGAGTGACCCAGCGTCTTTTGCACGGTCACTAGCCGGTCAAGGTAATCACTACCAATGTCTGGCGTCCTCAACAGGGCATAGGCGTTCCCGTGCCTCAACTTGTGGGGAGAGATCATCCTGTCGATTTTCAGCCGGTTCAGCGCTCGCTCGGATGTGCGCTCCAAGAGCTTGGAGATCGAGCGAGGGGTGTACTCACCCCCCTCCGCGTTCAGGAAAGCAGGGGTGTTCTCAGCCCCCTTGAATTGACGCTTAGTCATTTTGTACAGCGGCGAAGCATGGTACTTCTTGATGCGCAGCAGCGTGGCGCGGCTGACCAACGTCTGACGGGGTTTGAAGGAGTCCGCAGGGCCTTTGCTTCCATCAATATGCAGCGGGCAGTAGTCCGCGTTCACCGGCTCTGAGACACCAGGCGAGATGAACAGCGTGTCCTGGAATTGAAGGGCATCATCGATGGCCTTGAGGGTCACTCGCGGGACTTCTGAGCGGCGCACGCCTGCGTCGTACATGAACTGGAGCAAGCAACGCTCACGCTCACTCTGCGTGGCCAGGATGAGCTCTCTGAGATTATTCAGGGAACAGGCCACCACCAAGTTCTTGTTAGGACGGGGAGATAGGTACCCGGCAATGTAAGGGTTAGGCGCGGTACGAGGCGCGGGTACGTCGTCCACTCCCCGGCATAGAGAATCGTTGAAAAACGCCATCAAAGACGAATCCCGGTTGCGCACCGTCTTCTTGGAAAGGCCTTCCGCCTCGCGCAGGTGAGCGAAGTACTCCTCGATCACGTGGGTGCGGATTTCCAAGAATGCAGAGTCACGCTCGCAATCTCGAAACTCACGGCGGTTCATCAGGTACTCGCAGGTGTACCCAAGGTTGCGACCATAGGTGATGGCCGTCTGCTGGGATATATCGGCTTCCCGGAGCGCGTAGGATAGGTAACCCGAAATCAAAGGCATTAGGCGCTCATCATCATCAAAGACGGCTGTCCCTGTGACGTTCACGGCTTCCTGAATTGGGGATTCTTCGGATGGGTCGTCCCGCCTGGTTGGGGACTCTCTGAAATCTAGGGGGGTGCCCCTAACTGCGATGACCTTCACGGCTTCCTCTCTCCTCAAAGCGGCCCGTACTATACACAATGTGCATTTCGTACCGGGGCACAATAAATGAGCTTGGAAGGTAAAGCCTTACTACGCAGCCATTGCGTACTGTGCAGGTTCTTCGAGGGGGTATAATAGTAGTAGATCGCTAGATCGAATATATAAATGCGCCGACAATTTGTTGTTTGCAACATAGAACTGGTAAAGCAAATGGCAGGGAGGCAAAGCCATTTTTCCGTTCCGCGCATTCTCTTGAGGACTTACAGACTCATCTGGCAAGTACTCGACGTTCCACCCATGGAAGAGGATACGGCGGCTGTTCGGATTGGTCTTGAGCGTATGAACGACATAGTCGATCTGGTTGATGGTCTTGCCATCCTGGGTCGGCCAGGCAGTCCACTGCTTACCGTAGATTGGCCCTAAATCACCATCTTCAGTCGCCCACTCATCCCAGATGCTGACACCATGCTCCTTAAGCCATTTGGTGTTGGTGTCGCCGTTCAAGAACCAGATCATCTCATTGATGATGCTCTTAAAATGCAGCTTCTTGGTGGTGAGGAGAGGGAAGCCATCCTCCAAATTATGACGGAACTGGCGACCAAAGACGCTCAGCGTGCCCGTTCCTGTGCGATCGCCTTTCTCGACGCCGTTCTCCAGCACGTCGGCCAGCAAATCGTGGTACATCTTCATTTCAATTCCTCTAGATTCGCGCTGACCAAGCACAGCGCGTCACGCAATTTCTGAATTTCAGTATCCTGCTGTTTGATCTTCAAACGCAGCTCGTCGGTGACCTGTACGTAGTAATCCCTAGACTCACGGACAGTGGCCAACCACTTATCAAGTGAGGCCCACGAGCTCTCAGCTTCCTGATACCTATTGAACCAATAAAGCACTTCCATGCGGCGGTTATCTTTGATGGCCTCTGGTCTGTCGAGCTTCGACGCCTGCGTCTCAAAAAACACGATGATACCGAAAATGCAAAGTTGCGACCCGTCTCAACCGAGCAACGGGATGGTAGGCCGGGTTTGTTTCAAAGCTTCGAGACTGATGGCCTAGCCGCGAAATGTGATTCGTGGCTGAGCACTTGGGTACAGGGTTACAGAACACCTGGGCACCCTGTGAGGGCCCGCTAGCGTGCTAGGGCGGCGTTTCGTCCCGGGCGGACTCCAAAACCTGTATCACGCTCCTGAGCTTTTCAATCTCTGCCTCTTTCGCCCAAACCTCTTGTCTAGCTACGCTCGCAGAATTCATGTACGTGTCGCGGGACTCTTTCATCATGGCCAGCTGATCTTCCGTTTTGAGCCTCTTCTTCTCCGCATCAAGACACTTATTGAACCAATGAATAACCTCTACCCGGGAGGCTTCAAGCCGGTCAGACAGAACAGAAAGCGGGTCGACCGACTTTTCCTTTTCCAGCTTCTGGCGATAAACATCAAGCTGACGATTCTTCTTAATCGCCTCGATCCGCTCCAGCGGCCAGCCTCGATCTCGAATGGTATTTCGATGGATACCACTAATTCTCGCGAGTTCGGAAATACTGGCCTTAATTTTTGAACTACCAGCCATCTTCATCAGGGCATCATTGAGGATGGCGGTATTGCGATCAAAGTCCTCTCTATTTTTTTGATCAAAGTCGCGGGTCGCCATTTCAGTCCTCAACCTCTTCTTCAGATTCGGAAATGAAATCGTGAGTAAGCTCAACATCGACCTCAACTGCCTCACCGAGATACTCCAGAACCCCTTTCGCTTCCTCCATCGCCTCAAGCATCTGGGCGCGGTTGTGGGCAAACTCGGGCTTGTCGAGGTTCATTTTGTTCTGGTGATACACCTCACGCCAGCGCGGGGCATTCGCCGCACTCACGACGGAGTTTTTGCACCGGTTGGGATTACAACGCAGACCGCCAATGCAAGGCAATTCGCCAGCGGCCTCAGGTGCGCCGCTTCCGTAGCAGTAACCCTGCCCTACACTGACAATTGCGATCTTCTGAAAGGCCATGACCTCAAAGATCTCGTCCTTGGAATAGCCGGCGACCATGTACCCTCGGAAGAGGTTTTGAAGGTTGGCCTTGTGCACCTCGGCGTTGACCCCGGCGTAGTTTGCGTCGGGATCGTAAACACTTTTGATGGATTCCAATTCGGCTTGATGGCGAAGCTTGCTCGCCGTTCCTTTTTTGGCGCCCCCTTTCGCCAACATGTCACCGATCTCACCATAGGCTAGCGTGGTCTTACTGAAGCCTTTGCCATGACCTGGGCCGCCGGTGATTTCACCAAAGTGCTTGAGTTGGTGAGAGATGAATGGCAGTCCCAAGTCAGCCCGGTAAAGGTGATGGGCCAGCGTATGCCTAAGCATGTAGGGATAGAAGTGACAAGCATCTTCGCCCTCTGGGGTAATGCGAGCAAAGAACCTGGTCATCATGTGACCAATGTTGAGCACAGGCTTCGCCACCTCACCCGGCGCCATGGTGAATGCATTACAAAACAGGTAAGGGTTATTCTTGTATTTGCTGATCAGTGCACCGACGCGCATAGCATCGCGCACTATTGGAATCGCCACCCAATAGTCATCGAACAACATCACGGAATTTTCCTGATGCTTCGTGACCTGGCTTTGTATAACCCAGAGATCTTTGCTGGTTTCCTTGGGTTGACGGTTTACGTCTACTTCAGCGAGCTCAGAAGGACGCATCCCGGTGTACTGGCCTACTACGTATTGGGCCGCATAGCTTACGAAATTGATGTAATCGCGAAAATCGTCATCGATTGTCATGCCTTGTGCTGCGAGCTTTCGGAAGGTCGTGACTTCTTGATAGTCGAACAAGCTATCAATCTTAGGATTGGTGTAGCCAATCGCAGCAACAACCTGCTCCTTGGTATAGCCCTTTTTCATCAACCGTTTGTAGATATAGATGTCGAATTTTTCGCGAGTCAATGCCTGGCCAGCAGAGAGACGATACCCCTTGGCATTACGCCTTTCCAGCGAGGCGCGATCAATGACAGGTTCACCCATCGCATCGAGGAAATCGACAATGGCCAACGAGCTAATCAGCGATGCCCGCTCGAAAACCTTGTTATCAAGCACCTTCTCTTCAGATATCTTGCGGGAAGATTTACCGCCCAACGTCTTTCCGACTTTTTTCCATGGGAGCGTTGCCAGGTTAACGTTTGGCAGCGCCTTACCAAAGATCGCATCGGCATACTCGGGAGAACGAATCAAGCTGAAAAACTGATTCATCACCGGTTCGTACGCGTAGTCGTATTCTCGCGCCGCCTGCTCGTAGTAGCGGGAAGGAATCTGCGATACAGAGTTCAGGTGCAACGCAACATGCTCAGCACCAAGGTCTTCGGAAATCAGCTCAAAAAGCTTGTCGAAGAACCGGAACCCGTGGGAAAAAATACCCAGGATGGTTCTGGGCTTCATTGGGCGCTCGGTATGAGCGCCAGTCACCTTGCCGGCCTGCGCCAACCCTGGCGCCATCTGGCGCAGGGCCAAGACCGCCTTGAGCTCCCAGGCAGCACACAGGGGAAGGTTCGGGAACCTCGTAAAATCGAACTGCTGAGGCTTCCCCTTCGCCGAAAAGGCTACGTTGAGGAAGTCAGCATTGAAATCCCACAAGTCTTCAATGAACACCGATAGTTTCGAGACCTGGAGGTTTCCCAGGTAGGAGATGAATTCCGCCGCCTTTGCATCCAGTGCGTTGCGCTGAGCCTGTACCTCTCCGAAGGCTTGGATGCCCTGCAGTTGTTTTTGAATCGACGCAAGCGCCAGCAAAGGAGCAAATTTTTCCATATCGTTCGTGTTCACAGGCTCACCCCGTCGACCAAGATTGTGCTTTCAACAAATTCGGAGAGTCGCTTTCCGTTCTCCAGTTCTTCGGGTGTAAAATCAGATCTCCCGGGATTCAAAATGTCATCAAGCAGAGCCAAGTTCTCTCGCACCACACGGCCATAAGGCGTGTCCATGATCCTCGATACGGTCACGATCTTGAGATAATCGCGCTGCATCGAAAACAGCTCAGGCAGGTTGGAGACTGTCAACAGGACGTTGTCGCAACCAAGGCACATGTTGTACAGCGAGCAGGGACGACCTGGCACGTAGGAACTCAGCTTCTTGATGAAATCTGGCGGGTCAAGCACGTTGGAACAGGAAGCCAAAGGCGTCTTGAAGATAATGTTTTCGTTTTTGGGCTGAGGCCTGATCCTGCGACGCTGCTCTTCAAGCTCCGCTTCAGTGAGCTTGCTCTCCATTGCATCGTTATGCAGATCCTTCAGGGCCAAATCAAGCTTGCGCCTGGCGATGTGGTTGAAGTCGAGGCTGTCTAGGTAGCCAATTGTCGTAGTGATCTGAGAGTGGCCTAGGATCAACTGAATCTCACGTATCGAAACACCGGCCTCAATCAGTTCGCTCACAAAGCTGGGACGAAGCCTGGCTGAGGTAATGCTTAGGCGGTTGCCTTCGTCATCCACAAGCCCCTTGCGGGTAGTGTAGGCCGCGAAGACATTGTTCAGGATTGCTGACTTGGCGCTTTCAAGGGATTTGATTTCGCCATGACCCAGACCTCCGGTACCTTGGAAGATGAATAGCTTTGGATTAATCTCCGGGTCAGCCTGCTCACGGATCCCGGCAGTCAGCCTGTCCACTGCATCAAAAATCTTCGAAACCTCAGATGCCTGCGATGTGGTCAGCCAGGTAATTTCTGCATGAAACAGATCCAGGTGGTATAGCTTTTCCCCCGTCGACCTCTCCTTCCAATACCGCAGGCATGGACGGCCCGTCGCCGGATGGGACTTCACGAAGTCATCAAGATCCAGAGTCTTGACCGAATCCGCGTTGAGACCCGTAACCTGGGCCAGCTTGATGACGAAGGGCGCAAGGATGGAAGTATCGACACGCCACATCACCCCCCAGCTTTCGAGGGTTCCACGCAGGCCGTCTTTCGATTGCCCCATGATCTTGAGAAAAGCCCGCTCGTAATGCGAGTCTGGCGTCAGTTCAGCGGCAGTGACCACCCTGCAGCCCAAACGATTCTCGAAAATCCATTGGGCATTTGGGATCTTGCCCCAGCCATTTTTGATGGTACCTTCCGGGGTAAGTGGATCCTCTCCTACGCCTGACATCACGTAGGGCCTCATCAAACGCTCGGCGAAAAGAATGTCTGCGTCGATGGATTCAGCAATTCGCGTCCGTTCAGATTTGCTGTAGGGCCTGAAGTTATCGCTGGTGCGGTCAGGACTGAAGCCCTGGACGTCCACATACCGGATATGTTCAAGACCCTGGATGTCCCGCGCGGCTTTGAAGGCTTTGCGCAGGGCGCTCAGCAGAGTATTCGCTGAGGTCGGTGAGCACTCGTTTGCCAGAATTTTCTGCTGCAGAAGATTCCTATACCGAGACAGCAGATACTGATCCATGATCTGCTCCAATGGTTCGGTGCCAGTCATCCCGGTACGGATGAGCATAGCCACGACCCACTGGAAGGAAAGCTGATGATTGCTCATCCCAGAATCACTGCTGGCGGTCAAAGAGGCTATGGCGAACAGATGAAGAAGGTTACCGAATGGCGACTCAGCGCTTGGCTCAATAATGTCTTCACGAGACTTAACCGGCATGGCTTGTAGCTTCACCAGCTCAACCAAGCGGCCAACCGGACGATTAGCGGCAGCTTCCTTTTGGAGACGCTTTTTCTCCTTCTGAGTCAGGTAGGTATCGCCAATGACCCCCAAGCGCTTGAGTTCAGAATTAACGTAGTCCATCGCTTTCCGAGCACCGTGATGACGCTCCATAGCCCGGTCGATACTCCTCATTCCGGGAATGGTCTTGACTGCGCGGCGATAGTTCACGCTGTTCTTGATTACCGGAAGGGTCAGCTTCTCCTCTTCGGTAAGACGGTTGAACCAACCGAGAATTCGAAGTCGCCAGTTGCATGCAGCTGCAGCTTCATCCTTGATGATAAGGTCTCTCGCTAGCATCTCCTCAACAAGTGTTGTCTCAAACACGCGAAAAGAGTCAGTCGCCATATCTAGGCCCTGCTCTTCGCAGAATTTAGGGCAGAGCTCCAAATCGGACTTCTGAGTTCTTACTGCGAACCGGATGTCGTAGTAATTCATCGGATCATTGCGCAGGGCCTGGATGAACGCGACCAAACTATTTTGGGAAAGGGGTTCGAAACTGGTCATTTTCTTGCCGCCAAATCAATTTTCAGTTTGGTTTGCGAATACAGCTCCGCCATCAAAGCGGAGCGGGTCATCACTTCACCAGTTTCGGCCGAAAGAACTGTGTAGATATCGTGAGGAACGAGGGTATAGCCCTCAGTAGTTTCCATCCGAGAGTGACCAAGGGACTTCTGAGTGATCACCAAGCGCTCAAGGAAATCCGCACCAAGGTCAGGGCTATTCAGGATTGCGTAAGCATTCCCGTGCCTAAGCTTGTGAGGAGCAATCGTCTTGGATAGCAGTCGTTTCGCCACAGCCTTCTCAGAGAGTCGCCGGAGGAGCTGGCTAATAGCATCAGCCGTATAAGCTCGACCATCGGCATTAAAGAAGCATGGCGCCTCACCATGTTTGTAGCCACGAGCATATTTGCGATAAAGCGGGGATGCCATGTACTTCTTGACCCGTTCTAGAGTGATACGGCTGACCACCGCCCAGCGTGGCTTTTCTTCGTTGCCTCGGCCCTTGCTGCCATGGATATAGAGCGGGCAATACTCAGGCTTGATGGGCGTCTCATCACCATCGCAAATGAAATTAGAAGCGGCGAAACACAATGCCGTATTGATAGCCTCTGCCGTCACCCGCCCAAGCTCAGATCTTCGTACGCCGGTATCGAAAATGAACTGCAACACTGCTCTTTCGCGCTCATAGGGCGACCTGAGCATAAGCACCTTGAGGTCACTCAGGGAGCAGGCAGTAACAAGCCTACGTTTGGGCTTGGGAGAGATGAACCCCAATGAATATGGGTCGGTAGTTCTTAGGGCTGGGCTATCGTCCCGGGCAACGCATAGGTAGCCGCTGATGATCGTCCGAAGGCATGCATCTCGATTGCGTATTGTCGTAGAGTCCAGCTCCTCTACATTGCGCAGGTGCTCCAGATACTGAGCGATGGTAAGGCGATTGACGGTTAGCAATACCTCATCGTGGCTCAGATGTTTATAAGCATCCTGCGCGCGGGCATGGGACAGGAAGTAGCCAATGTTGCGCCCATAGGTTTTGACGGATGGGAACGCTAGTGACTGCTCTCTGGCTGCATTGGTGAGGAACTCCGATACGAGGGGGACAATGCGCTCATCCTCATCGAATAGTGCGGCACCCACGACCATCTGTGTGCCAGAGACCGTCGGCCCGTCCTCATTCAGCAACGATTCCCCAAGGTCTAGCCTCCTCTGATTGACTACTACTACCTTCATTGCATGCTCCCGAACCTTCCACTCCCTCACCATGCATTATGTGCAATCCTGACTGCTACATATAAACCACAGATGAAGACAAATTTTTTTCACGCAGCTATTGCGTACTGTGCAAAATCAGAGTGGTCATATAAAAGGCCCAGGTCGTTGGAGCGGATGTAGAGGGTCAAGGAAATCTCCTTGGTCTCTACATTCGGGTGGAACTGGTACAGCAGGTGGCACGGCGGCAGGGCCATTTCATCGAGCTGGGCAACGTTCCAGCCGTGGAACAGGATACGGCGACTGCCCGGGTCCTTGATGATGGTATCGACGCATTGGCGAACCTGGTCGATGGCCTTGTACAGCACCACGTAGGCCTGGCCGTCTTCTTCGCCTTCGGCGATCCGGCGGTAGCCTTGCTTCAGGGTCTGCTCGATGGCGGCCTGGTTGCTGACCGGGATCTGCTTGTACGCCGGCCATTTGCGCCATTGCACGCCGTAGATCTCGCCGAGGTCGTCTTCACCCTGGCGGAACGGGTTGGCCAGCCATTGGGCGTTTTCGTTGGCGTTCTGGTCCCAGACCTTGCAGCCCAGGGCGCGGAATTCTGCCGCGTTGTTCACGCCCCGCAGAAAGCCACACATCTCGCCGATGGCGGATTTGAAGGCCATCTTGCGCGTGGTGATCGCCGGGAAGCCTTCCTTGAGGTCATAACGCAGCATCGCCCCAGGGAAGCTGATGGTGTTCACGCCCGTGCGGTTGGCCTGTTTGGTGCCGTTCTTGATGACGTGGGCGACCAGTTCGAGATATTGCTTCATGAGTTACCTGTGTCCTTGAACCCGCAGCCGTCGCTGCGGGGTTCGAATTTATACGGCTGCCGCTGGAGCTGCCGGGGCGCGGTGATACGCCAGCCAGATCAGGAACAGCCCGCCAACGATCATCGGCACGCACAGCACCTGGCCCATGGTCAGCCAGTTCCAGGCCAGATAGCCCAGTTGTGCGTCCGGCACGCGGACGAATTCGACGATGAAACGGAAGATGCCATAGAACAGCGCGAACATCCCGGAGACCGCCATGGTTGGCCGCGGCTTGCGCGAGAACAGCCACAGGATCAGGAACAGCGCCACGCCTTCGAGGGCGAACTGATACAACTGCGACGGGTGACGCGGCAACTGCGCCGGATCGCTGAACGGCGGGAAGATCATTGCCCACGGCACGTCGGTCGGCTTGCCCCACAGCTCGGCATTGATGAAGTTGCCAATGCGCCCGGCACCCAGGCCGATCGGCACCATGGGCGCGACGAAGTCCATCAGCTGGAAGAACGACTTGTTGTTCTTTTTACCGAACCACAAGGCCGCCAGCATCACACCGATGAAGCCGCCATGGAACGACATGCCGCCCTTCCACACCTCGAAAATCAGCGTCGGGTTGGCCAGGTACGCACTCAGATCGTAGAACAGCACGTAGCCGAGGCGGCCACCGACGATCACCCCCATCGACATCCAGAACACCATGTCGGAGAGTTTTTCCTTGGTCCAGGTCGGATCGAAGCGGTTCATCCGGCGCGACGCCAGCAGCCAGGCGCCGCCGATGCCGATCAGGTACATCAGACCGTACCAGTGGATTTTCAGCGGACCGATGGCCAGGGCCACCGGGTCGATCTGCGGGTAAGGCAGCATTGCGACTCCTCGTTAGAGTTCAAATCTCAAAAATTCCCGGGCGACGCTGCCACCTCAGGATTAAGCCAGGATTGCGCGGTGCGTCAGAGCAAGAAGTTCAGGCCGACGCAGAACAGCAAAGCGGCAAACAGTCTTTTCAGCAACTTCGGCGACAGCTTGTGAGCCAATCGCGCGCCGATGCGGGCGAAGAACATGCTGGTCAGGGCAATGCCCAGCAATGCCGGCAAATAAACAAAACCGAGACTATGGGCCGGCAGCAATGGATCGTGCCAGCCCAGAATCATGAAAAATAATGCACTGGACAACGCAATCGGCAAGCCGCAGGCCGATGACGTGGCCACCGCTTGCGGCATCGGCACACTGCGCCAGGTCAGGAACGGCACGGTCAGCGAGCCACCGCCAATCCCGAAAATTGCCGACGCCCAGCCAATGACACTGCCGGCCACGGTCAGACCGAATTTACCCGGCACCGTTCGACTGGCCTTGGGTTTGAAATCCAGCGCCAGCTGCGCGGCGATGACCAGGGCGAACACACCAATGATCTTTTGCAGGTTTGGCCCGGAGATCGCTTCGGCCGTCACTGCGCCGAAACCGGCGCCGATCAGGATGCCAACGGTCAGCCAGACGAAAATCGGCCAACGCACGGCGCCGCGCCGGTGATGCTCGCGAATGGCGTTGACCGAAGTAAAAATGATGGTCGCCAGGGACGTGCCGACTGCCAGGTGCGTGAGGATCGACGGATCGAACCCTTGCGCCTTGAAACTAAAGACCAGCACCGGGACGATAATGATCCCGCCGCCGACGCCAAACAGCCCGGCCAGCACGCCGGCACAGGCGCCGAGCGCCAGATAGAGCAGAAATTCCATGGTGCTTCACCATCCAACCCCAAAACCGGAGCGGCATGGTAACGGATGCATGGCCCCCGGCTCCACTGGATGGCGATGGATACCCGCACGATGACTGCGTAGAGTGAGCAAAAAACACACAAGGACAACCTTATGTGCCTGATTGTTTTCGCCTGGCGCCCGGACCATGCCCAACCACTGATCGTGGCGGCCAACCGCGACGAATTCTACGCCCGCCCCAGCCTGCCGCTGGCGCAATGGTCCGAAACACCGCAGGTCCACGCCGGACGCGACCTGGAGGCGGGTGGAACCTGGCTCGGCATCGGCGCCAACGGTCGCTTTGCCGCGCTGACCAATATTCGCGATCCGCATCGACCGCCCGGACGCAGATCCCGCGGCGAACTGGTGGCACGCTTTCTTGACGGAGAAATACCCATTGATGAGTATTTAGCCGATGTTGTCGCACGTTCGCCGGAATATGGTGGCTTTAACCTGCTGGTGGGCAACCTGCACGAGCTGTGGCATTTCAATGCCCGGGAGTCGGAAGCCGTCATGCTGCAACCGGGAATCTACGGGGTGTCGAATGCCAGTCTGGATACACCGTGGCCGAAGCTGCTCAGGGCCAAGGCTGCGTTGAGCGCAGCCTTGGATGATCCACGACCCGAGGTGCTATTGGCCTTGCTGAGCGATCCGCAGACCGCGCCGTTCGCCGAGTTGCCGGATACGGGGGTGGGACTGGCGACCGAGACGTTGCTGTCGAGCGTGTTCATTGCCAGCCAGAGTTACGGCACCCGGGCGAGTACGGCGCTGATCGTGCACGCGGACGGTTCGCGGCATTTGGTCGAAAGGAGTTTCGGGCCCTATGGCGGGCATTTGGGGGAGATAGAGATCAGGCTTTGATTTTGTAGTGCATGGACAGGCCCCATCACGAGCAAGCTCGCTCCCACAAGGGGTTTGCGTCGTTCGCAAATCCAGTGTGGGAGCGAGCTTGTCTCGCGATGGGGCGGTCAGTGTTTCAGAGGGTTTTGACCGAAGCCGGATTGATCATCCGCGACAACCCGAGGTTCTTCAGCGCCAGTTGCAGCGAGCTGTGGATCACTTGCGGGTTGTCGATGGTCATCAGCTCGGCCAGCAATTCCTTGGCCTTGCTGAGGTTGATCTGGCGCAGCATCCACTTCACTTTCGGCAAGTTGGTGGCGTTCATCGACAGGCTGTCGAAACCCATGGCCATCAACAGCACCGCCGCCGCCGGATCACCGGCCATCTCACCGCAAATGCTCACCGGCTTGCCTTCGGCATGGGCGTCGCGCACCACGTTTTGCAGTGCTTGCAGTACCGCCGGGTGCAGGTAGTCGTAGAGATCGGCTACCCGTGGGTTGTTACGGTCCACGGCCAGCAGGTACTGGGTCAGGTCGTTGGAGCCGACCGACAGGAAGTCCACCTGCCGCGCCAGTTCCCTGGTCTGGTACACCGCCGCCGGTATCTCGATCATCACGCCAATGGGCGGCATCGGCACGTCGGTGCCTTCGTCGCGCACTTCACCCCAGGCCCGGTGAATCAGGTGCAGGGCTTCTTCGAGTTCATGGGTGCCGGAGATCATCGGCAGCAGGATTCGCAGGTTGTTCAAGCCTTCGCTGGCCTTGAGCATGGCGCGGGTCTGGACCAGGAAGATTTCCGGGTGGTCGAGCGTCACGCGAATGCCGCGCCAGCCGAGGAACGGGTTGTCTTCCTTGATCGGGAAATACGACAGCGCCTTGTCGCCGCCGATGTCCAGACTGCGCATGGTCACCGGTTGCGGGTGGAACGCGGCGAGCTGCTCGCGGTAGATCGCCAGTTGTTCCTTTTCGCTGGGGAAGCGCTGGTTGATCATGAACGGCACTTCGGTGCGGTACAGGCCAACGCCTTCGGCCCCGCGCTTCTGCGCTCGCGCCACATCCGCCAGCAGGCCGGTGTTGACCCATAGCGGCATGCGGTGGCCATCGACGGTCACGCACGGTAGATCGCGCAGCGCATCGAGGCCCAGTGCCAGTTGTTTCTCTTCCTCGACCACATCGGCGAACTGCTTGCGCAGCACGTCACTCGGGTTGGTGTAGACCTCGCCGTGGTAGCCGTCGACGATCATCTGGATGCCGTCGACCTTGGAATACGGCAGGTCGACCAGGCCCATCACCGTCGGGATACCCATGGCGCGCGCCAGGATCGCCACGTGGGAGTTACCCGAACCGAGTACCGAGACCAGACCTGCCAGCTTGCCTTCCGGCACCTCGCCGAGCATGGCCGGCGTCAGTTCTTCGCTGACCAGAATGGTGTTGTCGGGGTAGACCAGGGTTTGCTGACGCTCTTGCTGCAGGTAAGCGAGCAAGCGCCGGCCCAGGTCCTTGACGTCCGAGGCGCGCTCACGCAAGTAGGCGTCGTCCATCAATTCGAAACGGTTGACGTGATCGGTGACCACCTGACGCAACGCGCCCTGGGCCCACTGACCGGTCTTGATCACGGTGGTCACTTCACTGCCGAGCGCCGCGTCGTCGAGCATCATCAGGTAGACGTCGAACAGGGCGCGCTCTTCGGGGCGCAACTGGGTGGCGAGCTTGGCGGACAATGCGCGCATGTCGGCGCGCACACCCTCGATGGCGGTCTTGAACAGCCCCAGCTCGGCGTCGATGTCGATGATGGTCTTGTCGGGCACCACGTCCAGATCGGCCGGAGGCAGCATGACCACTGCCGTACCGACCGCCGCGCCCGGCGAACCCGGTACGCCGACGAACTTGGCTTCCTGAATGCCTTTGCCCTGACGGCCCAGGCCACGGATCGAACCGGTGGCCTCGGCGTGGGCGATAACTCCGGCGAGCTGCGCGCTCATGGTCACGAGGAAGGCTTCTTCACCCTCATCGAACTGGCGGCGTTCTTTTTGCTGAATGACCAACACGCCGACGACGCGACGGTGATGGATGATCGGCGCCCCGAGGAACGAGGCGTAGCGCTCTTCGCCGGTTTCGGCGAAGTAGCGGTAGCGCGGGTGATCCGCGGCATTTTCGAGGTTCAGGGGTTCTTCACGCGTGCCGACCAGACCGACCAGACCTTCATTGGGCGCCATGCTGACCTTGCCGATCGAGCGCTTGTTCAAGCCCTCGGTGGCCATCAGCACGAAACGGTTGGTCTCGGGATCAAGCAGGTAGACCGAGCAGACCTGGCTGCCCATGGCCTCTTTGACGCGCAACACAATAATCCCCAACGCCGCCTTGAGATCCTTGGCGGAGTTAACTTCCTGGACGATCTTGCGCAGCGTATTGAGCATGGCTCGGGGTCGAACTCCGTCGTCAGTCGCGCGCTAAAAGGCGCGGGGCAAGCTCTTTGAGGGCGCGTCGATACACCTCGCGCTTGAATGTCACAACCTGGCCCAACGGATACCAATAGCTGACCCAGCGCCAGCCATCGAACTCCGGTTTACCGGTCAAATCCATCCGCACCCGCTGCTCGTTGGAGATCAGGCGCAGGAGAAACCATTTCTGCTTCTGGCCGATGCACAGCGGTTGGCTGTGGGTCCTGACCAGACGTTGCGGCAAACGATAGCGCAACCAGCCCCGGGTGCAGGCGAGAATTTCAACATCTTCGCGCTCCAGGCCCACTTCTTCGTTCAACTCGCGGTACAAGGCGTCTTCCGGCGTCTCCTGGGGGTTGATTCCACCTTGGGGAAACTGCCAGGCATCTTGATTGATACGGCGAGCCCATAGCACCTGTCCGGCATCATTCGTGAGAATGATCCCGACATTAGGACGGAAACCATCGGGGTCGATCACGGCAACAACCTCGCAAACGCATGTCGTCGCATTGTTCCACAAAGGTCGTGAAGGCAGCAACGCGCCGGCCTACCTTATGTGCACTCTTGTGAAAAGTCCGTATTCTGGACGCCTTTCTACAGACTTTTCAGCGAGTAACTGCAATGCGGCTGGCTTTATTCGACTTGGACAACACCCTTCTGGGCGGCGACAGCGACCACGCGTGGGGCGATTACCTTTGTGAGCGCGGCTTCCTCGACGCCGTGGCCTACAAGACACGCAACGACGAGTTCTATCAGGATTACCTGGCTGGCAAGCTGGATAACGACGCCTACCTGAATTTCTGTCTCGAGGTCCTCGGCCGCACCGAAATGGCCACGCTGGATCAATGGCACAACGACTACATGCGCGATTGCATCGAGCCGATCATGTTGCCCAAGGCGATTGAACTGCTGGACAGGCACCGCGAAGCCGGCGACAAACTGGTGATCATCACCGCCACCAATCGCTTCGTGACCGGGCCGATTGCCGCACGCCTGGGCGTCGAAACCCTGATCGCCACCGAATGCGAGATGGTCGACGGCCGTTACACCGGGCGCAGCACCGACGTGCCGTGCTTCCGTGAAGGCAAGGTGACGCGATTGAATCGTTGGCTGGACGAGACTGGGCATTCGCTGGAAGACAGCTACTTCTATAGCGACTCGATGAATGACCTGGCGTTACTGGAGCAGGTGGCGAATCCGGTGGCCGTCGATCCGGACCCCAACCTCCATGCTGAAGCCCAAAAGCGTGGCTGGCCGGTCATCAGTCTGCGCGACTGACTGATGACCCTACTGTAGGAGCGAGCCTGCTCGCGATGGTCGTTAACGAAAACGCGGGGCACCTGATGCCCCGCGGTGATCTTGGGTTTTTCGCGAGCAGGCTCGCTCCTACACTGACTTGGCGCCCATCAAGCCGGCAATGGCGATAAAACAGACAAAGCTGAACAACGCCAAGGCAAAGCTGAACTTGCCGACACCGCCCGGCGTCTTGCGCAACCGGTTCAAGCGCACCAGCAGCCAGAACCACGCCAGCGCCGCCACGGTGTACAACACGCTCGATGCCAGCAGCCAGGTCTGCCCCAAGGGCCACCCCACCAGGTGGACCATTCCCCAGCCGGTAAACGGCATGCTCAGTAGCGCCAGCCCCATCAACAGCCAGACAAACACCCGCGGCCTTTGCAGGGTGCGACTTGCCGCCGTCGCATCACCGTTGCGCCGGGCCCGCCAGACCCAGATCCCCAAGCCCAATGCGCCCAGCAGCAACACGACTGTCGCCACCATGTGCGCCGCTTTCAGGGCAGTCAACGTTTCCATGGCTCGATTTCCTTATGGCTTGCCCATCAGCGTAGCCGTTCAGCCAAGAAACAGCCGATAGGCCGGGTTGTCGCTTTCGTCCCAATACGGATAGCCAATTTCCTCAAGCGCTGCGGGTACCAGGTGACGCTCATCGTGCGGCACCTGCAGGCCGGCAACCACACGGCCATCCGCCGCACCATGGTTACGGTAGTGGAACATCGAAATGTTCCAGCGCCCGCCGAGCTTGTTGAGGAAGTTGAACAATGCCCCCGGACGCTCAGGGAATTCGAAGCGCAGGATCACTTCATCGACCACCTGGGCCGCGCGGCCGCCGACCATGTGGCGAATGTGCAACTTGGCCAGTTCGTTGTCGGTCAGGTCGATCACCGGGAAGCCTTGCTCGCTGAGGCTGGCAATCAGCGCACTGCGCGGGTCGGTTTCGGGGTGCGTCTGCACGCCAACGAAGATGTGCGCCTCGCTGCCGGTGTTGTAGCGATAGTTGAATTCGGTGATCTGGCGCTTGCCGATGGCTTCGCAGAACGCCTTGAAGCTGCCCGGTTTCTCGGGAATGGTCACGGCGATGATGGCTTCGCGACCTTCACCCAGCTCGGCACGCTCGGCCACGTGACGCAAACGGTCGAAGTTGACGTTGGCGCCGGAATCGATGGCCACGAAGGTGTGCCCGGTGACGCCGTGCTGCTCGACGTACTTCTTGATGCCCGCCACGCCCAAGGCGCCGGCAGGTTCGGTGATCGAGCGGGTATCGTCGTAGATATCCTTGATCGCGGCGCAGATTTCGTCGGTGCTGACAGTAATCACTTCATCGACGTGGTCTTTGCAGATATCAAAGGTGTACTGACCGATCTGGGCCACCGCGACGCCGTCGGCGAAGATGCCCACGGTCGGCAGCACAACGCGCTCACCGGCCGCCATGGCGGCCTGCAGGCAGTTGGAGTCGTCTGGCTCGACGCCGATGATCTTGATTTCGGGACGCAGGTATTTCACGTAAGCCGCGATACCGGCGATCAGCCCGCCACCGCCCACCGGGACGAAAATCGCGTCCAGGCGCCCTGGATGCTGGCGCAGAATCTCCATGGCCACCGTGCCCTGCCCGGCAATGGTGTGGGGATCGTCATAAGGGTGGATGTAGACGTAGCCTTTTTCATCGACCAGTTTCAGCGAATAGGCCAGGGCTTCCGGGAACGAATCGCCGTGCAGCACCACTTTGCCGCCACGGGAGCGCACGCCTTCGACCTTGATCTCGGGCGTGGTCTTGGGCATCACGATGGTCGCTTTCACGCCCAACACCTTGGCCGCCAGGGCCAGGCCTTGCGCATGGTTGCCCGCCGAAGCGGTGACCACGCCACGGGCGCGCTCTTCGTCGCTCAATTGGGTCAGCTTGTTGTAAGCGCCACGAATCTTGAATGAGAACACCGGCTGCAAGTCTTCGCGCTTGAGCAAAATACTGTTACCCAGCCGCTCGGAGAGCTGACGGGCAGTCTGCAATGGGGTTTCTACGGCAACGTCATAAACGCGCGAGGTGAGGATCTTTTTGACGTACTGTTCAAGCATCGGAAAGCATCACTGAGCGGGTTGGGCAGGACCACGGAGTCTAACCCGGCTTTTGGGCAGACGACCACACTAAACCGATGGTTTTAAGTCACCCGAAAGAGATCACTCCCTGTAAGAGCGAGCATGCTCGCGAAAATACCAAAGGCACTGCGGGGCATCAGGTTTTACGCGTTATCGTTCACGACCATCGCGAGCAAGCTCGCTCCTACAGTAATTGGGTGTGCATCTGACCCGCCAATCGGGCAATGACCTGCGCCGCTCCCAAGGCCTATAATGCTGGCCTTTCGTTTCCCCTCTTCGGCACCTCGGAGCCCGCATGACCCAGGATCAACTCAAACAGGCAGTGGCTCAGGCCGCCGTCGACTTCATCCTCCCGAAACTCGATGACAAGAGCATCGTCGGGGTCGGCACCGGCTCCACCGCGAACTGCTTCATCGACGCCCTGGCCCAGCACAAGGGCGCATTCGACGGCGCGGTTGCCAGCTCCGAAGCCACGGCCGCCCGCCTCAAGGGTCATGGCATTCCGGTGTACGAGCTCAATACCGTCAGCGACCTGGAGTTCTACGTCGACGGCGCCGATGAAAGCGACGAACACCTGCACCTGATCAAGGGCGGTGGCGCAGCCTTGACCCGCGAGAAGATCGTCGCGGCCGTGGCCAAGACCTTCATCTGCATCGCCGACGCCAGCAAACTGGTGCCGGTGCTGGGCAACTTCCCACTGCCAGTGGAAGTGATCCCGATGGCCCGCAGCCACGTGGCCCGCGAACTGGTGAAGCTCGGCGGCGACCCGGTCTATCGTGAAGGCGTGCTGACCGACAACGGCAATATCATTCTCGATGTCTACAACATGCAGATCACCAACCCGGTGGAACTGGAAAAGCAGATCAACGCGATTGTCGGCGTGGTCACCAATGGCCTGTTCGCTGCGCGCCCTGCGGATTTGCTGTTGCTGGGGACCCGTGAAGGCGTGAAGACCCTGCGCGCCGAGTAAGCCAGACACAAAAACTGTGGGAGCGAGTCTGCTCGCGATCAGGCCTGATCAGTCGACTCAGATGTTGAATGATGGACCGAAATCGCGAGCAGGCTCGCTCCCACATTGGTTTTGCAGTGCTGGTCAAGGCTGCGGCGGCTTCTTGAAGACGTAGAACAAGTTCGGTTCGCTCACCAGGTACATCGTGCCGTCGTCGTCCATGGCGATCCCCTCCGCTTGCGGAACGGTCTTTTGCAACCCCTGCCGGCCCTTGTTCAGCGACAGGGTGCTCAGCGGTCGACCGTCCACATCCAGTTCAAGAATCAGCCTCGACTCGTCGGACAGCGCCAACAGGTGGCCACTGCGCTCGTCATATTGCAGGCTCGACAGGTCCCGCACGAACATCCCGGCATCACGCCTGGGATTGTTGATGACATGCACCGCGTAGGATTTTTCCGGGTTGAAATGCGGAAACCCGTGCACTTCGTAGATCAACATCGGGTCGCGCTCCTTGGCGACAAACAGACGCTTGCCCACCGAGTCGTATGCCAGTCCTTCAAACCCCTTGTTGCCGCTCATGTGCACGCCAAGCGTCATCTGTTCGGCGTCCGCCGCATCGAGGAAAGTGGTGCCCTGCTCCAGATGAATCTTGATCAGGCGCTGCTGGCGCTCATCTGTGATCACGTAGGTGTCGGCGCTGATGAACTCAACGGCCTCCGGATCGCCAAAGCCGATCAATGCCACGCGACGCAAAATTTTGCCGTCCAGGGACAGCTCGATCAGCTCGGCGTTTTTATTGGTCACGGTGAACAGGCTTTTGCGTACCGGGTCGAAGGTCAAGGCCGAAACATCGTCATCCAGGCCTTCGATGACTTGTCCCTCCAGCACCACTTGATAGCGGTCCAGGCCAATGGATTGCGCATTCATCGGCTGCCAAAGCGTGTTCAGGTTGAACCAGGCGCGCTCGAACAGGCGCAGGTACTGGCCAATCGCAGACAACACGATCAGCACAATCACCGAGAGAATCAATATCAATGGTTTGGGGCGGGCAAGTCGACGCATTCAGGCAGCTCGGAATCAAAACAGACGGATGAAATATCACGCCTGTCTGAATTCAAGCTTAAAGGTCATGAGCGCTGAAAAACAATGCAGGAACAGCCGCTGGTCAGCGTTGTTTCTCGAAGCGGTAGAACAGGTTGGGCTCACTCACCATGTACAGCGCGCCGGCGTCGTCCATGGTCACGCCTTCAGCGCGGGGAATGGTGTTTTTCAGGCCATTGAAACCACCCAGCAGGGCAATGAAGCTGACCTGCTCGCCCTTTTTATCCAGCTCCAGCAACAGATGGGAATCGGCGGACAGCACCAGCATGTGCCCGGTCCGCGGATCGATGGTCAGGGCCGAGAGATTGCGCATGTCCAGTGCATGACTGACAAGCTTGACCTTGTCTCCGGTGAGCACCTTGCCGTCGCCTTTCCAGGCAAACAATGCTGGCGGGCGCTCTTCGCCCAGCATCAATTGCTGATTGCGCGAGTCCCAAGTGACCCCTTCGAACGCCTTGTTCTGGTCTTTCGACGGGCCGAGGTCGTATTTCGGGAAATTGGCGATGTTCAGCTCGCGGGTATCGGCATCGACCTTGACGATGGTAATCAAGTGCGCGCGCTCATCGACAATGGCCAACAAGCCGTTACCCAGCACCGTGACGCCTTCCGGATTACTCCAGCCCACCAGCGGCATTTTGCGCAGCACATCGCCCTGCAACGTCAACTCGACCAGAAACGGTTTTTTGCCCATGACCGAAAACAGGGTTTTGGTCTGCGGATCGTAGGCCAGGTCCGACGCTTCGTCCTTTTCCATACCCGACAGGGGCTTGGCGTCGATCACCGCGCGATAATCCGGCAGCCAGACGCTCGCCTGGCGCTCGGCCGGGCTCCTGAACTGCTCGCGCACCCACAGCACGCCACGATTGCCCCAATGCATGGCATACGCGAGGCCATAGGCGACGGCGACGACCAGCAAAAGCCAGGAATACCAACGCATGACGAAGCGCGAACGACGGGCAGGTTTCGACGTGGGCAGCGGTTGGGTAGCCATCAGGGAATGCATCCAGAAATTCAGGCTATGGGTAATAGCACAGTTGGGATCGGCTCAAATGCCGAAACCCTGGAATTATCCAGACAGAATGTGAAAAAAACGGGAAATGGCGGGAACGTCTTGTGGGAGCGAACAAACTCGCCCCCACAAGATTCAGCGGTGTCTCGACTAACGAACGCTGCTGGTGAAGCGGCTGGCGCCCGGCAGTTCCAGGACAATCTCATCACCGACATTCAACGGCCCCACGCCCACTGGCGTGCCAGTGAGGATCACATCACCGGCCTGCAGCGAGAAGCAGCCGGCCATGTGCTGGATCATCGGCACGATCGGATTGAGCATCACGCTGCTGTTGCCATCCTGGCGAACTTCGCCGTTGATGGTCAGGCGAATGCCGATGTCGGTGAGGTCGGCGAAGGTGCTGCCGGAGACGAAAGGCGCAATCACCGCCGCGCCGTCGAAGGACTTGGCGATTTCCCAGGGCAGGCCCTTGGATTTCAGCTCGGCCTGCTTGTCGCGCAGGGTCAGGTCCAGGGCCGGGGCGAAACCGGAGATGGCGTCGAGCACTTCTTCACGGCTTGGCTTGGTCGACAATGGCTTGCCGATCAATACCGCGATTTCCGCTTCGTAATGCACCGAACCGCGGTCGGTCGGAATGCTGAAGCCACCCTCCAGAGGCACCACGCAACTGCCCGGCTTGATGAACAGCAATGGCTCGGTCGGGACCGGGTTATCCAGTTCCTTGGCGTGTTCCGCGTAGTTACGGCCGATGCACACCACTTTCCCCAGCGGGAAATGAATACGCGTACCGTCGACATACTGGTGCTGATAGCTCATGGACCGACTCCTGGTTCGTAGCGCTTAAATTCGAAAATCAAACAGCGAAAATCTTGCCCGGGTTCATGATGCCGTTCGGGTCGAACACCGCTTTGACGGCTTTCATGTACTCGATCTCAACCGGGGAACGGCTGTAGGTCAAGTAATCACGCTTGGTCATGCCAACACCGTGTTCGGCGGAGATCGAACCGTTGTACTTCTCGACGGTTTCGAATACCCACTTGTTGACGGTCGCGCACTTGGCGAAGAACTCGTCCTTGCTCAGGTTATCCGGCTTGAGGATGTTCAGGTGCAGGTTGCCGTCACCGATGTGACCGAACCAGACGATTTCGAAATCCGGGTAGTGTTCGCCGACGATCGCGTCAATTTCCTTCAGGAACGCCGGGACTTTCGACACAGTGACCGAAATGTCGTTTTTGTATGGCGTCCAGTGGGAAATGGTTTCGGAGATGTATTCGCGCAGCTTCCACAAGTTCTGCAGCTGGGTTTCGCTCTGGCTCATGACGCCGTCCAGCACCCAGCCCTGCTCGACGCAGTGCTCGAAGGTTTCCAGCGCGTGATTGGCCACTTCTTCGGTCGTCGCTTCAAATTCGAGCAGCGCGTAGAACGGGCAATCGGATTCGAACGGCGCCGGCACGTCGCCACGGGCCATGACTTTGGCCAGGGCTTTATCGGAGAAGAATTCGAAGGCGGTCAGGTCGAGCTTGCTCTGGAACGCGTGTAGCACCGGCATGATCGAGTCGAAATCGGCGGTGCCGAGGACCATCGCGGTGAGATTTTTAGGTGCCCGATCCAGGCGCATGGTCGCTTCGACCACAAATCCGAGGGTGCCCTCGGCGCCGATGAACAGCTGACGCATGTCGTAGCCGGTGGCGTTCTTGATCAGGTCGCGGTTGAGTTCCAGCACGTCGCCCTTGCCGGTGACCACTTTCATGCCGGCCACCCAGTTACGGGTCATGCCGTAGCGAATCACCTTGATCCCGCCGGCATTGGTGCCGATATTGCCGCCAATCTGGCTCGAACCTGCCGAAGCGAAGTCCACCGGGTAGTACAGGCCGTTTTCTTCGGCCACGTTCTGCAGATGCTCGGTCACCACGCCCGGCTGACAAACGGCGGTGCGGTCGGTGAGGTTCACATCGAGAATCTGGTTCATGTAGTCGAATGACACGACCACTTCGCCATTAGCGGCCACGGCGGCGGCGGAAAGCCCGGTACGACCGCCGGATGGCACCAGTGCCACCTTGTGTTTATTGGCCCACAGGACAATGGCCTGGACCTGTTCGGTGGTCTTCGGGAACACGATGGCGGTCGGGGCCGGGGCAAAATGCTTGGTCCAATCCTTACCGTAAGCATTCAGGGAGTCGGCATCGGTCAGCACCTTGCCGGGCTCAACCAGGGTCTTCAGCTCATCAATCAGGGCAGGATTGGTCATCGACAGAACTCTCGAACAATTCATGGTCATCCTGAGAACGCTTCACGTCGCAGGAATGAGTGTTTAGCGGGGCGCATATGCTAGCATACCGACCCCGCAGCATAGTGCCCAACGGCTGTTCTGCGGCGACGGCTTTCCTGCCGTCCGGGTCAGCTCCGGGCTGCTCCCTTCCCTGCCATTTTTCTCCGGGATACAGGTTTACGCAGATGAGCAAGACTTCTCTCGATAAGAGCAAGATCAAGTTCCTTCTTCTCGAAGGCGTCCACCAATCGGCTGTCGACGTCCTCAAGGCGGCGGGCTACACCAGCATCGAGTACCTCACAGGTTCTCTGCCGGAAGCCCAGCTCAAGGAAAAGATCGCTGATGCTCACTTCATCGGCATTCGTTCGCGCACTCAACTGACCGAAGAAGTCTTCGATCACGCGAAAAAGCTCGTGGCTGTAGGGTGTTTCTGCATCGGCACCAACCAGGTCGACCTGGACGCGGCCCGCGAGCGCGGTATCGCTGTGTTCAACGCACCGTACTCCAACACGCGCTCCGTTGCCGAGCTGGTGCTCGCCGAGGCGATCCTGTTGCTGCGCGGCATCCCTGAGAAGAACGCTTCCTGCCACCGTGGCGGCTGGATCAAGAGCGCGGCCAACTCCTTCGAAATCCGTGGCAAGAAGCTGGGCATCGTCGGCTACGGCTCGATCGGTACTCAACTGTCGGTCCTGGCTGAAGGCCTAGGCATGCAGGTGTACTTCTACGACACCGTGACCAAACTGCCATTGGGTAACGCCACCCAGGTCGGCAGCCTGAACGAGCTGCTGGGCATGTCCGACATCGTGACCCTGCACGTGCCGGAAACCGCTGCGACCCAGTGGATGATCGGCGAGAAGGAAATCCGCGCCATCAAGAAGGGCGGCATCCTGATCAACGCCGCGCGCGGCACCGTGGTCGAACTGGACCACCTGGCCGCTGCCATCAAGGACAAGCACCTGATCGGCGCTGCCATCGACGTATTCCCGGTGGAGCCACGCTCCAACGATGAAGAGTTCGAAAGCCCGCTGCGTGGCCTGGACAACGTGATCCTGACCCCGCACATCGGTGGTTCCACCGCCGAGGCGCAAGCCAACATCGGTCTGGAAGTGGCAGAAAAACTGGTCAAGTACAGCGACAACGGTACCTCGGTATCGTCCGTGAACTTCCCGGAAGTGGCCCTGCCGGCTCACCCTGGCAAGCATCGCCTGTTGCACATCCACGAGAACATTCCGGGTGTGATGAGCGAGATCAACAAGGTCTTCGCCGAAAACGGCATCAACATTTCCGGTCAGTTCCTGCAGACCAACGAGAAAGTCGGCTACGTGGTTATCGACGTAGACGCCGAGTACTCGGAGCTGGCGCAAGAGAAGCTGCAACACGTCAACGGCACCATCCGTAGCCGCGTGCTGTTCTGATCGTGAGCTGATAAAGAAGGGAGCCTTCAAGGCTCCCTTTTTCATGCGCGCAACAGCGTTATTTGACGTTTACGGTGATCTTCTTCGAAACGATCGGCGGATCGAACGGCATGTGGCCGCTGTCGCCCAACTCCAGTTGAAGGGTGTGCTTGCCCGGTGTCAGGGTTACTTCAGCCTGGGTCTGCGCCTTGCCGAAGTGCAGGTGGTTGGCATCGTTCGGAATCGGCGCGCCCGCCGCCGGCAGTTTGTCCACATCGATCAGCAGGTGATGGTGGCCCGTGTTCTTGGTGGGATCGCCTGCCGGCGCCAGCGCGATATTCTCGACAGCAAACTTGACGACGACAGTCTGTGGGACCGTCGCACCGTCTTTAGGAGAAACGATGGACACTTCAGCACCCGCAGGCGCCGGAGTCGCAGCACTGGCCAGCACAGAAACGCCCATCAGCAGGCCAGCCAAAGCAGCACGTGACATAAAGGTTTTCATTCTCTTCTCCAGTTTTTCCGTAAAATCCGCGTGACCATCACAACTTCATGGTCAATCGTTGTCGAAGGCACTCGACAACCATAGCAAAGCGAGCCTGAATCAGAGGGTCGCGATAAAAAATTCAAAGGAGTGACCATGCGCTTTCTGCCTGGCCTGATCTGCCTGCTACCCCTTCTGAGCCCTTTGGCTCATGCCGAACTGATTGATGACGTAAACGACCGCGGCGAACTGCGCATAGCCCTTGAGGCTAATACACCCCTTTTCAGTTTCAAGAAAGACGACAAGCTTGAGGGCTTCGAAGTTGAATTGGGTCAACTGCTCGCCGACGAACTGGATGTTCGGGCTGACTTCGTCGTCACCGACGGCAGCGATTTGCTGACCGGTGTCGAAAGCGGCAAGTACGACATCGCCATCAATCACATAACAGAGACCCCGGCGCTCAAGGAACGTTTCGACTTCAGCGAACCTTACGGTCGCGCCGATGCACAATTGATCGCGCAGAAGGATGAGCCACGCTCAATGCTGCTGGTGCAATCACTGACGGAAGAGAAGCCGAAAACCGGTTCACCCGTGAACCTGGCGATTCCGTTTCAGAAGGGCAATCCGGCATTTCATGCCAGCCTGGAAAACGCATTGCAGCGGATCAAGGCCGATGGCCGGCTTCAGGCGCTGGAGGAGAAGTGGTTTGGGGCAGATGCGGATGCAACGCTGAAACAATGACTCTGCAGGAGCGAGCTTGCGCGCGAAGGACTCAAGTGCGCCGCGTTTACCCAGCTCACACGCGTTATCGTTAACGGCCATCGCTGCGATGTGGCGACCCGACAAGCCAGCTCCTTGAGTTCGGGGTCAGCTCAGGTTTTCCAGGGCTGCCGCCGCTTCAGCCAGCTCCAGCTCGCTGAAGACTTGCACGCCGTGGCGCTTGAGCAGTGCAGCCGTCACGCCTTCGCCACTGACCTTCACCCCACTGAACGTGCCGTCATAGGTCAGCAGATTGCCGCAGGACGGGCTGTTGGCCTTGAGGATGGCAATGCGGATGCCGTGCTGCTGCACCAGTTCCAGTGCCTGACGGGCACCACTCAGGAACTGCGCGCTGACGTCCTCACCCTCGGTCGTCAGCACCGACGCCTGGCCATCCAGCACCTCGCCACCCTGCCCACCGGGAATTTCGGCAGCGGCCCGTGGTGTCGGCAATCCTCCGGCGACCTCCGGGCACAACGGCACGACGCGGCCTTCGTCGAGCCATGCCTGAAGCGGATCGAACGGCCCGCTGGCCCCGCCGTCGTAACGTACGCGATGCCCCAGCAGACAGCGGCTTACCAGAATTTTCTGCATGATCAGAACGGCTCGTTGCCGCGACGCCGGAACCACCCGGTCAGCGACAGGCGCTCGCGGGTCGCAGGCAACACTTCATGGGGAACTTCGCCCGACAGGAAGACCACCAGGCAGCCGCCAGTCGGTATCACATCGTATGCCGCACCTTCATCCAGGTACATGCGCAACTGACCACCGTGTTCGGGCAGCCAGGCGTCGTTGAGGTAGACCACCGCCGAGACCATGCGCCGGTCGTCATCGCGAAACCGGTCGACGTGCTGGAGGTAGAACGCCCCGGGCGGGTACATCGCGAAATGGCTTTCGAAATCTTCCAGGCCCAGGAACAGATCGCGGTTCATGGCCTCGCGCAGGCTGTCCATCAATCCCAGATAGCTGTCGCAAGCCTCGGCCTGGCCGGGCTCGATCCACTGGATATGATCGCCGCGAATGCCCTCGCGAATCTCCGAGGTGGGCCCGCGCCCTACCGCAGCCGGGGCCAGTTCACCCTCGGCAGCACGTTTACGGCACTCGGCCGCCAGTGCTCGGGTCAGATCCAGAGGCAGGAAAATATTTTGCTGCGACCAGCCATTGGCGGCCAGGTCATCGACGATTCGTAACAGCAACGGGTGATCAGAAGGTATTTGCATGGCGCGCATAGTATTCCTGCGCCTGAAAATCCGACAGAGCCACGCAGCGGGTTGATACGAATTCTCGACAAGTCCGTATGCCACACGGAGAATAGTCGCCTGCTGACAGGAGTCCCTATGCGCCGTTTGCTTTTCTCCCTGCTGATGTTCTGCGTGTTGCCCGCTTGGGCAGACGGCCATGACCAGTTGTACAAGGTCGCCGGCTGGCCAGAACAACGCGCGCATTTCAACGATGCCCTTTCAGCCGCCCAGCAGCGCTACCAGAGCAGCCTGCCACCCGCCGTGTTCCAGGCACTGATCAACAACAGCAATCAGCGCTTTGACCCCAAAGCCATGGACCAGCGCGCCGAATCGCAGCTGCGCAAGCACCTCGCCGATCCGAAACCGGCACTGGACTTCTTCCAGTCGCCCCTGGGCAAGAAGATCGTCACCGCCGAATTGCTGGCGACCCGCCGCGATCAACTGGCGAAAAACGCCAAGGGCTTGCCGAAGATGCAGGCCAGCGACAGCCGCCTGTTGATCATCGGTCACCTGGCCCAGGCCCTGCCCGCTCGCGAGGCCGGCGCGGAAGTCAGCCTGGCGATTGCCGGTGTCGCGGCCGACAGCCTGAGCGCGATGATCCCCGGCCTGCTCGGCGCCGGCCAGGCGCAAGGCATGTTGAACGGACAGCGCCAGCGCTTGATGGAGCAGATCGGCAGCGACCTGAACAACACTCTGCTGTATGTCTATCGCGACCTGTCGGATGAAGAACTGGAAGAGTTCGCCACATTTGCCGAGTCGGCAGAGGGCAAGGCTTATTACCAGGCGGCACTGGCGGCGATTCGGGCGGGGCTGGCGGTGGGGCAAAGCACGTCGAACCTGGCCCAGTAATTTTTGGGAGCCCGATCAATCGCCATCGCGAGCAGGCTCGCTCCCACAGGTCGTTGGTCAATTTTGAAAGGCCACACATCCTGTGGGATCGGGCTTGCCCGCGATGGGGCACGTATGGTCACTGACCATTCCGGCCCTTGATCCGCTTGGTCAAGAACCCGAAGTACTGCCCTCGCAACGCCGGCATTTCATTCGCCAGATGATGCCTTGCCTCGGGCAGCATCAGCACCTGCGGCCGATCAAACTTGCCCCGCAACACCTCAAGGTTATGTTCCCAATCCACGGTCATGTCCGCCTGGCCTTGCACAATCAGTGGTCGCCGGGGGCTCGCCGGTGCGGCTTCGACGCGTTTGATCCAGCGTGCCAGCGCGCCTACCCAAGCCGTCGGCAGACGCAGTGGCTGCAAAGGATCGGCCTGCAGGAAGGGCAAAAATTCCGGGTCGTTGGAGTTTTCGCTGAAACGTCGGGCAATGCCTTTGACGAAAGGCTTGAGCAGGTAATAGCTGAATTTCGACCAACCCCACGCCCGCGGCCGCACCAGCGGTGCCAGCAGAATCACCTGGCCCTGCGCCGGGCTGCTCGCCCCCGCATTCAGCACATGATCGATCACAATGGCGCCGCCGGTGCTTTGCCCGCACAAATGCCACGGTTGCGGCAGCTCCAGGGATTGCGCCTCGTTGAACAGCCCTTGCAGGGTGTCCTGGTACTCGGCGAAATCCCTGATGCTCGCCCGCTCGCCGCTGGACAGCCCATGCCCCGGCAAATCGCAGGCAATCACGGCAAACCCCTGATCCAGCGCCCACTCGATCACGTGCCGATAAAGTCCGGTGTGGTCATAAAAGCCATGAAACACAAACAGCGTCGCCTTCGCCCGTTCGGGCCACCAGAACTGGCTGACGATTTCATAGCCATCGACCTGAAAACGCCCCAGTCCGCTGCGTACATTGCGCGTAGAAAAGTCCAGCCCGTAAAACCGCTGATAAGCCTGTGCCTCTACTGACAGCGGCTGCCTCTCGGCCAATGGACGCAGGCTGGCGCGCAGGTGATCAGGGTCGAAGGTGGCCGGCATGAATTATTCCAGAGAGTGAAACGGACTTTATGGATCTGCGATATTCATCTGTCGCAGCAAGCATGGCAAGCTAGCCGACTTTCAAGGAGTGAACCCATGCGCTCGCCCGTCCGCGCCACCCTGTTTGTCACCCTGCTAGCGCTCGTGTGTGCCGGGGTGCTGTGGGCTGCTTACGACTGGTTTCAGGGGCGTTACCTGCGTGCGTTCAGCGATCACACCGCCTTGTTCTCCGGTGATCCGCTGCGCCTTCCCGCTGACCTCGCCGGCCCTGGCGCCATCCGCCTGGTGCATTTCTGGGACCCGTCCTGTCCGTGCAACGTCGGCAATCAACAACACCTGATCGAACTGGTCGAGCGCTACGTACCGCAGGGGGTGGAGTTTTTTGCGGTTCAAAAGCCCGGCAGCCATGGCCAGCTACCCGACACCTTGAGCCGCCTGAAAAGCATCGAGGTTTTGCCCGGTGCCGAGCAAATCCCTGCCAGCCCGGCCGTGGCGATCTGGGATCGCAGCGGCAAACTGGCGTATTTCGGCCCCTACAGCGAGGGCCTGACCTGCAACTCGAGCAACAGCTTTATCGAACCGATTCTGCAAGCACTGAACGAAGGTCGTGAAGTGAGTGCCACGCACACGCTCGCGGTGGGTTGTTACTGCCCCTGGCGCGTCGATACCGCAAAGTAGGGAAACGCAGGGCCATACGAACCCCTCCTACGGGCGATGGGCCAAACCGGCCTGCCATGTTAAACAGTGGCGCCTGGGAATCGCTGTTCATACATGACAACAAGGAGACACCATGAAACGTAGCCTGACCGCACTCGGTTTGCTGATCGTCGTGCTTGCCGCTGGATCCGGCTGGTACGTCTACAGCAAGCAGCCGTCACGCCAGGGCATGGTGGAACTGCAACACCTGCAAGGTTCGGTCACCGTGCGCTACGACGAACGTGGCATCCCGCACATCCGCGCCGAAAACGAATCCGATCTTTACCGCGCCCTCGGCTACGTCCATGCCCAGGACCGGCTGTTCCAGATGGAAATCCTGCGTCGCCTGGCCCGTGGCGAGCTGGCTGAAGTGCTGGGGCCAAAACTGCTCGACACTGACAAGTTGATGCGCAGCCTGCGCATTCGCGAGCGCGCCGAAACCTACCTCGCGAACCTGGACAAACAATCCCCCGCTTTCATCGCCATGCAGGCCTATCTGGATGGCATCAACCAGTATCAGGACACTCACGCGAAACCCGTGGAGTTCGACGTACTGGGCATCCCCAAGCGGCCGTTCACGGCCCGGGACACCATCAGCATCGCCGGTTACATGGCCTACAGTTTTGCCGCGGCGTTTCGCACCGAACCCCTGCTGACCTACGTGCGCGATCAGTTGGGCGCCGACTACCTGAACATTTTCGATCTCGACTGGCAGCCCAAAGGCGTATTGGCGAAGCGTCACAACGGCACGGCGCTGTCGCTGGCCAGTACTGACTGGAAAGACCTGAACGCCCTCGCCCGCCTCAGCGAACAGGCGCTGGCCGACAATGGCCTGCCGCAATTCGAAGGCAGCAACGCCTGGGTCGTCGCCGGCAGCCGAACCAAAAGTGGCAAACCGCTGCTGGCAGGTGACCCGCATATCCGTTTTTCCGCACCGTCGGTGTGGTACGAAGCGCAACTCTCGGCGCCGGGTTTCGAACTCTACGGCCACTATCAGGCGTTGATGCCCTTCGCCTCGCTGGGCATGAACCGTGACTTCGGCTGGAGCATCACCATGTTCCAGAACGATGACCTCGACCTGATTGCCGAGAAGGTCAATCCGGATAACCCCAACCAGGTCTGGTATCGCGGCAAATGGGTGGACATGGTGACCAGCGAACAACAAATCGCGGTCAAGGGTCAGGCACCGGTCACACTGGTATTGCGCCAGTCGCCCCACGGCCCGATCGTCAACGATGCGCTGGGCAGCGGTGTGGGCAAGACGCCGATCGCCATGTGGTGGGGTTTTCTCGAAAGCCAGAACCCGATCCTCGAGGGCTTCTATCAGCTCAATCGCGCCGACACCCTGGCCAAGGCCCGCAGCGCTGCCGCCAAGGTCCAGGCACCCGGCCTGAACATCGTCTGGGCCAACGCCAAGGGTGACATCGGCTGGTGGGCCGCCGCACAGCTACCCAAGCGCCCCGCGGGTGTGCGCCCCGGCTTTATCCTCGACGGCAGCACCGCTGATGCTGACAAGGACGGTTTCTATCCCTTCAGCGCCAACCCGCAGGAAGAGAATCCGGCGCGGGGCTACATCGTCTCGGCCAACTTCCAGCCAGTGTCACCGACGGGTATGGAGATTCCCGGTTATTACAACCTCGCCGACCGTGGTCAGCAGCTCAATCAGCAGCTCAGCGACAAGGGCATCAAGTGGGACCTGGAATCCAGCCAGAAGCTGCAACTGGGCACCACCACCGCCTACGGCCCTCGCCTCCTGGCGCCATTGCTGCCGGTGTTGCGTTCGGTGGTCAGCGACCCGGCCGAACTCAAACTGGTGGAGCAACTGGCCCAGTGGAAGGGCGACTACCCGCTGGAATCCACCAGTGCCACGCTGTTCAACCAGTTCCTGTTCAATCTGGCTGACGCGACGATGCACGATGAATTGGGCAACGACTTCTTCGAAACACTGCTTTCGACCCGCGTGATCGACGCCGCGCTACCACGCCTGGCCGCCAGCCCCGACTCACCCTGGTGGGACAATCGCAACACGCTTGGCAAGGAAACCCGCGCCGATACCGTCAAGGCTGCGTGGCGGGCCAGCATCGCCCACCTCAAGACCACCCTCGGTCCGGACTTCGCGCAATGGCAGTGGGGCAAGGCCCATACGCTGACCCATGGTCATCCGTTGGGGCAGCAAAAGCCGCTGGACCGCCTCTTCAATATCGGCCCCTTCGCCGCCCCCGGCAGTCATGAAGTGCCGAATAACCTGTCGGCCAGGATCGGTCCGGCACCCTGGCCGGTGACTTATGGCCCGTCGACCCGACGCCTGATCGACTTCGCCGACCCGGCTCACAGCCTGACCGTCAACCCGGTCGGCCAGAGCGGCGTACTGTTCGACCGTCACTATGACGATCAGGCCGAGGCGTATATCGAAGGGGTTTACTACCAGGCGCATCTCAATGATGAAGAGGTGACAGCCAATACGCGCAGTACGTTGAAGCTGTTGCCGGCGCGGGGCGCTCAGTAAATCTTTTTGGCTGGACTGGCCTCATCGCGAGCAGGCTCGCTCCCACATTGATCCGGTGCACGCAGATCCATTGTGGGAGCTAGCCTGCTAGCGATGAGGCCCGCGAGAACAACGCAATTCCTGACTCAAACCATCGCCGCAAAGTTCAGCCTGAACTGTTGCGGCGTCACCCCCAGCCTGCGGTTGAACACACTGCGCATGTGCTGGGCATCGCGGAAGCCGCATTGATAGGCCACGGTCTTGAGCGGCGCACCCGTGCTTTCCAGCATCACTCGCGCCGCGTCCACCCTGGCCCGCTCGACGAATTCGGCCGGGGTGATTTTCGCTTCTCTGGCGAACACTCGGGAAAAGTTGCGCGCACTCATGTTGGCGGCGTTGGCCAGATCGGCGATGGTCAGGTCGCCGGTCAGGTTGGCCAGCACGTAGTGCTGAACCATCGCCACTGCCGAAGTCGGTTCGGCGTGGGGTGTCAGGAACGGGCTGAACTGTGACTGGCCGCCCGAGCGCTGGGTGAACACCACCAGTCGTTTGGCCACGCTCAACGCCACTTCCGGCCCATGGTCGCGACCCAGCAGGTACAACGACAAGTCGATCCCCGCCGTGACGCCGGCCGAGGTGTAGAGCTCGTCATCCTGCACGTACAAGCGATCGGCTTCGACCCGAGTGGTCGGGCAAAGCGCCGCCAACGCGGCGGCATCATTCCAATGCGTGGTCACGGTGCGCCCCTCCAGCAAACCCGCCCGGGCGAGCATGAATGCACCATTGCAGATCGAGCCAAAACGTTGCGCCCGGCCACAGGCCTCATGCAGCCAGGCATTGAATGCCGCACCGAAATCCGTGAACGGCAACTGAGGTCCACCCGCCACCAGCAGCAAGTCGCAGGCTAGCAATGCTTCGCTGAAATGTCGGTGGGCGTTGAGTGACAGGCCGTTGGAGCACGCCATCGCACCGCGCTCGACGCCAATCACTTCCAGCTGATAGTGATCCTCGGGGGCGAGAAATCGATTGGCTTCGGAAAACACGTCCATGGGACCGGTGACGTCCAGCGACTGCACGCCGGCGAACACCACGATGGCAACGGTTTTACTCATGACGTGAATTGCCTTTTATGGATCGGATCACACCGATGCCTGTAGGAGCGAGCCCGCTCGCGATGGACGTGAGGGCGCTGTGTTTATCCAGACAGCCCGCGTCATCGTTGACGTCCATCGCGAGCAGGCTCGCTCCTACAGGGGCTGTGTGCAAACTTAGCCAATCCACACTCAACAAGCGAGGTTGGCGCGATATGCACGCTCATTGGCCGTGATCGCAGCCATGGATCGATTGTCCGGTTTGGGGGTGGACGAACAGACTGAAACCCTCAGCGCCGTCACGGCGTTCATCACGAGGGAACTCCCATGAGCACCACCATTGCCGGTATCAAAATCCCCGACAGCGCGTTGGCCAGAGCCACCACCGAATACATCCGCGACATCGAATCAGACCTGCTCTACCACCACTCGCGCCGGGTGTTTCTGTTTGGCGCGCTAAGCGGCGAGCGCAAGCAACTGGCCTACAACCCTGAGCTGTTGTACGTCGGCGCGATGTTCCATGACCTCGGCCTGGTGGAAGGCTACCGCAGCGACAACGAGCGCTTCGAAGTCGATGGCGCCAATGCGGCGGCCGCGTTCCTCAAGCCCTACGGGCTCAGCGATGACGATATCGAGCAAGTCTGGTTGTCGATCGCCCTGCACACCACCCCCGGCGTGCCCCAACATTTGCGGCCAACCGTCGCGCTGGTGACCGCCGGTGTCGAGATGGACGTGCTGGGGATGGACTACGCAGCGTTTCCCACCGCGCAGCGCGAAGCCGTGGTGCATGCGCATCCACGGGGTGAAGGGTTCAAGGAATGCATCATCTGCGCCTTTGCCGACGGCTTGCGCCATCGTCCGCAGACCACGTTCGGCAACGTGAAGACGGATGTGTTGATGGATCAGGAGCCGGGGTTCAAACCGATGAACTTTGTCGAGGTCATCCGCAAATCTCCCTGGGTTGCCTGACCGCAAAAAACTGTGGGAGCGAGCTTGCTCGCGAAGGAGTGTCAGTCAACGAAGATGTCGACTGGGAGTCCATCGCGAGCAGGCTCGCTCCTACAGTGGATCAGGGTCAGCCACGAAATGGTGGCCAACCCCACATCAAGCTCAAGCCGCTTCCGGTGCCTGCGCACGACGCACGTCCGGTTGCTTCCACGAATCGGCCGCGCTTTCTTCGATGGCCTGCTGGATCGCACGCTTGCGCGCTTCTTCTGCGCGTCGGCTGAAGAACCAGACCAGGAACGTCATCAGCGACACCGCCAGCAGAATCAGACTGGCCACGGCGTTGATCTCCGGCTTCACGCCCAGGCGCACCGCCGAGAACACTTCCATCGGCAGGGTGGTGGAACCCGGCCCCGACACGAAGCTCGCCAACACCAGGTCATCCAGGGACAGGGCGAAGGACATCATGCCGCCCGCACCCAGGGATGGCGCGATCATCGGGATGGTGATCAGGAAGAACACCTTCCACGGCCGTGCGCCGAGGTCCATGGCGGCCTCTTCGATGGACAGGTCCAGCTCACGCAAACGCGCCGAGACCACCACCGCCACATACGCCGCACAGAACGTGGTGTGAGCGATCCAGATGGTGACGATGCCGCGTTCCTGCGGCCAGCCGATCATCTGCGCCATGGCCACGAACAGCAGCAACAGCGACAGACCGGTGATCACCTCGGGCATGACCAGCGGCGCGGTCACCAGGCCGCCGAACAGGGTACGCCCCTTGAAGTGGGTGATACGGGTCAGGACGAATGCCGCCAGTGTGCCCAGTGCCACCGCCGCCACCGCCGTGTAGCAGGCGATTTCCAGCGAGCGCACCACCGAGCCCATCAGCTGGGTGTTGTCGAGCAGACCGACGTACCACTTGATCGACCAGCCGCCCCACACCGTCACCAGTTTCGAGGCGTTGAACGAGTAGATCACCAGGATCAGCATCGGCGCATAAATGAACAGCAGACCCAGTACCAGCATCAGGCTGGAGAAACGGAAGCGCTTCATTCTTTACCCTCCATTTCCTTGGCCTGACTGCGGTTGAACAGGATGATCGGCACAATCAGGATCGCCAGCATCACCACCGCCAGGGCAGACGCCACCGGCCAGTCACGGTTGTTGAAGAATTCTTGCCAGAGCACTTTACCGATCATCAGGGTTTCCGGACCGCCGAGCAGTTCCGGGATAACGAACTCACCCACCACCGGGATGAACACCAGCATGCAGCCGGCGACGATGCCGTTTTTCGACAGCGGGATCGTGATCTTCCAGAAGCTGTTGAAGGTGCTCGAACCGAGGTCGGAAGCGGCTTCCAGCAGGCTGTTGTCGTGCTTCACCAGGTTGGCGTAGAGCGGCAGGATCATGAACGGCAGGTACGAATAAACCACGCCGATGTAGACCGCCAGGTTGGTATTGAGGATCTGCAGCGGCTCGTCGATCCAGCCCATTGTCATCAGGAAACCGTTGAGCAGACCGTTGTTGCTGAGGATCCCCATCCACGCATACACGCGGATCAGGATCGCGGTCCAGGTCGGCATCATGATCAGCAGCACCAGCACCGTTTGCAGCTCTTTGCGGGCACTGGCGATGGCGTAGGCCATCGGGTAGCCGATCAGCAGACAGAGGATGGTGCTGATCAGCGCCATCTTCAACGAGCCGAGGTAGGCGGCGATGTACAGCTCGTCGTCGCCCAGCATCGCGTAGTTGCCCAGGTTCAACAGCACCTGCAGCTTCTGCTCGGCGTAGCTGTAGATCTCGGTGTACGGCGGAATGGCCACGTCGGCTTCGGCGAAGCTGATCTTCAGGACGATGAAGAACGGCAACATGAAGAACAGGAACAGCCAGATGAAAGGAACCCCGATGACCAACTGACGGCCACCGGGAATTATTCGATTGAGGCGGCGTTTGAATTTGCGCATGTTCATGAGCGAAGCACCACGCCGCTGTCATCTTCCCACCAAACGTAAACCTGATCACCCCAGGTCGGCCGCTGGCCACGGCGCTCGGCGTTGGCGACGAACGACTGGACGATCTTGCCGCTCGGCAGCTCGACGTAGAACACCGAGTGACCGCCGAGGTAGGCGATGTCGTGCACCTTGCCGCTGGACCAGTTGTATTCGCAGGTCGGCATGGTCGGGGTCACGAGCAGTTTTTCCGGGCGGATCGCGTAGGTCACGGACTTGTCTTGCACCGAGGTGCTGATGCCGTGGCCGACATAGATCTGGCGATCCAGGTCCTTGCAGGTGATGGTCGCGTGGCCTTCGGCGTCATCGATCACTTCACCGTCGAAGATGTTGACGTTGCCGATGAATTCGCAGACCAGGCGGCTGGTCGGGGTTTCGTAGATGTCGATCGGGCTGCCGATCTGGGCGATCCAGCCCAGGTGCATGATCGCGATGCGCTCGGCCATGGTCATGGCCTCTTCCTGGTCGTGGGTCACCATGACGCAGGTTACGCCGACGCGCTCGATGATCTCGACCAGCTCCAGCTGCATTTGCGAACGCAGCTTCTTGTCCAGTGCACCCATCGGTTCGTCGAGCAGCAGCAGCTTCGGCCGCTTGGCCAGGGAGCGGGCCAGGGCCACACGCTGACGCTGACCACCGGACAGCTGATGCGGTTTGCGCTTGGCGTACTGGCTCATCTGCACCAGCTTGAGCATGTCGGCCACGCGCGCATCGATTTCCGCGGCCGGCAGCTTGTCCTGCTTGAGGCCGAAGGCAATGTTCTGCGCCACGGTCATGTGCGGGAACAAGGCGTAGGACTGGAACATCATGTTGATCGGCCGCTCGTACGGCGGCATATCGGTGATGTCTACGCCATCGAGGAAGATCCGCCCTTCGGTTGGACGCTCGAAACCTGCGAGCATGCGCAGCAAGGTGGATTTGCCCGATCCCGAACCGCCGAGCAGGGCGAAGATTTCGCCTTTCTTGATTTCCAGGGACACGTCGTCCACGGCAATCGTCTCGTCGAACTTCTTCGTGACCCGGTCGATTTTGACCAACACCTCTTTAGGTGATTGGTCGCCCTCGAGGGCTTTCTTATAGGCGCCGGAGGCAACTGCCATTTACGAAACTCCCAGAAAAAAAGAGTGCAGTTCGCTCAAGGTGAGCCAACCTTGGATAGTTTGAGCCTTGAAGCTATTTACCCGACTTGACCGTGGTCCAGCTGCGGGTCATCAAACGCTGAATCTTCGGTGGTAACTCGATGGACACGTAGGTCTTGTCGAGCACGGTTTGCGGTGGATAAACCGCTTCGTCGGTGCGAATGGATTGTTCCATCAGTTTGTCCGCCCCCGGATTAGGGTTGGCATAGCCGACGTAATCACTGACCTGGGCGATCACCTCAGGCTTCAGCAAATAGTTGATGAAGGCATGGGCCTCTTTGACGTTGGCCGAGTCCTTCGGAATCGCCAGCATGTCGAACCAGAGCGCGCCACCTTCTTTCGGAATGGTGTAGGCGATGTTGATGCCTTTCTTGGCTTCTTCGGCGCGGGTGCGGGCCTGGAAAATATCGCCGGAGAATCCGACGGCGATGCAGATATCGCCATTGGCCAGGTCCGAGATGTATTTGGAAGAGTTGAAGTAAGTCACGTAAGGCCGCACGGCCAGCAACTTGGCGGTCGCTTTTTCGTAGTCCTTGGGGTCGGTGCTGTTGGCGTTCAAGCCCATATAGTTGAGGACCGTGGGCATCATTTCATCAGCGGAGTCGAGGAACGCCACACCGCATTTTTGCAGTTTCTTGATGTTCTGCGGCTCAAACAACACGCTCCAGGAATCGATCTTGTCGACGCCTAACACTTCCTTGATTTTGTCGACGTTGTAACCGATGCCGTTGGTGCCCCACAGATACGGCACGGCATACTGGTTGCCCGGGTCGTTCTGCTCCAGGCGCTTGAGCAGCGCCGGGTCGAGGTTCGAATAGTTCGGCAACTGCGATTTGTCGAGCTTCTGGAAAGCACCGGCCTTGATCTGCTTGCCGAGGAAGTGGTTGGAAGGCACGACCACGTCATACCCGGTATGCCCGGCCAGCAACTTGCCTTCCAGGGTTTCGTTGGAGTCGAAGACGTCATAGACCGGCTTGATGCCGGTCTCTTTCTGAAAGTCTGCCAGGGTGGTCTGACCGATGTAGTCCGACCAGTTATAAATATGCACGGTGCCGGCGGCCTGAACATTGACGGCAAGCGTCAACCCGGCAGCAACCAGCATGGCATTGCGCAACAAAGAAAAAATAGGCAAGTGGAGGTCCTCTAAAATTAGTTGGGCCCAAGTTGCCCCGCGTTACATGACAGCCATGGCTGCCTGGCAACAAAACCGGCGCGCAACTTACCCTCGAAAAACCGTTCCAGCAAAACTTTTATGCAGATACTTGCAGGAGCGAGCCGGCTCGCGATGGTCGTCAACGATGACGCGGGGTGCCTGACACCCCGCGGTGCTCTCAGGCTCATCGCGAGCAAGCTCGCTTCCACAAGGTTTACTTGTTACTTACCGGATTTGATCTTGGTCCAGCTGCGAGTCAGGATCCGCTGGGTCGCGGCCGGCAAGTCGGCAATCGCGTACAGCTTGGCCAGCACGTCCGCTGGCGGGTAGATGCCTGGATCGCTGGTGATGTCTTTATCCACCAGTGGCGTGGCAGCCGCGTTACCGTTCGGGAAACGCACGGCGTTGGTGATTTCAGCCATGATTTCCGGCTTCTGCAGGAAGGTCATGAACTTGTAGGCGCCTTCGACGTTTTCGGCATCTTTAGGGATGGCGACCATGTCGTAGAAGCTGCCCGCACCTTCTTTCGGAATGTTGTAGCTGACTTTCACCTTGTCGCCGGCTTCAGCCGCGCGGGACTTGGCCTGGTAGATGTCGCCCGAGTAACCCACGGCCACGCAGATGTTGCCGTTGGCCAGGTCGGAGATGTACTTGGAAGAGTGGAAATAAGCGATCGAAGGACGAACCTTCATGATCAGCGCTTCAGCCTTGTCGATGTCTTCTTTCTTCTGGCTGTCGGTTGGCAGGCCCAGGTAGTGCAGCGCCACCGGAATCATCTCGGTTGGCGAATCGAGCAGGCTGATACCGCACGACTTCAACTTGGCGGCGTTCTCAGGCTTGAAGATCAGGTCCCAGGAATCGGTCGGTGCGTCGGCACCCAGTGCAGCCTTGACCTTCTCGGCGTTGAAACCGATACCGATCGAACCCCACATGTACGGGAAGGCGTGTTCGTTGCCCGGGTCGCTGACCGATACGGCCTTGAGCAGGTCGGTGTTCAGGTTTTTCCAGTTTGGCAGCTTGGACTTGTCCAGCTTCTGGTAAACGCCGGCCTTGATCTGCTTGGCCAGGAAATTGTTCGACGGAACGACGATGTCGTAACCGGACTTGCCGGCCAGCAACTTGGCTTCGAGGGTTTCGTTACTGTCGAAGACGTCGTAGACAACTTTGATACCCGACTCGTCTTCAAACTTCTTGATCGTGTCCGGAGCGATGTAGTCGGACCAGTTATAGACGTGCAACACCTTGTCGTCCGCCTGAACCGCGCCCGCCATAATGCCCATCAGGGACATGGCGAGAAGAGTCTTGCCAGCAAACTTTTTGCCTAATGCCTTCATGCGTGATGCTCCAAATTTTTCTCTTTTGAACCACTATGTTCAGCGGCCGAACCCGGGCAACTGGAACCGCGGCTAGTCTGGCAAGATCCGAGGCGGTCTTTCAACAAAAGGCCGCCTCTTATGACTGTGCCGAGCGAAAGTTTCATACTCCCGCTCAGAGCCTAGCACTTAGCCCTGCAATGCACTGAGGGTCAGGTCCAGGCACTTGCGTGCCTTGGTCACCAACTCATCGATTTCCGCCAGTGTAATCACCAGGGGTGGCGCGATGATCATGGTGTCGCCCACGGCGCGCATGATCAGGCCGTTATCGAAGCAGAACTGCCGGCAGATCATGCCGACGCCCTTGCCTTCGTAACGCTTGCGAGTGGCCTTGTCCTGCACCAACTCGATAGCCCCCAACAGACCTACCCCGCGAACTTCGCCCACCAATGGGTGATCGTTCAGTTCCCGCAGACGTTTCTGCAAATACGGTGCCGTTTCGTTGTGCACGCGCTCGATAATTTTTTCTTCGCGCATGATGCGGATGTTTTCCAGTGCCACCGCAGCCGCCACCGGGTGCCCGGAGTAGGTGAAGCCATGGTTGAAATCGCCGCCTTCATTGAGCACCGCCACCACTTCGTCACGCACGATCAGGCCACCCATAGGGATGTAGCCGGAAGTCAGGCCTTTGGCGATGGTCATCATGTCGGGCTTGAGGCCGTAGAAGTCGGAACCGAACCACTCACCGGTACGACCGAAACCACAGATCACTTCGTCAGCCACGAACAGGATGTCGTACTTGGCGAGGATTTCCTTGATGCGCGGCCAGTAGGTGTCTGGCGGAATGATCACGCCGCCGGCGCCCTGGATCGGCTCGGCAATAAAGGCGCCCACGTTGTCGACGCCGATTTCCAGAATCTTCTCTTCCAGCTGATTGGCGGCCCAGACACCGAACTCTTCCGGCGTCATGTCACCGCCTTCGCCGAACCAGTACGGCTGGGCGATGTGGACGATGCCCGGGATCGGCAAGTCGCCTTGTTCATGCATGTAAGTCATGCCGCCCAGGCTCGCGCCGGCCACGGTGGAACCGTGATAGCCGTTCTTGCGGCTGATGATGACTTTCTTCTTCGGCTGGCCCTTGATCGCCCAATAGTGACGAACCATGCGCAGCATGGTGTCGTTGCCTTCGGAGCCGGAACCGGTGAAGAACACATGGTTCATGCCTTCAGGCGCGATGTCGGCGATGGCTTTGGCCAGCTCCAGCACCGGTGGGTGAGCGGTCTGGAAGAACAGGTTGTAGTACGGCAGTTCGCGCATTTGTTTGCTGGCGGCATCGGCCAGTTCATCGCGACCGTAACCGATGGCCACGCACCACAGGCCAGCCATACCATCGAGAATCTTGTTGCCTTCGCTGTCCCACAGGTAAACGCCCTTGGCGTTGGTGATGATCCGTGGGCCTTTCTCTTTCAACTGCTTGAAGTCGCTGAACGGGGCCAGGTGGTGATCGTTGCTCAGGGCTTGCCATTCACGGGTTTGCGGGTTGTTGCTGGTCATACCAATCTCCTAAAGAAAATCAGGTGGAGGCGCCGTCTGGCGACAACGGACGCCCGGCGTGTCAGACGGCAAAAAGCAGGAACTCCCGTTCCCACGAACTGATCACGCGCTTGAAGTTTTCATGCTCGGCCCGCTTGACCGCCACGTAGCCAGTAATGAAATTTTTGCCCAGGTACTTCTCGATGGTCGCGCTGTTTTCCATGCGTTCCAGCGCATCTTCGATGGTCAGTGGCAGGCGCAGGTTACGGCGTTCATAGCCACGGCCCACGACCGGCGCACTCGGGTTCAGTCCTTCGACCATGCCGATGTAACCGCAGAGCAGGCTCGCGGCAATCGCCAGGTACGGGTTCGCATCGGCGCCCGGCAGGCGGTTTTCCACCCGACGGTTTTGCGGCCCGGCATCCGGAACCCGCAGGCCCACTGTGCGGTTTTCTTCGCCCCACTCCACGTTTACCGGTGCCGAGGTATCCGGCAGGAAACGGCGGAACGAATTGACGTTGGGCGCAAACAGCGGCAACAGCTCGGGAATGAGTTTCTGCAAGCCACCGATGTGGTGCAGGAACAGCTGGCTCATGGTCCCGTCTTCATTGGAGAAGATGTTCTTGCCGGTTTCGATGTCGATGATGCTCTGGTGCAAGTGCATGGCACTGCCGGGCTCGCCGGTCATGGGCTTGGCCATGAAGGTCGCCGCCACGTTGTGCTTGAGCGCGGCCTCGCGCATGGTGCGCTTGAACACCAGGATCTGGTCGGCCAGGGACAGGGCATCGCCGTGACGGAAGTTGATTTCCATCTGCGCCGTGCCGTCCTCGTGGATCAGCGTGTCGAGGTCCAGCTCCTGCAGTTCACACCAGTCGTAGACGTCTTCGAACAGCGGATCGAATTCGTTGGCCGCTTCAATGGAAAACGATTGGCGACCGGTTTCAGGGCGCCCGGAACGGCCGATCGGCGGCTGCAGCGGGTAATCCGGGTCATCGCTGCGCTTGGTCAGGTAGAACTCCATTTCCGGCGCCACAATCGGCTGCCAGCCCTTGTCGGCATAGAGTTTCAGGACTTTTTTCAGCACGTTGCGCGGCGACAGCTCGATCGGGTTGCCTTGCTTGTCGTAGGTGTCGTGAATGACGATGGCGGTGGGCTCGATGGCCCAAGGCACCAGGTATACCGCGCTCTGGTCGGGACGGCAGATCATGTCGATGTCGGCCGGGTCGAGCAGCTCGTAATAGATGTCGTCTTCGACGTAATCGCCGGTCACGGTCTGCAGCAGCACGCTCTCTGGCAGGCGCATGCCCTTTTCGGCGATGAATTTGTTGGTCGGCGAAATCTTGCCCCGGGTGATTCCGGTCAAGTCGGCGATCATGCATTCGACTTCTGTGATCTTGTGGTCTTTCAACCAATCGGTGAGCTGGTCGAGGTTGTTACTCATAAATGCCTCTAGGCTTTGAGTTTCCTGACTCTTGCAGGAGTCGGGCAATGTTTGACGCATCGGCGCCGCGTTGGAATTCAGGTGTACGAAAGGCTATCGTGTTTTTTTTGCACCACGTCGCAAAATGCCAGGCGTGCAGAATCGCAAGCGGCGCCCAAGGCAATGGAGGCGCCACTATTATTCTGAATCGGTTCTATATTGAATGGAGTAACCGTAATGGGGGTGCCATCAAGGCCGTCCAGAATATCGGACGCAAAGCGTCGATTTGCCAGGGACGGAAAGATCACCGGCACGCCGGGAGCCGCGAAGGCTGCGACGCTGACGTGAATATCGCCACTGATGTGATAAGCATGCAAACCGTTCAGCTTACCGCAGTCGGTGATGCCGATTAACGACAGGCGAGACATGTAGCACCCCGGTATTATTGCTGTTATGGGTTTGATTCGAGCTTAGCCTTGTTCATTTTTTTACACAACACCCCCGTAAAAAATACAACACGGCCCGCTCAAGTGTGCAGACGGCATAGCGCTGACGGGCATAAAAACGCCCCAAAGTGCCTCAAAAAAGCCGTACGAGCGCTTTTTTGGGGCAAAAACGGCCTCGCTTGACTTCGGCATGCCGTTCGGGTTGACTGGAATCCGAAGAGATCAATGATTGATATTTTTAACAACAAAGGTGTTGCATCATGTCGGTACCCCCGCGTGCCGTTCAGCTTAACGAAGCGAACGCGTTCCTTAAGGAACATCCTGAGGTTCTGTACGTTGACCTTCTGATTGCGGATATGAATGGTGTGGTGCGCGGCAAGCGCATCGAACGCACCAGCCTCCACAAGGTTTACGAGAAAGGCATCAACCTGCCGGCCTCTCTATTTGCTCTGGATATCAATGGCTCGACGGTGGAAAGCACCGGCCTGGGCCTGGACATCGGCGATGCTGACCGAATCTGCTATCCAATTCCCGACACCCTGTGCAACGAGCCATGGCAGAAGCGCCCGACCGCGCAACTGTTGATGACCATGCACGAACTCGAAGGTGATCCTTTCTTCGCCGACCCGCGCGAAGTGCTGCGACAAGTCGTAACCAAGTTCGATGAACTGGGCCTGACCATCTGTGCCGCGTTCGAACTGGAGTTCTACCTGATCGACCAGGAGAACGTGAACGGCCGCCCACAACCACCGCGCTCGCCGATTTCCGGCAAACGCCCGCACTCGACACAGGTTTACCTGATCGACGACCTCGACGAATACGTCGACTGCCTCCAGGACATTCTGGAAGGTGCGAAAGAGCAAGGCATCCCGGCCGACGCCATCGTCAAGGAAAGTGCCCCGGCGCAGTTCGAAGTGAACCTGCACCACGTGGCCGACCCGATCAAGGCTTGCGATTACGCAGTCCTGCTCAAGCGCCTGATCAAGAACATCGCCTACGACCATGAAATGGACACCACCTTCATGGCCAAGCCTTATCCGGGCCAGGCGGGCAATGGTCTGCATGTCCACATCTCGATTCTCGACAAAGACGGCAAAAACATTTTTGCCAGTGAGGATCCCGAGCAGAACGCCGCACTGCGTCACGCGATCGGCGGTGTGCTCGAGACCCTACCGGCGCAGATGGCTTTCCTCTGCCCGAACGTCAACTCCTACCGTCGTTTCGGCGCACAGTTCTACGTGCCGAACTCGCCGTGCTGGGGCCTGGACAACCGCACTGTCGCCCTGCGCGTGCCGACCGGTTCCGCCGACGCGGTTCGACTGGAACACCGCGTGGCCGGTGCCGACGCCAACCCCTACCTGCTGATGGCTTCGGTCCTGGCAGGCGTGCACCACGGTCTGGTCAACAAGATCGAACCGGGCGCTCCAGTGGAAGGCAACAGCTACGAGCAGAACGAGCAGAGCCTGCCGAACAACCTGCGCGATGCACTGCGCGAGCTGGACGACAGCGAAGTCATGGCCAAGTACATCGACCCGAAATACATCGATATCTTCGTGGCCTGTAAAGAGAGCGAGCTGGAAGAGTTCGAACACTCCATCTCCGACCTCGAGTACAACTGGTACCTGCATACCGTTTAAGCGGTTGCAGTAAAAAAGAACGCCGTCGGCTATTGAAGCCTACGGCGTTTTTTTATGGCCGCCTGCGGCGGATCGCTGGCAAGCCAGCTCCCACAGTTGATCTCCAGTGAACATAAATTCCGTGTACACGGGAAATTTCTGTGGGAGCTGGCTTGCCAGCGATGGCGGCCGGCGAGACAACACGCAACCCCGCTCGTACAATGCCCGCTGCCCCGCAGGAGACTTCAATGACACGCGTAGCCACCCCCCGCAAACCCCGCGCACGCAGCCAGGCCCGGATCGATTCGATACTCGATGCGGCCCGCACACTGCTGGCCGCCGAGGGCGTGGCCAGCCTGTCGATCTACAGCGTGGCCGAGCGCGCGGAGATCCCGCCCTCCTCCGTCTATCACTTCTTCGCCAGCGTCCCGGCCCTGCTCGAAGCCCTGACCGCCGACGTCCACGCCGCCTTCCGCGCCTGCCTGCAAGCCCCCATCGACCACCAAGCCCTCATCGGCTGGCGGGATCTGTCGCGCCTGGTGGAACAACGCATGCTCGAGATCTACAGCGAAGACGCCGCCGCCCGCCAACTGATCCTCGCCCAACACGGCCTGACCGAAGTCACCCAGGCCGATCGTCAGCACGACATCGAACTGGGCGACCTGATGCACAAACTGTTCGACCAACACTTCGAGCTGCCGAAGCTGCCGAGCGATGTCGATGTGTTTGCGCTGGCCATGGAGCTCGGTGATCGGGTTTATGCGCGCTCGGTGCAACAGCATGGTCAGATCACACCGCGCATGGCTGAGGAAGGGATGCGGGTATTTGACGCCTATCTTGGGCTGTATTTGCCGCCCTACCTGCCCAAGCGAGCTATACCTGCCTGATTTTTATCGGCCTCGCCGGCCCCATCGCCGGAACGCCGCCCGGAGCAAGCTCGCTCCCACAGTGGATGGGTGTTGAACACAAATTGTGTGGCCAACCCAAAAACCTGTGGGAGCGAGCCTGCTCGCGAAGGCCGCGCCGCGGCCTCACTGACGGCCCACGCCCTTACAACTTGGCGATCGACACCTCGGTGGATTTCACGAATGCGATCACTTCGCTGCCCACGACCAGCTCCAGCTCTTTCACCGAACGCGTGGTGATCACCGAAGTGACGATGCCGGAAGCGGTTTGCACGTCGATTTCCGACAGCACGTCGCCGAGCACGATTTCCTTGATGGAGCCTTTGAACTGGTTGCGAACGTTGATGGCTTTGATAGTCATGATGTTGATTCCTGTCGTTGGATAAAGCTGGAGTTATTGAGCCCAACGCAACTGCGTAGGCAAGGGTGAAACAGGTTCCGGCTCCGGCGGTTGGCCGGGCAGTGACAGCACACGGTTGAGGACTTCGGTTTCCAGCGCCGCCAGTCGATGGGAACCGCGGACCCGAGGGCGCGGCAACTCCACATGCAGGTCGAGGCCGACTTCGCCGTCTTCGATCAGGATCACCCGATCGGCAATCGCCACCGCTTCACTGACGTCGTGGGTCACCAGCAACACGGTGAAACCGTGCTGTTGCCAGAGCCGTTCGATCAGTTGCTGCATTTCTATTCGGGTCAGCGCATCCAGCGCGCCCAACGGCTCATCGAGCAACAGCAGGCGCGGTTGATGAATCAACGCGCGAGCAAGGGCCACGCGTTGCTTCTGCCCTCCGGACAGCGCGGCTGGCCACTCGTTGGCGCGATCCGCCAGGCCGACCGCTTCCAGCGCTTCCAGCGCTTGCGGCCGCCAATGGCCCTTGAGCCCCAGGCCGACGTTATCGATGATCTTTTTCCATGGCAGCAGACGCGCTTCCTGGAACATCAAGCGTGTGTCTTCCCGCGCCTCACTGAGCGGCGCGGAACCGGCCAGCAATTCGCCGCCGGTAGGCTGATCGAGACCGGCGAGCAAGCGCAGCAAGGTGCTCTTGCCGCAGCCGCTACGACCGACCACGGCGACAAACTGGCCTGCCGGAATGTGCAGGTCGATCTCGCGCAACACTTGCCGCGAACCGAAGGTTTTTTGCAGATTGCGCACCACCAGCGGAATCCCGCGCAGCAGGCGTGGAGGTTGTTGAGCCGTCATGCAGCACCTCCCTTGGCGACTTGATAAGCCGGATGCCAGCGCAGCCACACACGTTCGAGCCCTCGGGCGGCGAGGTCGGCCAGCTTGCCGAGCACCGCGTACAGCAGAATCGCCAGCACCACCACGTCGGTCTGCAAAAACTCCCGGGCGTTCATCGCCAGGTAGCCAATGCCGGAACTGGCGGAAATGGTCTCGGCGACGATCAGCGTCAACCACATGAAGCCCAGTGCGAAGCGCACGCCGACCAGGATCGAAGGCAGCGCCCCCGGCAGGATCACCTGACGGAACAGGCTGAAACCGGACAAACCATAACTGCGCGACATCTCCACCAACGCCGGATCGACGTTGCGGATGCCGTGGTAGGTGTTGAGGTAGATCGGAAACAACGTGCCCAGCGCCACCAGGAAAATCTTCGCCGACTCGTCGATGCCGAACCACAGGATCACCAGCGGAATGAGCGCCAGATGCGGCACGTTGCGGATCATTTGCACCGAGCTGTCGAGCAGGCGTTCACCCCATTTCGACAGTCCGGTGATGAAGCCCAACGTCAGGCCGATGCTGCCGCCGATGGTGAAACCCAGGGCAGCACGCCAACCGCTGATCGCCAGATGCGTCCAGATCTCGCCGCTGCGCACCAGGCTCACACCGGCTTCGATCACGGCGATCGGTGCCGGCAGAATCCGTGTCGACAACCAGCCCGCCGACACCGACAACTGCCACACCGCCAGCAACAACACCGGCAACGCCCAGGGCGCGAGGCTGTGGATGATTTTCTTCATGGCGCGCCTCAGCTCTGGGACGCGGCTTTGGGAAGAATGTCATTGGCCACCATCTCGCCGAACGGGCTGACGTAACCGGCGCTTTTCGGCAGTTCGGGACGTTCGATATCGAGGTGCGGGAACAACAACTCGGCAACGCGATACGACTCTTCCAGGTGTGGATAACCGGAGAAGATGAAGGTGTCGATGCCCAGGTCCGCGTACTCCTTCACGCGAGCGGCCACGGTCGGACCATCGCCCACCAGCGCCGTACCGGCACCGCCGCGCACCAGGCCAACGCCAGCCCACAAGTTGGGGCTGACTTCCAGGTTGTCGCGACTGCCGCCGTGCAGCGCAGCCATGCGTTGCTGGCCGACCGAATCGAAGCGCGCCAGGGAAGCCTGGGCGCGAGCGATGGTGTCTTCGTCCAGGTGCGAAATCAGGCGGTCCGCCGCTTGCCAGGCCTCGGCGTTGGTTTCGCGCACGATCACATGCAGACGAATGCCGAAACGTACGGTACGACCGAGCTTCGCGGCCTTGGCGCGGACTTGTTCAATCTTTTCGGCAACGGCGGCGGGTGGTTCGCCCCAGGTCAGAACCATTTCAACCTGCTCTGCCGCCAGGTCCTGCGCCGCCTCCGAGGAGCCACCGAAATACAGCGGCGGACGCGGTTGCTGAATCGGCGGATAGAGCAATTTGGCACCCTTCACGCTGATGTGCTGACCGTCGTAATCAACGGTTTCGCCTTCCAGCACGCGGCGCCAGATGCGGGTGAATTCCACCGAGGCCTGATAGCGCTCGTCATGGCTGAGGAACAGACCATCGCCGGCCAACTCTTCCGGATCACCGCCGGTCACCAGGTTGAACAGCGCACGACCGCCGGACAGGCGATCCAGGGTTGCAGCCTGACGCGCCGCCACCGTCGGGGAAATGATCCCGGGGCGCAGGGCGACAAGGAATTTCAAACGCTGGGTGACCGGGATCAGCGACGCCGCCACCAGCCACGAGTCTTCGCAGGAGCGACCGGTGGGGATCAGCACCCCGCCGAAGCCCAGACGATCCGCCGCTTGCGCGACTTGTTGCAAGTAACCGTGGTCGACGGCGCGAGCGCCTTCGGCAGTGCCAAGGTAATGGCCGTCGCCGTGGGTTGGCAGGAACCAGAAGATATTGAGGCTCATGGAGTGGTCTCCTTGGGGAATCGATTTACTGGGCTTTGGTGACTGCGCTTTGGGCAACGGCTGCCGGTGGCGTCCAGATCACGTCTTTGATGCTCAACGGTTTCGGAATCAACTTGAGCTGGTAGAAGCTGTCGGCGATTTTCTGTTGTGCGGCGACCACGTCCGGGGTCAGGAACAAGGCGCCGTAGCCCTGGCGTTTCACCGAGGTCAGGGTGATGTCCGCCGGCAGGCCGAGCAGTGGCGACACTTGTTGGGTCACCTCTTGTGGGTTGGCCTTGGACCACTCACCGACGGCACGCACTTCTTCCACCAGGGCCTTGATCACCTCAGGATTTTTCTGTGCGTAAGGCTTGGTCGCCAGGTAGAACTGATGGTTGTCGACGATGCCTTGGCCATCGCGCAGGGTGCGCGCTTGCAGTTGCTGTTCGGCGGCTGCCTGGTACGGGTCCCAGATCACCCAGGCATCGACGCTGCCACGCTCGAACGCGGCGCGGGCATCGGCTGGTGGCAGGAACACGGTCTGGATATCGGTGTACTTGAGGCCGGCGTCTTCCAGTGCGCGAACCAGCAGGTAGTGCACGTTGGAGCCTTTGTTCAGGACGACTTTCTTGCCCTTGAGGTCCGCCACCGATTTGATCGCCGAGTCCTTCGGCACCAGGATCGCTTCACTGTGAGGGGCTGGGGGTTCGTAGGCGACGTAAAGCAAATCAGCGCCCGCCGCTTGAGCGAACACGGGCGGGGTTTCGCCGGTGACGCCGAAGTCGATGGAGCCGACGTTCAGGCCTTCGAGCAACTGAGGCCCGCCAGGGAATTCAGTCCATTGCACATCCACGCCTTGGGCGGCGAGGCGTTTTTCCAGAGTGCCTTTGGCCTTGAGCAGCACCAGGGTGCCGTATTTCTGATAGCCGATTCGTAATGTTTCAGCTTGAGCTTGTGTAATGGCGCCGAAGGCTACAGCCGCTGCAAACAGAGCGACCAGACCGCGACGCAAAATAACAGGGCGCATGGCGCTCTCCTTTTTGCAGTTGGGTTTTGGCTGCACCTGCTTGCCCGTTAGCGGGCGAGTAAGGCCAGTACATCAATTTGGGATAGGGCTTAAATGCTCCAGCGAGCACTCAACAAACGTTCATTCAACAGGTTCGGATCGAGCGGCTTGGGCCGTCGGGCCATGGCGCTGAAAAACAGCTCCAGCGATTCATTCAGTCGTTGCTCCAGCTCCGGCGCCAACTGCGCCAGCGCGCCGCCTTCGCCGTAGGCGATCTGGCTGTCCACCGCGAAAATGCCGTGGAGCATTTCCTGGGCCTTGAGTGCCGACAACACCGGCTTGAGTGCGTAATCCACCGCCAGCATGTGGGCGATGCTGCCACCGGTTGCCATTGGCAGAACCACCTTGTGGCTCAGCGCGCGCTCGGGCAGCAGATCCAGTACCGTTTTCAACGCGCCGGAGAACGACGCCTTGTACACCGGTGTGGCGATCAGCAGGCCGTCGGCGTTCTCAATCTGTTGCAGCAGGTCGATCACCTTCGGGCTGTCGAAGCGTGCATGCAGCAAGTCTTCGGCCGGGAAGTCCCGTACCTGGTAACTCACCACTTCCACGCCTTGCTCTTGTAACCAACGCTGGGAGCGGTCCAGCAGCACCCCGGAACGGGAGCGTTGGCTGGGACTGCCACCGAGTGAGACGACCAGCATTCAGACAATTCCTGAGTGGGGGCGATTCGCGGTTTGCGATCTCGCTTCGATGGAGAGACCTTAACAGTTGATTCATATATCCATAAATCATATTTATTCATTTGGTTATGCAATTTAGAGATATAAAAATCCACTTCTTCCAGGCGAAAAAAAAGGCCGTCGAAACGGCCTGAAATCCCCTGCTTTGTGGATCTGCACAAACCCCTGTGGGAGCGGGCTTGCCAGCGATGGCGGTTTGACTGACAGACCGCGTCGCTTCAATCGCCAGCAAGCCGGCTCCTACAAAAGCGATTAGCGATTGGGCTGCGGTGTCAGGCGCAGGTATGGCTTCACCGCGCGGTAGCCCTTGGGAAAGCGTTGCTTGATTTCATCTTCATCCTTGAGCGAAGGCACGATCACCACCTCATCACCGTCCTGCCAGTTGGCCGGGGTGGCCACCTTGTAGTTATCGGTGAGTTGCAGCGAGTCGATCACCCGCAGGATTTCATGGAAGTTGCGGCCGGTGCTCGCCGGGTAGGTGATGGTCAACCGGACCTTTTTGTTCGGGTCGATCACGAACAGCGAGCGCACCGTGAGTGTGTCGTTGGCGTTCGGGTGGATCAGGTCGTACAGGTCCGAGACCTTGCGGTCGGCATCGTCGAGGATCGGAAAGGTGACAACAGTGTTCTGGGTTTCGTTGATGTCTTCGATCCATCTGTGATGCGAATCCACCGGGTCGACGGACAGCGCAATGGCCTTGACCCCGCGCTTGTCGAATTCATCTTTGAGCCTGGCCGTGAAGCCCAGTTCGGTGGTGCACACCGGCGTGAAGTCCGCCGGATGGGAAAACAGCACGCCCCAGCTGTCGCCCAGCCATTGGTGGAACCGGATGGTGCCGGCACTGGAATCCTGTTCGAAGTCGGGGGCGATATCGCCGAGTCTGAGGCTCATGGTGCTGCTCCTTGTGAGTGCTTGATGAGCTCAACTGTGCCTGTGTTTTTTATCCATTAAAAAGAATAAATATCGATTTATTTAGACCCAGAAAGAATATTAAAGATCTGTTCACTGGACGCGCCTGCGCATCCCGCCGAACATCGCCAGCGAGGTTCGAGAAGGCCTTGAGTTGCTGCAAAAAGGGGAGTTTCAAGGCAGGTTTACGGGGGTGAGCCCGCCTTGAAAACGCAAAAGCCCCGCCCGGCGAGATGCCGGGCGGGGCTTTTTTTTGGTTCATCGCGGCTTGCTCCCGAAGGCGTGTGTCATTCAGCACGTTTGTGGCTGAGACGACGCCTTCGCGAGCAGGCTCGCTCCCACACGCTATTACAACAGCGGGATCGAGTAGCTGACGATCAGGCGGTTTTCGTCCTGCGAACGGGTGTTCGGCAGGTCGGTACGCCAGCTGGCGTTTTTCCACGCCACGCCCAGGTTTTTCAGTGCGCCAGACTGGACCACGTAACCAACGCTCAAGTCGCGTTCCCACTCGGAAGCGCCGTTCGCCGCTTCGGCACCACGCGCGTTCACGGTGTCGATGTTATCGCCATGCAGGTACACCACACCCGCCGTCAGGCCAGGTACACCGACTTTGGCGAAGTCGAACGAGTAACGTGCTTGCCAGGTACGCTCGCCGGCACGGGCGAACTTCTGGATTTGCGAGTCGGTGATGGTGTAGTTCGACGAACCGTCGCCCTGGTTCAGCCACGGGAAGTCACTGCTGCCGTTGCTGACCTGGTAACCGCCACCAAAGGTGTGACCGGCAACGCTGTACAGGAACAGGCCGCTGTAGAGGTTGTTGTCGACCTTGCCTTTACCGTTCGCCACGCCGCTGTAGTTGCCGGTGCTGTAGTAAAGCGGATTGCTGCCGTTGGCACCGTCGTCGGTGCTGTTGAAATAACGGAAGTCAGACTTCAATACGCCCGGACCGATTGCCCAGTTGTGAACCAGACCCAGGAAGTGTTGCTTGTAGAAGTCTTCCAGGTTGCCGTAGTAGTACTGGGCAGTCAGGTCTTTGGTGATTTTGTAGTCACCGCCAGCGTAGATGAACTTGTTGCTATTGATGGTGCGTGGGGAAGCACCGTTGATAGCCAGCTGCTCATTGTTGCTGGAGTTACGGCCTTTAACGTGCTCGATCTGGCCGCCGACCAGCGTCAGGTCCTTGATGTCACCGGAGGTGAGCTGACCACCTTCCCAGGTTTGCGGCAGCAGGCGACCGTCGTTGGTCACGATGACCGGCAGTTTTGGCTGCAGAGTACCGAGCTTCAGCTCAGTCTGGGAGATCTTGGCCTTGGCGGTCAGACCCAGGCTGGAAAAGTCATCAACCGCTTCGCCATTGGATTTGCTTGGGAAAACAGTGCCGCCATAAGCAGCACTGTTAGCTGCGCCGTTGGTGCCGCCGCCCGAATCCAGCTTTACACCCAACAAGCCGATCGCATCGATACCGAAACCGACGGTGCCCTGGGTGTAACCGGAGATGAAACGCAGATCGAAGCCTTGGCCCCATTCTTCGTTTTTGTTCGGGCCGGTACCGTCACGGTAATCGGTGTTGATGTAGAAGTTGCGCAGGCCCAAGGTAGCCTTGCTGTCTTCGACAAAGCCGGCAGCGCTCGCCTGCTGCGCCAAAACCCCTGCAGCGATGGCCAGGGCCAACGTGGACTTGTTCATTGTTTCGCTCCTATCGTTTCTAATTCTTTTGGTCCCGGGTCGAGTGCCCTGAATCCTTGATTCGCCTGGCTTTCGCCATAGAGACCCTCGCACTGAAGATCTCCCCCCCTTCATTTGGGCGGCGCAGCATACCTTTTCATAAATCCGAAAAGAATCACTTAGTGTTTTTTGATATCCAAATGGAATATCGACGTGTACACGTCACGGGAACGAGATATCGGTGTTGAAACCGATTCCTGTGGTCGTGGTTATCGGAAGTTGAACGGGCTGAGCGTAAAGCGAGGGGCCTGTAGGTCAGGTGGGGCCAACTGTAGGCGCTTGCGGAAAAATCTAAAAAGAATAAAAAACGATTAGAAGCAATCTTTTGGAAATATAGAAGCCGAAGGCATATGAAGGAGCGAGCAGGCTCGCGAAGGTCGTTAACGATTACGCGTTTTTATCGGGTAAACGCGTCGTTCTCGAATCCATCGCGAGCCAGCTCGCTCCTGCAGGTCTACTGCTTACATGAAGCTGTAGGTGTAGTTGAAGATCAGGCGGGTTTGATCCTCATCGGCGGTACTGGTGTTGCCACGGTACATGCCGTGACGCAGCGTCGTGCCAAAGCCTTTGAGCGGGCCAGTCTGGATCACGTAATCCACACGCAGGTCGGTTTCACGCTCGTTCAGGTCCTTGCCCACACCGGAGGTGGCCTTGATGTCCTGACCGTACAGGTAAGCAGCCGAAGCTTTCAGACCTGGGACGCCCAACGCGGCGAAGTCGTAGGAGTACTGACCATAGGAGGTGTTTTCACCAGCACGGATAAAGCTGCCGACGGTGGCATCGGTGAACGAGTAGAAGCTGGCGCCACCGGCACCTTCGTTGCGACCGTTGCCATCGACAACGTTACCCTGGTTCAAGAAGACAAAGCCGCCGTCATCGCTGACACGCTGATGGCCGAGCAGGAACGCGCTGCCACCCAGGGTATAGGTGAAGGTGGCGCTCCAGGTCTTGTTATCGACCTCGCCCAAGTGCTTGGCGTAGCCATTGTTGTTGTTGAAGCGGTAGCCGGCGTCACCGTTCTTGCCGTCGGAGCTGCTGTCGAAATAACGAAGATCAGTCTTGAACGACTGGTTCGGAGCGATCGGGTAAACGTGCACCAGACCGAGGAAGTTCTGCTTGTAGTAGTCTTGCAGGTTCGCGTAGTAGTACTGCAGCGTCAGGTCTTTGGTGACCTTCCAGTCAGCACCGGCGTAGCGGAACTGGTTGCTGTCCTGAGTACCACCAGCCACGGCCAGGCCAGTGCTGTTGCTGGACGCACGACCCACTGCGTGCTCCAACTGACCCAGGTTGAAGGTCACGTTGTCGATTTCCTTCGAGCTGATAGTGCCACCTTCAAAGGTCTGTGGCAGTACGCGGCTGTCGTTCGCGATCAGGATCGGCAGGTTTGGCTGCAGAGCGCCACCAACATGGGCCTCGGTCTTCGAGAAGCGTGCCTTGACGTTGCCCGCCACACGGCTCCACGAGCTCTCTGCCGAACCATCGGAATCGCTAGGGTTAAAGGAGTTGTTGTCCGGGTGATGGCCCTTGCCCCCGTCCAGGTGGATACCGACCAGCGCCTGGGCATCGATACCGAAACCTACGACACCTTGGGTGAAGCCCGACTGGTAATCGAACTTCAGACCTTCGGCAGTCTCGCGCTGGCGGTTGGCAGGAGTACTGGCGCCTTCACGTTTATCGGAATCGAAATAATAGGTGCGGGAACTAACGGATGCCTTGCTGTCTTCGATGAAACCGGCGGCGCCTGCCTGCTGCGCCAAAACCCCAACGGCCACGGCCAAGGCCAAGGTGGACTTGTTCATTGTTTAGCTCCTCTCGTTTCTAATTCTTGTAGTCCTGGTCCCGAATCGAATGCCCGGAATCCTAAGATGCGCGATTAGCGCCGTAGCGTGACTCACAAGTCAATCGTAACATTGTGTGTCTACGACCATGGTCTAATCCCACTTTTTTGGCTTACTCAGGGTCATGAACTTGTCACAAACCTGAAAAGAATGACTGGATTCCTTTCTCATTCCATTTAGGAATTAAGCCCGACTTCGCGCATCCCCTCAGGATAGAGCGGCTTGCTCATAAGCTAATTCATAAATGTTATTTATTTTGCGTTTTTTAGATCGATTAGGTTTAGAAGCAATTCTGAAACAAAACCTGTCGAAAGGAACAACGCCATGATGACCAAACGCGCACTATCCAGACCATTTGTTACAGTTTGTGTATCGCTCGCCATTTCTTTTTCAGCCCATGCGACGAACCTCACGGTCGGCTACCAGACCGGTATCGACCCCAGCAAAGTCCCTCAGGCGGACGGCGTTTACGAAAAAACCATCGGCGAAAAAATCGACTGGCGCCGCTTCAATAGCGGCCCGGAAGTGGTCACCGCGATTGCGTCCGGCGACGTGCAGATCGGCAATCTCGGCTCCAGTCCTCTGGCTGCGGCCGCCTCGCGCAATCTGCCGATTGTCGCGTTCATTGTGTCCGCGCAAATCAATGCCGCCGAAGCCTTGGTGGTGCGCAATGGCAGCGGCATCGATAAACCGGAAGATCTGATCGGAAAAACCATCGCCACGCCGTTCGTATCGACGTCTCACTACAGTCTGTTGGGCGCCCTGAAGCATTGGGGCCTGGACGCTTCAAAAGTCAAAGTGGTGAACCTGCAACCGGCGGAGATCGCCGCCGCGTGGAAACGTGGGGACATCGACGGCGCGTTCGTCTGGTCGCCGGCCCTGGGTGAAATTCGCAAGACGGGCAAGACCTTGACCGATGCCGCCCAAGTCGGCCAATGGGGTGCGCCGACGTTTGAAGTCTGGGTGGCGCGCAAGGATTACGCCGAGAAACACCCGGAGGTCGTGGCCAAATTCGCCAAGGTCACTCTGGACTCTTTTGCCGACTATGCAGCGCATAAGGACAGCTGGACCGAGCACTCGCTACCGGTGCAGAAAATCGCCAAATTGACGGGTGCCAACGCCGCTGATGTACCGGAGCTACTGGCCGGGTCCGCGTTTCCGGATGCCAAGGCGCAACAGTCCAGCGCGTTGCTGGACGGTGGCACCGCCAAGGCGATTGGCGAAACGGCGAAGTTCTTGAAGGAGCAAGGGAAGGTCGAAACGGTACTGCCGGATTATTCGCCGTATGTGAGCGCGAAGTTCGTCACCGAGTGATTGCCGAATACGGCTGTGCAGCCCATCGCGAGCAAGCTCGCTCCCACAGGGTTCTCTGTTGTCCGCAGAACTTGTGGGAGCGCGCTTGCTCGCGCCAGGACCACCACGGTCAAAGGGTCTTTTCGAAGATCTTCGAATTACGCTGATAGTTGTACAGCGACGCCCGCGCCGACGGCAGGCGTTCGACGCTGCTCGGCTCGAAGCCACGCTCGCGGAACCAGTGCGCAGTGCGGGTCGTCAGTACGAACAGGGTCTTGAGCCCTTGCGCCCGGGCGCGGGTTTCAATGCGCTCCAGCAGCTCATCCCCGCGACCGCCATGACGGTACTCCGGGTTCACCGCCAGGCACGCCAGCTCTCCGGCATCGGAATCGGCAATCTGATACAGCGCCGCGCAGGCGATGATCATGCCTTCGCGCTCGACCACACTGAATTGCTCGATCTCACGTTCCAGCACTTCGCGGGAACGCCGCACCAGAATCCCCTGTTCTTCCAGCGGGCTGATCAGATCCAGCAGACCACCGACGTCTTCGATGGCCGCTTCGCGCACCACTTCGAATTGTTCCTGGGCGACCAGCGTGCCGCCACCGTCGCGGGTGAACAGCTCGGTCAGCAGAGCGCCGTTTTCGGCATAGCTGACGATATGACTGCGCGCCACGCCGCCACGGCAGGCTTCAGCGGCGGCATCCAGCAGTTCCGCCTGATAATTGCTGCCCAGACGCTGCAGGTGCGCGGGCACCTGTTGCGGACGCAATTCACGAACCAGACGGCCATGTTCATCGATCAAGCCCAGCTCGGCGCCAAACAACAGCAGTTTGTCCGCGCCCAGATCAATGGCGGCGCGGGTGGCGACGTCTTCGCAGGCGAGATTGAAAATTTCACCGGTCGGCGAGTAACCCAATGGCGACAACAGCACGATGGAGCGCTCGTCCAGCAGGCGATTGATGCCCTTGCGGTCGACCCGGCGGACTTCGCCGGTGTGGTGATAGTCGACACCTTCGAGCACGCCGATCGGCCGCGCAGTCACCAGATTGCCGCTGGCCACACGCAAGCGCGAGCCCTGCATGGGCGACGAGGCCATGTCCATCGACAGCCGCGCTTCGATGGCGATGCGCAACTGGCCGACGGCATCGATCACGCACTCAAGCGTTGCGGCATCGGTGATGCGCATGCCGTGATGGTAATGCGGGGTCAGGCCACGGGCAGCGAGGCGCGCTTCGATTTGCGGACGCGAACCGTGAACCAGCACCAGCCGCACGCCCAGGCTGTGCAACAGCACCAGGTCATGGACGATATTGCCGAAGTTGGGGTGTTCAACGCCGTCGCCGGGCAGCATGACGACAAAGGTGCAATCGCGGTGGGCGTTGATGTAAGGCGAAGCGTGACGAAGCCAATTGACGTATTCGGGCATGAACCTGGGCCTGTAATAAATAGCAGCCGAAGAAAGGGCGAAACAGAAAACGCACAGCAGGCTGATGGTTATCGTCGGAACAGGCTTGGCGACACGCGAACTCTCCTCATGAATACGGGTTGAAACACCGGCAATTTAACCACAAACCCCTGTAGGAGCGAGCCTGCTCGCGATGGTAGTAGAGCTACCGCGTTCAACCAGGCAGCCCTCGTCATCGTTTACGTCCATCGCGAGCAGGCTCGCTCCTACAGGGGGTTGCTTGCCGGTGTCAGGCAGTAATGTTCAATCAACTGACGCAATAGATGCACCGTAGGCTGCAAACGTGACATTTCGAGGTATTCCCCCGGTTGGTGGGCGCAGGCGATGTCGCCAGGGCCGAGCACCAGTGTTTCGCAGCCAAGTCGCTGAAGATAAGGCGCTTCGGTGCCGAACGCCACTGCTTCGGCAGCATGGCCGGTGAGCTTTTCAGCGATCCGTACCAGTTCTGCGTCTTCGGCCTGTTCGAACGGCGGCACTTCGGGAAACAACGGCGCGTAATCGATCTTGACCTGATGCCGTTCGGCAATCGGGTTGAGTTTCTGCAAAATCGCCGCGCGCAGGGCTTTGGGGTCCATGCCCGGCAACGGCCGCAGGTCGAACTCCAGGGAACATTGCCCGCAAATACGGTTGGGGTTATCGCCGCCATGGATACAGCCGAAATTCATCGTCGGCATCGGCACGCTGAATTGTGGATTGCGAAATTCACGCTGCCACAACAGACGAAGTCCCCGCAGTTCGCCAATGGCATCGTGCATGGCTTCGAGGGCGCTGTGCCCCAGGCGTGGATCGGAGGAGTGGCCGCTCTGCCCGAGAATGTCGATGCGCTCCATCATGATGCCTTTGTGCATGCGGATCGGCTTGAGCCCGGTCGGCTCGCCGATCACCGCCGCCCGCCCCAATGGCCGTCCGGCTTGCGCGAGGGCGCGAGCGCCAGACATCGAACTCTCTTCATCGCAGGTGGCCAGGATCAGCAACGGTTGCTTGAACGGCTGATCGAGCAGCGGCTTGACCGCCTCGATGGCCAGGGCGAAAAAGCCCTTCATGTCACAACTGCCCAGGCCGACCCAGCGACCGTCGACTTCGGTCAGCTTCAGCGGGTCGGTCTGCCACAGCGCACCATCGAACGGCACGGTATCACTGTGGCCGGCCAGCACCAGGCCGCCGGGACCGGAGCCGAAACTGGCCAACAGGTTGAATTTGCCGGGACTGACCTGCTGGATGTCGCAGGCAAACCCCAGATCGCCGAGCCAGGCGGCCAGCAGGTCGATCACCGGGCGATTGGATTGATCGAGGCTCGCTTGGGTGCAACTGACCGACGGTGCAGCGATCAATGCAGCGAATTGATCTTTCATGGATGGCAAAGGCATCGCTGGCTCCAACTCGCGAATTGAAGTCCATCATAGAACCATCCGGCGACAGGAATAAACCGTCGCAGGGCGGAGCAAGGACGAGTCCTGTACACTGCACGACCTTGGCAGCCACACATTCCCCCCGGCTGCGCTCCCGATCCTGGATTTTCCGGCCATGCAGAAAGAAACCGAAATCAAACTCCGCGTCAGCCGCGAAACCCTCGCTGCCCTGCGCGAGCACCCGCTACTGAAAAAACGCAACAAAAGTGGCTGGGAACGCCGTGAGTTGATGAACCAGTACTTCGACACGCCCGAGCGCGACCTGGCCCGCGCCAAGGTCGCCCTGCGCTTGCGCAAGGATGGCGAAGAAGTCATTCAAACGCTCAAGACCCGTGGCCAGAGCATCGCCGGCCTGTCCGAGCGTAACGAGTACGACTGGCACCTGCCCAAGGCCAAGCTCGACGTGAAGAAACTCGACGGCGAATGCTGGCCCGAAGCACTGGCCGAACTCGACAAGAAAACCCTGAAACCGATCTTCACCACCGATTTTGTCCGCGAACGCGCTGAAATCGCCTGGGGCCGCGGCAAGACCAAAGTGGTCATCGAAGCCGCGCTGGACCTCGGCCACGTAGTGGTCGGCAAACAGAAAGAAGAAATCTGCGAGCTGGAACTGGAACTGCGCGAAGGCGAACCGGCCGCGTTGCTGGAACTGGCCGCCGAGCTGGCCGCGACCCTGGCCCTGATGCCCTGCGACATCAGCAAGGCCGAACGCGGCTATCGCCTGTACGACGCCAACAGCTATTCGCTGAGCCTGCCGGCCCCGCAGATCAGCGCCGAAACGCCGCTGGACGACGCCTTCGCCGCCCTGAGCTGGCACTTGCTGGGCAGCAGCCAGCGTCTGGCCGAGCAGTATCGCTTCAATGGCCACTGGCGCCTGTTGCAGGACTGGGTGGAAAACCTCGCCGAATTGCGCGCGCTGGCCAGCAGCCTCGGCCAGGCCGCGCCGCGTCAATCGACCCACGACCTGCGCGTCGCACTCGATGCCCTGCTCGAAGACTGGCGTCCGCTGGTCCAGGCCGGTCTGGATGACGAGGACGTGCGCAAAGCCGCGCCGGAGCAGTTCCTCGAAGAACTCGAAGACCCGCGCTGGGGCCTGTTCTCCCTGAACACCTCGCGCTGGTTGCTCGCTCGCACCTGGACCGCCGACCGCAACACCCGCGGCAATCGCCAGGGCGCCGCGCAACTGGGCAGCTGGTTGCCGCGCCTGCTGGGCGAAGAAGCCAACTCACTGCAATTGCAGCGTTACCAGCAGCAACCGGAAGACCTGGCGGAACAACTGCCGCGCATCGAGCGTATCCAGGCCTGGCTGCACCACGCACGCCACGTGCTGGACATCCCGGAAATGGATCGCCTGTATGGCGAGCTGAACAAACTGGCGCAACTGGCCAACGAGCCGATCACCGACGAAACCCTGGATGCGCGCAAGCAGCAGGCGATTGCGGTTTATCAGAATCGTGCCTGGAAGATGCTTCTGCGTCTGTAATACCCCCATCGCGGGCAAGCCCGCTCCCACAGGACCGATGGCAAACACAAAATTTGTGTATGACTGTTAATCCCTGTGGGAGCTGGCTTGCCAGCGATCAGGCCAGCACAGTCACCACAACACTTCAGACCGGTAAACGGGTGGTCGACTTGATCTCCGACAACGCCACAACCGAGTTGACCTCCTGAATCCCCGGCACCAACGACAGTTTCTCGAAGAAGAATCGCTCATACGCCTCGATGTCCGCCGCGACGATTCGCAGCATGAAATCCACCGCGCCCATCAGCACATAACACTCCAGCACTTCGGGAAAGCCGCGGACGGCCTCGGTGAATTCGGTGAAATTCGAACGGCCGTGGGCGTTGAGTTTGACCTGCGCGAATATCTGCGTGTTGAGGCCGATTTTCTTGCGGTCGAGCAGCGTCACCTGGCCACGAATGATCCCCTCCTCCTTCATCCGCTGAATCCGCCGCCAACACGGCGACTGCGACAGCCCTACCTGCTCCGCGATCTGCGCACTGGAGAGCGAAGCGTCCTCTTGCAGCAGCGCGAGAATCTTGCGGTCGTAGCCATCCAGCTCGCTGTGCATAAAAAAACCCCTGATTACCGACAACCTGAATTAAACGATTCGATAAAACCGTAATACGCCCCATCATAGATAAGAAATACCCGGCCACGAATGTAAAAATTTCTCCAGCGATTTGGAGATCGACCATGCCACACCTGGAAGCCGTGAACACCCCGCCCACCCGCGCCGATGTCTGGAACATCAGTAACACCCATTGCCGCGTTCGCTATCAGTTGCTGGCCGAAGCCGAGCCCGACCTGCTTTGCCGAGCACTGAACCTGTTCGCCCTGCAGTTTCTGACGCCGGAACAGGTGAACGTGCAGCGCCAGGACGACCTGCTGGACATCGATGTCGTCATCGACGGATTGAGCTGGCACCGCGCCCAAGTGATTGCAGAAAAACTGCGTAATTTGGTCAGCGTTTGCTCGGTCGAGCTGCAATCGGCGGATTCTGCCTGGGGCGATACGGCTCAGGCGGCAGGCTGAAAAAAGTCGATACGGCTTCGTCGGGTAGTGGCCCAGCGGTCAGTGGGGTCACGACTATCCTTTGCGAACGGTTGTTCACAAGGAGCCCGCATGTCCGTTCAACTCGCCCTTCAGGACCGCTGGCTGGATCTCAATGATTTGCTGCGTGAACTGGTCGCCCAGGGCTTTATCAGCCAGGATTCGGCCGAACACGCGCTCAATGCCCGCCGCCGCCACGTCGCCCATGGCCAGATGCACCCACTGGAATTCATCGCCAGCCAACAGCTGGAAGACCTCAGTCGACCCGGCAAGCACCTCGACCTCGAAAGCCTCACATTGTGGCTGTCACAACAGGCCGGCCAGCCTTACCTGCGTATCGACCCGCTGAAAATCAATGTCGCGGCCGTCACGCCCCTGATGTCCTACGCCTTCGCCCAGCGCCACAAGATTCTCGCGGTATCCATCGATCGCGATGCGGTGACCGTGGCCAGCGCCCAACCCTACGTCACCGGCTGGGAGGCCGACCTGACCCATGTACTGAAGCTGCCCATCAAGCGGGTGGTGGCCAATCCGGTGGACATTCAACGCTTCAGCGTGGAGTTCTTTCGCCTGGCCAAATCGGTCACCGGCGCAAACAACACCGATCAGCAAGTGAACACCCTGGGCAACTTCGAACAGTTACTCAACCTCGGCGCCAGCGATCAGGAGCCGGACGCCAACGATGCGCACATCGTCAACATTGTCGACTGGCTGTTCCAGTACGCGTTCCAGCAACGCGCCAGCGATATCCACATCGAACCCCGGCGCGAACAGGGCACCGTGCGTTTTCGCATTGACGGCGTGCTGCACAACGTCTACCAATTCCCGCCACAGGTCACCATGGCCATCGTCAGCCGCCTGAAAAGCCTGGGGCGAATGAACGTCGCGGAGAAACGCAAACCCCAGGACGGGCGGGTGAAGACCAAGACCCCGGAAGGCGGCGAAGTCGAATTGCGGCTATCGACACTGCCGACCGCCTTTGGCGAAAAAATGGTCATGCGGATCTTCGACCCCGAGGTGCTGCTCAAGGACTTCGATCAGCTCGGTTTTTCAGCCGACGATCTGCGGCGCTGGCAGGACATGACTCGCCAGCCCAACGGCATCATTCTGGTGACCGGGCCGACCGGGTCCGGCAAGACCACCACGCTCTACACCACGCTGAAAAAGCTGGCGACGCCGGAGGTCAACCTCTGCACCATCGAAGACCCGATCGAAATGGTCGAGCCGGCGTTCAACCAGATGCAGGTCCAGCACAACATCGACCTGACCTTCGCCGCTGGCGTGCGCGCACTGATGCGGCAAGACCCGGACATCATCATGATCGGCGAGATCCGCGACCTCGAAACCGCAGAAATGGCCATTCAGGCGGCGCTCACCGGGCACCTGGTGCTGTCGACCCTGCACACCAACGACGCGCCCAGCGCCATCAGTCGCCTGCTGGAACTCGGCGTACCGCATTACTTGATCAAGGCCACGCTACTGGGCGTCATGGCCCAGCGGCTGGTGCGCACCTTGTGCCCGCACTGCAAGGCTCCGCAAACCCTGGGCGAGGAGGACTGGCAGACCCTGACCCGACCCTGGCAAGCGCCGCTCCCCACCCATGCCCAACGCGCCATCGGTTGCCTGGAATGCCGCGACACCGGCTATCACGGCCGCGCCGGGGTCTACGAAATCATGCAACTGAGCGATGGTCTCAAGGTGCTGATCAACCCCGACACGGACTTGCTCGCCGTGCGGCGTCAGGCCTTCAAGGAAGGCATGCGCAGTCTGCGATTGTCCGGCGCACAGAAAGTGGCGGCCGGTTTGACGACGATTGAGGAGGTGCTGCGAGTGACGCCGCAGAGTGAGCAAAAGTAGATTTGCCGCCATGGAACTCGATTGGGGGATCGCTATCAAACACCGGAGTTAACCCTGTGGAGTCACTTTTATGCGTCTCAAACTTGCTGTCGCTACCATCGCCCTGTTGTCCCTGCCTGTCGGTTCGGCGATGGCCGATAGCTTTTGGCGTAACGTCCTGTCCTCCGGTGCCACCACCGGCTCGACCTACCTGACGTTCAAGGATCACAAACTGATCGTCGCCGCCCAGGACGATGCCGGCAGCTTCGTCGCCAGCGACGGCGGCATCCGCGGCCCGTACCTGGAAGCCGCCATGCAGAAAGTCCGCGCCGACAACCCTGGCCTGCAGGCGACGGACATGGAACTGGCGAATGCGATCCTGGCGAAAAATGCCGTGGCGTCGGAATAAACCTTCAGGTTGAACAAAAATGCCGCTCAAATGGAGCGGCATTTTTTATGTTCAATGCAAAACATGTGGGAGCGGGCTTGCCCGCGATAGCGACGGCACATCCAACATTTTTGTGTCAGTAAAATCGCTATCGCGAGCAAGCTCGCTCCCACAGGGGTCATGAGTGACCGATATTTCAACGGTACTCATCCAGCGGCACACACGCACAAAACAGATTTCGGTCGCCGTAGACATTGTCCACCCGGTTCACCACCGGCCAATACTTGTGGGCCTTGGTGTGGGCGTCCGGTGTGACGGCCTGTTCAATGCTGTAAGGCCGCTCCCAGACACCGGTGATGTCGGCCAGGGTATGCGGCGCACGTTTCAGCGGGTTGTCCTCGCCCGGCCAGTTGCCGTTCTGCACCTCGGTAATTTCCGCGCGAATGCTCAGCATCGCTCCGATAAAACGGTCCAGTTCTGCCTTCGATTCACTTTCGGTGGGTTCGACCATCAAGGTCCCTGGCACCGGGAACGACATGGTCGGCGCATGGAAGCCATAGTCCATCAGGCGCTTGGCCACGTCCTCTTCGCTGATACCGGTCAGCGCCTTGAGGGGGCGCAGGTCAAGAATGCACTCATGGGCCACCCGCTCGTTGCGCCCGGTGTAGAGCACCGGGAACGCCCCGGACAGGTGTTGCGCCAGGTAATTCGCGGCGAGGATCGCCACTTCACTGGCGTCCGCCAGTTGCGGCCCCATCATGGCGATGTACATCCAGCTGATCGGCAGAATGCTCGCGCTGCCCCAGGGTGCGGCACTGACGGCACCGTTCTGCGGCAGCGGCCCGTCGATCGGCACCACCGGGTGATTGGCCACAAAGGGTGCCAGATGCGCGCGCACGCCAATCGGCCCCATGCCGGGCCCGCCGCCGCCGTGGGGAATGCAGAAGGTTTTGTGCAGGTTCATGTGCGACACATCCGCGCCAATGTCCGCCGGACGGGCCAGCCCGACCTGGGCATTGAGGTTGGCACCATCCATGTAGACCTGGCCGCCATGGCTGTGGATCACTTCACAAATCTCGCTGATGCCTTCCTCGTACACACCATGGGTCGAAGGATAAGTCGCCATCAGGCAGGCAAGTTTGTCCCCGGCCTGTGCCGCTTTGTCTTTCAAGTCATCCAGATCAACGTTGCCCGCCTCGTCGCACTCGACGATGACCACACGCATCCCGGCCATCTGCGCCGAAGCCGGGTTGGTGCCATGGGCGGAAGACGGAATCAGGCAGATGTCGCGAGTCCCCTGATGCCGGCTCTCGTGGTATTTGCGGATGGCCAGCAACCCGGCGTACTCGCCCTGTGCACCGGAGTTGGGTTGCATGCAGATCGCATCGAAACCGGTGATCGCGCACAGCCAACGTTCCAGTTCTTCGATCATCAGCGAATAGCCGGCTGCCTGCTCTTTCGGTGCAAACGGATGCAGATTGGCGAATTGCGGCCAGGTAATCGGGATCATCTCGCTGGTGGCATTGAGCTTCATGGTGCAGGAGCCCAACGGGATCATCGATTGATTGAGCGCCAGGTCTTTGTTTTCCAGCTGCTTGAGGTAGCGCAGCATCTCGGTTTCGCTGTGATGGGCGTTGAATACCGGATGGCGTAGATAAGGTGAAGTGCGCGCCAGAGCGTCTGGAATGCCAGGGTTCAAAATTTCGGCGTCCAGCTCGCCGACATTGAACCCATGGTCGACGCCCAGGAACACATCGAACAGTTTCGCCACCGTGGCTTCGTCAGAGGTTTCGTCCAGGCTTAGGCCCAATCGCCCGCGCCCCAAGATGCGCAAATTGATCTGCGCGGCCTGGGCGCTTTCAATGATCGCGGTCTGGGCGCCGCCGACGTCCAGGGTCAGGGTGTCAAAGAAGTGCTGATTGACGCGGGTCACGCCCTTGCGCTCGAGGCCGGCGGCGAGAATGCAGGTCAGGCGGTGCACGCGCTGGGCAATCCGCTTCAGCCCTTCAGGGCCATGATAGACCGCGTAGAAACTGGCGATATTGGCCAGCAGCACCTGGGCCGTGCAGATGTTCGAGTTGGCCTTCTCCCGGCGGATATGTTGCTCACGGGTCTGCAGCGCCATGCGCAGGGCCACATTGCCACGCGCGTCCTTCGACACACCGATGATCCGCCCGGGTATCGCACGTTTGTATTCGTCGCGGCTGGCAAAAAAAGCGGCGTGAGGCCCGCCGTAGCCCATGGGCACGCCGAAACGCTGGGAAGAGCCGAACACCACGTCCGCGCCCAGCTCCCCCGGCGGGGTCAGCAACAACAGACTCAACAGGTCGGCAGCAACACACGCCAATGCGTGCTGGGCATGCAGGTGATCAATCAAGGGCCGCAGATCGCGAATCTCGCCGTGAGTGTCGGGATATTGCAGCAGCGCACCGAACACCTGGTGCTGTTTCAAGTTATCCACAGGGCCGATGACCAGCTCGAATCCAAAACCCTCGGCGCGGGTCTGCACCACGGAAATGGTCTGCGGATGACAGTTTTCGTCGACGAAGAACACATTGCTCTTGGACTTGGCCACCCGTTTGGCCAAGGCCATGGCTTCCGCTGCCGCCGTGGCTTCGTCGAGTAACGAGGCATTGGCCAGCTCAAGGCCCGTGAGGTCGATGGTCAGTTGCTGGAAATTCAGCAACGCTTCGAGACGTCCCTGGGCAATTTCTGGCTGATAGGGCGTGTACGCGGTGTACCAGCCGGGATTTTCCAGCACGTTGCGCAGAATGACGGTGGGTGTGAGCGTGCCGTGATAGCCCATGCCGATCAGGCTGGTCCAGACCTGGTTCTGCTCAGCGTAGCCCCGCAGCTTGGCCAGCGCAGCCTCTTCATCGAGGGCCGGCGGCAGGTCGAGCACCCGGTTCAGGCGAATACCCGGCGGCACCGTTTGCTCGATCAACTCGACCCGACTGCCGAGGCCGAGGCTGTCGAGCATCGCCTGTTGCTCGGCGGCATCGGGCCCGAGGTGACGGCGAAGGAAGGCATTGGGATCGCGTAACTGACTCAGGGACGGCAACTGGGACATGACGGGCTCTCTCTGGACTGGCGCTCAGCGTCGATGCAACACGGTCAAACCAGCATAGCAGCCAGCGCCGACACGGAGAGCATGGCGCCGCCGGGCATTACGGATCATCATGCTCGTCGCCGACCCAATACCCGCTGATGAGGTGCCTACATTTATGAGCCAACTGCCTTTCCTGCCCTTCTCCAAACCCACTATCGACGAAGCCACCATCGCCGCCGTCGGCGAGGTCCTGCGTTCGGGCTGGATTACCAGCGGCCCCAAGGTTCAGGCCTTTGAAGCGCAACTGTCGGAGTACTTTGGCGGACGCCCGGTGCGCACGTTCAACTCCGGCACCTGCACCATGGAAATCGCCTTGCGCATCGCCGGTATCGGAGCGGGTGACGAAGTGATCACCACCCCGATTTCCTGGGTCGCCACCGCCAACGTCATTCTGGAAGTCGGCGCCACACCGGTGTTCGCCGATATCGACCCGGTGACCCGCAATATCGATCTGGATCAGCTGGAAGCCGCGATCACCCCACGCACCAAAGCCATCATCCCGGTGTATTTGGCCGGCTTGCCCGTGGACATGACTCGCCTGTACGGCCTGGCACACAAGCATGGCCTGCGAATCATCGAAGACGCAGCGCAAGCGTTGGGCTCAAGCTGGAATGGCCAGCGCATCGGCTCGACCGGCGATTTCGTTTCCTTCAGCTTTCAGGCAAACAAGAACGTCACCTCGTCGGAGGGCGGCTGCCTGGTGCTGAACAATGCCGAAGAAGTGAAGCTGGCAGAAAAATACCGCCTGCAGGGCGTTACGCGCAGCGGCTTTGATGGCCTGGATGTCGATGTGCTGGGCGGCAAGTTCAACATGACCGATGTCGCAGCGGCCATTGGCCTGGGGCAATTCGCCCATCTCGAAGCGATCACCGCACATCGGCGGGAACTGGCCAAACACTACTTCAGTTGCTTTGGCGAAGATTTTGAAGCGCAGTACGGGGCGCAACTACCTCCGGCGGACTTCGAGAACAGCAACTGGCATTTGTTCCAGCTGGTATTGCCTGAACGCCAGGATGGCAAACCGGCCCGGGCCACTTTCATGGAACAGATGCAGGCATTGGGTATCGGTATCGGCTATCACTACCCGCCGATTCACTTGCTGAGTCTTTACCGCGAGCGCGGTTTCAAGGAGGGGATGTTCCCGACAGCCGAACGGGTGGGACGCTTGATTGTCTCGCTGCCGATGTTTACGGCGATGACCAAAGCGGACGTCGAACGTTCGGTAGCAGCGGTCAAAGCCGTGCTCAAGCCTTGAGTCCACCCCCGCAGGAGCCGGGTTGCCGGCTCCTGCGGGGTGCACCTTATTCGCCGATGGCAGCCTTGTAGCCCGCTGCGTCGAGCAGCTTGTCCAGGTCAGCGGCGTTGCTTGGCTTGAGTTTGAAAATCCACGCGCCGTACGGATCGGAGTTCAGCAGCTCTGGCGAGGCGCTCAGTTCTTCGTTGATCGCGATCACTTCACCGCTGATCGGAGCGTAGATGTCGGAAGCGGCCTTGACCGATTCCACCACACCGGATTGATCACCGGCTGCAAAGGTTTTTCCGACTTCGGTCAGCTCGACGAACACCACATCGCCCAGCGCTTCCTGCGCGTGATCGCTGATGCCCACGGTGACGGTGCCATCGGCTTCCAGGCGTGCCCATTCGTGACTTTCGGCAAAACGCAGGTCGGCAGGGATATCGCTCATGTTCTGTATCCTCAGGAATTGTCAGCGGTCGATGCCGCCAGAATAGGTTAAATCAAGGTTTTGCCATGGCGTACGAAGGTCGGTTTGACCACTCGGACCGGGTACCACTTGCCACGGATTTCCACTTCTGCGCGGTCGGCAGTTGCCATCGGCACGCGCGCCAGTGCAATCGACTTGCTAAGCGTAGGAGAGAAACTACCACTGGTGATCTCCCCTTCGCCAACATCGGCGATACGGACCACTTGATGAGCGCGTAATACCCCCCGCTCCTCGAGCACCAGACCGACCAGTTTGTGCTGTATGCCGCCGCTCTGCTCGGCTTCCAAAGCCGTGCGACCGATGAATTGGCGACTGACCGGTTCCCAGGCGATGCTCCAGGCCATGTTGGACGTCAGCGGCGAAACCGCCAGATCGATGTCCTGCCCGTAAAGATTCATCCCGGCCTCGACCCGCAAGGTATCCCGAGCGCCAAGGCCAATCGGGGAAATGCCCGCGCCGACCAGATCATTGAAAAATCCTGGCGCCTGATTGGCTGGCAAGATGATCTCCAGGCCGTCTTCACCGGTATAACCGGTGCGCGCGATGAACCAGTCACCGTCGGGGTGCCCTTCGAAGGGTTTGAGCAGTTGGATGAGATTGCCACGGGACTGGGTCACCAGCTCGGCCACTTTGTGCCTGGCGTGGGGACCTTGAATGGCCAGCATCGCCATTTCGGAACGTTCGCTGAGCTTTACATCGAAGCCGTCGAGATGGGCCTGCATCCACGCCAGATCCTGATTGCGGGTAGAGGCATTGACCACCAGGCGATAACCATCGTCGAGGCGATAAACGATCATGTCGTCGACGATGCCACCCTGCTCGTTGAGCATGGCGCTGTACAAGGCACGGCCCGAGCTGTGCAAACGCTCGACGTCATTGGTCAGCAGATGCTGAAGCCAGGCCTTGGCCTGGGAGCCGCCGACATCGATCACGGTCATGTGGGATACATCGAACACACCGCAGTCGCGGCGCACCTGGTGGTGTTCCTCGACCTGCGATCCATAATGCAGAGGCATATCCCAACCGCCAAAATCGACCATCTTCGCGCCGAGAGCGAGATGAAGGTCATACAGAGGCGTACGCTGTCCCATGGGTTTCTCCTTCCGGGCGTGGCGAAGGTGCGGTTGAGTGTCTATTTGAGTGAAAGCCTTGAAATAAAAGGCTTCCAGCCGATTCTCACTACCTTGTCTGTCAGACGGACCGCACCGAATGCCGCGCATTGTAGCTGCAAGGTGTAGGACTGACACCTAGCTGTTTCGATGTGCCGAACGTCGAATCAATCCGATGACCGGTAGCAGCCCTACCAACACCAGGGTCAACGCCGGCAAAGAGGCCCTCGCCCACTCACCCTCGCTGGTCATTTCAAAGATCCGTACCGCCAGCGTATCCCAGCCAAACGGGCGCATCAGCAGGGTCGCGGGCATTTCCTTGAGCACGTCGACGAATACCAGCAGCGCCGCGCTCAACGAGCCGGGCAGCAACAACGGTAGATACACTTTGAAAAACAGTCGTGGCCCACTGACGCCAAGGCTACGTGCCGCTTCGGGCAAAGAAGGCCGTATACGCGCCAGGCTGTTTTCCAGCGGCCCATAGGCCACGGCAATGAAGCGCACCAGATACGCCAGCAACAACGCCGACAGACTGCCCAGCAGCAGCGGCTTGCCGGCCCCACCCAGCCATGCGGACAGCGGAATCACCAGCTCGCGGTCCAGGTAACTGAACGCCAGCATGATCGATACCGCCAGCACCGAACCGGGCAAGGCGTAGCCCAGGTTGGCCAGGCTGACCCCGGCACGGATCCCCTGGGTGGGCGCCAGGCGCCGGGCGAATGCCAACACCAGGGCGACACTGACCGTGATCAGCGCTGCCATCGCGCCCAGGTACAAGGTGTGGATGATCAGCCCGGCGTACCGCTCATCCAGATCGAAGCGCCCACGCTGCCAGAACCACACCAGCAATTGCAGCATCGGAATGACGAAGGCACAGGCAAACACCAGCCCGCACCAGCTCATGGCCAGCAGCGCTTTGAAACCTCGCAGGTGATACAAGGCCTTGACCCGTGGCCGTTCATTGCTCGCCCGGTTGGCGCCCCGCGCTCGACGCTCGCCGTACAGCACCACCATCACCACCAACAGCAACAGGCTGGCCAGTTGCGTGGCGGTGGAGAGGCTGAAAAACCCGTACCAGGTCTTGTAGATCGCCGTGGTGAAGGTGTCGAAGTTGAACACTGACACCGCGCCGAAATCCGCCAGGGTTTCCATCAGTGCCAGCGCCACGCCCGCGCCGATGGCCGGTCGCGCCATGGGCAACGCCACCCGCCAGAATGCCTGCCAGGGCGATTGCCCGAGGACGCGCGCCGCTTCCATCAGGCCCTTGCCCTGGGCCAGGAACGCGGTACGTGCCAGCAGATAAACGTAGGGATAAAAGACCAGCACCAGAACCAGAATCACCCCGCCCGTGGAACGCACCCGAGGCAAGCGCATGCCCGTTCCGAACCACTCGCGCAGCAGGGTTTGCACGGGGCCGGCGAAATCCAGCAGCCCGACGAAAACGAACGCCAGCACATAGGCCGGAATCGCAAACGGCAGCATCAGCGCCCAATCCAGCCAACGCCGGCCGGGAAATTCGCAGAGGCTGGTGAGCCAGGCCAGGCTCACGCCCAGCAACGTGACGCCGATACCGACGCCAAGCACCAGCGTCAGCGTGTTGCCCAGCAAGCGTGGCATCTGCGTGTCCCACAGGTGGGACCAGATCTGCTGATCGATGGTTTGCCAGGAAAGCAGCAAAACGCTCAGGGGCAGCAGGACCAGCGCAGCGATGGCGAAGACCAGCGGGTACCAGCGGCGTTGGGCGGGGTGGGCCAAGGAAGATCTCTAGAATAATGTGAAGCCACCGTCATTCGACAGTGGCGTCAATCTGTGGCGAGGGAGCTGGCCCCTCGCCACAACTCAGTTCCAGCCAGCGCGATCCATCATGCGAATCGCTTCGGCCTGACGCTTGCCGGCGACTTCCACCGGCAAGGTATCGGCCACGAACTGACCCCAGGCAGCGACTTCAGCCGATGGTTGTACGGCGGGGTTGGCCGGAAACTCCTGGTTGACGTCGGCGAAGATTTTCTGCGCCTCAGGCGTGGTCATCCACTCCACCAGCGCCTTGGCGGCTTCCGGATGCGGGGCATGGCGGGTCAGACCGATGCCGGACAGATTGACGTGCACGCCTCGATCCGCCTGGTTCGGCCAGAACAGTTTTACCGGCAGATCAGGTTTCTGTTTGTGCAGACGACCGTAGTAGTAGGTGTTGACGATGCCGACGTCGCACTGACCGGCGTTGATGGCCTCCAGCACCGCGACATCGTCGGAGAACACGTCGGTGGACAGGTTGTTGACCCAGCCCTTGAGGATCTTCTCGGTTTTCTCGGCGCCGTGAACTTCGATCATGGTGGCGGTCAAGGACTGGTTGTAGACCTTCTTCGCCGTGCGCAGGCACAGGCGACCTTCCCAGTTCTTGTCGGCCAGGGCTTCGTAGGTGGTCAACTCGCCCGGTTTCACCCGCTCGGTGGAATAAGCGATGGTCCGCGCCCGCAGGCTCAGGCCGGTCCAGGCGTGTGAGGATGCGCGGTACTGAGGCGGGATGTTGGCGTCGATGGTTTTCGAAGTGAACGGCTGGAGGATGCCCATCTGCTCGGCTTGCCAGAGGTTGCCGGCGTCGACGGTCAGCAACAGGTCGGCGGTGGCGTTCTCGCCCTCGGCCTTGATCCGCTGCATCAGCGGTGCTTCCTTGTCGGTGATGAACTTCACCTTGACCCCGGTTTTCGCGGTGTAGGCATCGAACACCGGTTTGATCAGCTCATCAATACGCGAGGAGTAGACCACCACCTCGTCGGCAGCCTGGGCGGCGGTGCTGCCTATCAGGGTCAGGGCCAGTGCGGTCAATAGACGCTTTGGTACCAACATGGGAGCAGTCTCTCGATTGAAAAATTGAGGGCAAATGATAAGGACTCACATTTAGCTTCTCAATCGAACAGTTTGCGGAGGAGTTACCAGATGTTGCACCGCAGGAAATCCACGGTGGATGTTCCGGCCCCATCGCGAGCTTGCTCGCGACGGGGCCATTGGCCTCGGTAAAAATCTCAGGCCTTGGCCAGCGCCGGCAAATCCCCGGTCAACCCAAGGGCCTCACGCACGAACAACGCCTTGGCCTCGGGCATCTGCTCGACCATTTTCAACCCGGCATTACGCAACCAGCGCACAGGCAACGGATCGGCCTGGAACAACCGCTCGAACCCCTCCATCGCCGCCATCAGCGCCAGGTTATGGGGCATGCGTCGGCGCTCGTAGCGACTCAGCACTTTCACATCCGCCAGGCGCTCACCCCGGCTCGACGCTTGCAGCAGCACTTCGGCCAGCACGGCGGCATCGAGGAACCCGAGGTTCACGCCCTGCCCGGCCAACGGGTGAATGGTGTGGGCCGCGTCGCCGATCAGGGCCAGGCCTTCGGCGACATAACGCTTGGCATGGCGCTGACGCAGCGGTACACACAGGCGCGGGTCAGCGCTGAGCACGGTGCCAAGCCGGCCTTCAAAGGCCCGCTCCAGCGCGCGACAGAAGCCTTCGTCATCCAGCGCCATCAGCTGTTCGGCTTCGCTCGGCGTGGTCGACCAGACGATCGAACACCAATCCTGCTGACCGTCCCGTTCCAGCGGCAGGAACGCCAACGGGCCGTTATCGGTAAAGCGCTGCCAGGCGGTCATTTGATGAGGTTTTGAGCTGCGCACGCTGGTGACGATCGCATGGTGCATATAATCCCACTCGCGCGTCGCGACACCGGTCAGGCGTCGCACCGCCGAATTGGCGCCATCCGCTGCGATCACCAAAGGCGCGCGCAGGGTGCGGCCATCGGCCAGGGTCAGCAGCCAGTCGTCGCCAGAGCGGCGCATCTGCTCCAGACGAGCGTTGGCCAGCATGCCCAGGTCGCAGTCGTGCAAACGGTCAAGCAAGGCGTCCTGAACCACGCGGTTCTCGACGATATGGCCCAGTACTTCGGCATGCACGCTGGCGGCCGAGAAGTGGATTTGCCCGGTGCCGCTGCCGTCCCAGACCTGCATCTCGCTGTAAGGACTGCTGCGGCGGCTGACGATGCCGTCCCACACACCCAGCCGCTCGAGAATCCGCTGACTGGCGGCAGACAAGGCGCTGACTCGCGGTTCGAACGGTGCCTGGACGTCAAAGGGTTTGACACTCAAAGGGCTGCCGTCCAGCAACAGGACTTCCAGCCCACTGTCCTGCAACGCCAGCGCCAGGGCGCTGCCGACCATTCCGGCTCCGACAATCAGCAGATCTGCGCGCATTTCCATGCTTTAAGCCTGTCTCGCTTGCGGCTTGAGCCGCACGTAAAGGGTTTTTCCGACGCGCGCCACCAGATGGCCGTCACCGTCGTGAATATCGACCTGCAATTGCGGCAGGTACTTTTCGCCACCCGCGGTCTGCCGACGGATCTCGTCGAGCAAGGTGTCGTCGATGTTGAAACGGGCATACACCGTGCCTTTGCCCGGCGCGATGAAATCGATGTCGGCGGCTTTGTCCCAGACGATGTAGTGGCGCCCGAGGTTTTCCATGAGCATCAACATGAAGAATGGGTCGACCATCGAATACAGGCTGCCACCGAACTGGGTGCCGACGTAATTGCGGTTGTACCAGCTCAATCCCATGGACACCTGGATGTCGCGAAAGTCATCGCTGATGTGCCGCACTCGAACCCCGGCACCGAGGTACGGCGGATAGAGGCCCATGAACCAGCGCATCAGCCGCGCCTTGCCGAATTGTTGGGTCAGCCACTTAAACATCGGGACGCGTACCCAGGCCCATGGCCTGCCGGGCGAACCAGCGCTTGGCCGGTGGCAACAGATCGAGGCCCAGCAGGCCCAGGTTGCGGCCCATGGAAACCAACGGCTGCGTGCTGCCGAACAAGCGCGTGACCTGATCGGAGAAGCCCACGGTGAGGTTCTGATCCAGGCGCTGGCGTTCGCGGTAGGCCTGCAAGGTCGCGAAATCCCCCAGCGCCTGTTCGCTGGCGAGCAGCGCATCGGCCAACGCCTGGGCATCGCGCAGGGACAGGTTGAAACCCTGGCCGGCAATCGGATGCAGGCTGTGAGCGGCGTTGCCGAGAATCGCCAGATGCGGACGCACCTGCTCTTCGGCCTCCACCAGCGCCAGCGGATACAGATGCCGGGCACCGACCTGCTTCAGGGTGCCGAGGCGATAGCCGAACACACCCTGCAATTCACTGAGGAAACTGCGTTCATCGAGGGCGGCCAGCCTTTGCGCATCCATGCCCTGGCGAGTCCAGACCAGTGCACAACGGTTATCCTGCAGCGGCAGCAACGCCATCGGTCCATCGTCGGTGAAGCGCTCGAACGCCATGCCGTTATGGGCTTCGCTCGGCGTAATGTTGGCGATCAGCGCGCTCTGGTTGTACGGGCGTTTCTTGACGCCGATGCCCAACTGCTCGCGCAGGCCGGAACGGCCGCCATCAGCGAGCACAGCCAGGTCGCATTCCAGAGTGGTTTCATCATTGAGGGTCAGGCGATAGCCGTCGGTCAGCGGTTCCATGCGCGTGACTTCCGCCGGGCAGCGCCAACTGATCACGTCCTTGTCCAGGCCTTGCCAAAGGCATTGCCCGAGCCAGGCGTTTTCCACCACGTAACCCAGCGCGGGAACGCCCTCTTCCATCGCCGACAACCGCGCCGTGGAAAAGCGCCCACGGTCGGAGACGTGAATCTGCTTGATCGGCTCGGCGCGACGGGAAATCTCCTGCCACACGCCCAGGCGCTGATAAATCTGCCGGGCGCCAAAGGACAATGCCGTGGAGCGCGCGTCGTAGCTTGGTTGCCAGGTGTGACCGGGAGCGAAAGGCTCGATCAACAGGATCTTCCAGCCACGGGCCTTGGCCCCGGCCTGCAAGGCCAACGCCAGGCTGGCACCGACCAGGCCACCACCGATAATCGCCAGATTGACTCGACTCATGCCGCTTGTGTCCGTGCTTCGGCTATCAAGGCCTCGATCTCGGCGACCGTTTTCGGCACGCCTTGGGTCAGGATTTCACAGCCGCTTCTGGTCACCACCACGTCGTCCTCGATGCGCACGCCAATGCCACGCCATTTCTTTGCCACGTTCTGGTTATCCGGGGCGATGTAAATCCCCGGCTCCACGGTCAGCGCCATGCCGACCTCCAGCACGCGCCATTCGCCGCCGACTTTGTATTCGCCGACGTCATGCACATCCATGCCTAGCCAGTGCCCTGCACGGTGCATGTAAAACGCCTTGTAGGCTTCGCTGGCGATCAGTTCGTCGACATCGCCCTGCAGCAGCCCCAACTCGACCAGACCGGCAGTAATCACCCGGACCGTGGCCTCGTGGGCCTGATTCCAGTGCTTGTTCGGGGCGATCTCGGCAAACGCCGCTTCCTGCGCCGCCAGCACCAATTCGTAGATAGCCTTCTGTTCCGCAGAATATTTGCCGTTGACCGGCCAGGTGCGCGTGATATCGCTGGCATAGCAGTCGATTTCGCACCCGGCGTCGATCAACACCAGATCGCCGTCCTTGAGTACCGCGTCATTCTGTTGGTAATGCAGGATGCAACTGTTGCGCCCCGCCGCAACGATCGAACCGTAGGCCGGCATCTTCGCCCCGCCCTTGCGGAACTCGTAATCAAGCTCGGCTTCCAGGCTGAATTCGTGCAACCCGGCACGGCTGGCCTGCATCGCACGCACATGGGCCTGGGCGGAAATCCGCGCAGCTTCGCGCATCACTTTCACTTCTGCCGCTGATTTATACAGGCGCATGTCGTGAAGCAAATGATCCAGGGCAACGTATTCGTTCGGCGGCTGGGCGCCAAGATTGGCTTTGGAGCGAATCACATTGATCCACTCCATCAGATGCCGGTCGAATTCCGGGTTGCTGCCCATGGCCGAATACACCCGGTCACGACCCTCGATCAGGCCTGGCAGGATGTCGTCGATGTCAGTGATCGGAAAGGCGTCGTCGGCGCCGAAGTCGCGAATCGCGCCTTCCTGCCCGGCACGCAGGCCGTCCCACAACTCGCGTTCGGCGTTGCGTTCGCGGCAGAACAGGATGTACTCACCGTGCAATCGCCCCGGCATCAACACCAGCACGGCCTGAGGCTCGGGAAAACCGCTCAGGTACTGGAAATCGCTGTCCTGACGGTAAACGTGCTCGACATCGCGGTTGCGGATGGCCACTGCGGCGGCGGGCAGGATGGCGATGCTGTTGGGTTCCATCTGCGCCATCAAGGCCTTGCGGCGACGGCTGTATTCCGATTTCGGGATATGGATCATGGGCAGATGGTGTTCCCTGGCGTTGATCAGTGCAGCGACGGTTTGGCGGCAGCAGTCGCGTCCGGCTTCCTGGTTTCGGAAAACAGCAGCAGCGGCGCGACGCGCAGGTACTCCATGACTTCCATATAGTCGTTTTCGCCGTCGTCGGATTCTTCCAGAGCATCTTGCACCTGGGAAATCGCCGCCAGATCCTGCAGCACCTCGGTCGCCTCAGTGCTCAGCATGCTGCTGTCGCGGCAGTTCAGGCCGAAACCGCTGAGGAAACCCTGACACCACTGACCCAGCGCCGCGGCACGTTCGGCAAGCGGGGTATCATCGGTTGGCAGCAGCAGAACGACGGTCACGTCGTCGCCGGTGAGTTCGCCCTTGACCATCTCTTGCAGGCCGATCAAGGCATTGCGGACGTTGTCCTGTGGCTCGGTTTCCAGCAGCTCGGCGGCATCGATCAGCCAGCCTTCGACATCGAAACCGGCACCGGCGCAACTGCGGCCGAGCAACAGGCCGTGCAATTCGGCAGGCGAGACGTTATGACCGCTGGATGTCAGCAGGGTGGCGAAGGCTTGGTACGGGGAATTCTGAATGGGCATGGGTAGCTAGGCGCCAGACGGCGCTATGTCTAGAATGAAGGCCTTGTATCCTACAACGACTCCTCTGTAGGAGCGAGCTTGCTCGCGATGAACCCCAGAACGCCATGGGGTGTCAGGGACCCAGCGGTAGCGTTGGCGACCATCGCGGGCGGGCTCGCTCCTACAGTTCGCCCCCATCAGACAGTGAAGACAATGGAAGACACCGACCTGCAAGCGCTGATGGCCAGACTCGAACTGCTGATTACCCGAGTCGAGCAACTAAAGAGCCAAAACGGACTCTTACTAGCTCAGGAAAAGACCTGGCGCGAGGAACGCGCTCACCTCATTGAAAAAAACGAAATCGCCCGGCGTAAGGTCGAATCGATGATTTCGCGCCTCAAGGCCCTGGAGCAAGACTCATGAGTTCAAGCAATAGCGTCACCGTGCAGATCCTCGACAAAGAATATTCGATCATCTGTCCCCAGGAAGAACGCAGCAACCTGGTGAGCGCCGCTCGATACCTGGACGGCAAGATGCGTGAAATCCGCAGCAGCGGCAAAGTCATCGGCGCCGATCGCATTGCCGTCATGGCCGCGCTGAACATCACGCACGACCTGCTGCACAAGGAAGAGCGCCCGGATGTTCAGGCCAGCGGCTCGACCCGCGAACAGGTGCGAGACCTGCTCGATCGTGTCGATTTGGTGCTGTCGACCGATCCGGACGTCACCAAAGGCTGATTCGCGCCAACGCTTGCGGTATACTCCCAACACTCCCTGGGGTGCTTGCCAGTTGGCGATGTCCCTGAGCCGATTTGCTATACCCTGGAGGTTGCACGTTGGGCTGGTGTGCATGTCCGCTAGACGGAAAGCCTTAAAGCCTACTGCATCTTCCACCTTGAACTTTCGGGTTCAAGGGCTAAGTCGACAGCGGTTCACCCGGGGAGCCTGATTGCAGTCCGATGCCGGTTTTAATACCGGCATCGGCGTTTTTACGGGTACGCTCCGCGTATCCGATCTGCTGAAGCCCGAATCCATGACCGAACCTGCGCTGCTTCCCCGCCCGCAACTTCGACGCATGCTGCGCAAGGCCCGCCGCGCACTGACAGCCAGTCAGCAGCGCCAGGCCGCTCGCGGGCTGTACAGGCAATTGGCCCAGCAACCGCTGTTTCGCCGCGCCAGACACATATCCCTATACCTGCCCACCGACGGTGAAATCGATCCGCGCCTGCTGCTGCGTGCCGCCCAGCGTCGGGGCAAGGCCACCTATCTGCCGGTGCTCAGTGCCTGGCCGCGAACCAAAATGGTGTTCCAGCGCATTCGCCCCGGTGAAAAACTCAAACTCAATCGCTTCCGGATTCTCGAACCCAGGCACAACCTCGCCCGACAGCGCAAAGTCTGGGCGCTGGACCTGGTGCTGCTGCCGTTGGTGGGGTTTGACGATGTTGGCGGACGCCTGGGCATGGGCGGCGGCTTCTATGATCGCAGCCTGGCTTATCTGGCCCGCCGTCATGACTGGCGCAAGCCGACGCTACTGGGACTGGCCCATGAATGTCAGAAGGTCGAGCGCTTGGCTCAGGCGAGCTGGGATGTGCCGTTGCAGGGAACGGTGACGGACAAGGCCTGGTATTACGCAGGCTAGACGCCACCGGGATCAGCGGCGTCGAAGGACAGGTTCAGCGTTTGAAAGCGGTCGACTGTTGTTGCAACGGTGCAACCTCGACCGGTGCATCGGTCTTGTTGGTCCACAGGCTTTGGGCATAGCCGGTGGTCACGACCCCAAGGCCGAACAAAATAACCAAAATCCATAGTAAATCCGGTTTGCGTTTCATCGATTGCCCCCCAAAGGCACATCAACACGATGACAGCAGCGGTTTCCGTTTGTTGGCCGTGCAGCAGCGTCAAGCTTTAAAGGCCGGCATTTTGCGACAACGTGAACCGGCACGCAAACGCTGACGTCAACCGACTGTCGGTTTGTCATAAAATGGCCGGACCACCTGTCCACTCACCTCGCAAGGAGCAAAAAACATGGCCTATTGGCTGATGAAATCCGAGCCCGACGAACTCTCGATCAAAGGGCTGGAGAAGCTCGGCAAAGCGCGCTGGGACGGGGTTCGCAACTATCAGGCGCGTAATTTCCTGCGGGCCATGGCAGTGGGGGACGAGTTCTTCTTCTACCATTCCAGCTGCCCCGAGCCGGGGATTGCCGGGATTGGCAGGATTGTCGAAGCGGCGTATCCGGACCCCACGGCACTGGAGCCTGAAAGTCATTATTACGATCCAAAGGCAACCGCGGAGAAAAACGCCTGGAGCGCAATCGATGTCGCCCATGTCGAGACGTTCTCCAGGGTGTTGAAGCTCGATTACCTGAAACAGCAAACCGCATTGGCGCAAATGCCACTGGTGCAGAAAGGCAGTCGGTTATCCGTGATGCCGGTGACTGACGAACAATGGGCGGCCGTGCTCGATTTACGTTAAATAAAGCAGAAGGCACCGATCGCCCCCATTGGCCTGGCCAATGAGATTAGTCTTGTCCCTCAGTTGACGGGTATCAAATCGCCTCGGTGCTCGATCAGTCAGACTAAGACGTAACAGTCGCAGGATGCCCGCATGTCTACACACAGTCGCTCTTCGATTTTCTTCGCCAGTTCGTTGATGGTTTTGCTGATGGCCGCCGGAGGCTTCGGTTACTGGAAGTCAATGCATGACCGGTTGCCTGAAGGCTTGTATGTCGGCAATGGCCGCCTCGAAGCCACCGAAGTACAGATCGCCAGCAAGACACCCGGGCGACTGGCAGAGGTGCTCGTCGATGAAGGCGACAAGGTCACCAAGGGCCAACTGTTGGCCCGCATGGATACCCGCACCCTCGAAGCGCAGCGCAACCAGGCTGAAGCCGAGGTGTTGCGTGCCCGGGAAAACCTTTCCGCCGCCCAGGCCAACGTGCAACTGCGCCAGAGCGAACAATTGCTGGCTCAACAGGAGCTCAAGCGCTCTCAGGAATTGATCAAACACGGTTTCGTGAGTAGCCAGATCGTCGATCAACAACAGGCGCGCCTGGACACCGGCGTCGCAGCGGTCGCCGCGTCCAGGGCACAGGTCTCGGCGGTCGGTGCGACGATTGGTGCGGCCCAGGCCCAAGTGGCCATGTTGACCAGCGAAATTGATGACGCCAGCCTGCGCGCGCCGATTGACGGGGTCGTCCAGTTGCGCATGGCCGAACCCGGCGAGGTGCTGGGTGCCGGCGGGCGCGTGCTGTTGCTGATAGACCCCAGCGACCAGTACATGAATCTCTACCTTCCTGCCTCCGTTACCGGACGCCTGGCGGTTGGCGATGATGCACGAGTCCTGCTCGATGCCCTGCCCGACCGCCCGCTGCCGGCCAAAATCAGTTTCGTCGCCGCCAAGTCGCAATTCACTCCCAAGGAAGTCGAAACCCGTGACGAACGGCAAAAACTGGTGTTTCGCGTCAAACTGCGCCTGACCGATCCGGGCGCCCTGCCTCAGGCCAAGCCGGGCATGCCCGGTGCCGGTTATGTGCGCACCGCACCGATTGATTGGCCGGCCAAACTGCAATGAACGGCCTGGCGCTGCAAGCCACCGGCATCAACCACCTGTATGGCAAACAGCAGGCCCTGACCGACATCAGCTTCAGTCTGCCCACCGGCACACGCTGCGGCCTGATCGGACCGGACGGTGCAGGCAAGTCGAGCTTGCTGGGGTTGATCGCGGGCGTTAAAACCCTGCAACAAGGGCAATTGGAGGTGCTCGGCGGCTCGATCCAGGATCGTCGCCATCGCAATAGCCTCTACCCGCGTATCGCCTTCATGCCTCAAGGCCTGGGCGGCAACCTGTACCCCGAGCTGTCGATCAGCGAAAACATTCAATTTTTCGCCACGCTGTTCGGCCTGTCAAAAGCCGAATGCGACCAGCGCAGGCACAGCTTGCTGTTGGCCACCGATCTGTTGCGCTTTGCCGATCGCCCGGCCGGCAAACTGTCTGGCGGCATGAAGCAGAAGCTCGGCCTCTGCTGCGCGCTGATCCACGAGCCGGACCTGCTGATCCTCGACGAACCGACCACAGGCGTCGATCCCTTGTCCCGGCGGCGCTTCTGGGAACTGGTGGACGATGTACGGCGTCAACGCCCGCAACTGACACTGCTGGTTGCTACCGCGTACATGGAAGAGGCCGAGCAATTCGAACATTGCCTGATGCTCGACAGCGGTCGGTTGATCGCGACGGGCCTGAGCAGCGAATTGGCGGCCGTCACGCCCGGCGGCAAACTCGACGAGGCGTTCACCCATTTCCAGGGCGACAGTGGCCACGACAACCAGCCACTGGTGATTCCCCCCCGCCCCGGCTCCACCACCGACATTGCCATCGAGGCCCACGACCTGACCCTGCGCTTCGGCGATTTTACCGCCGTGGACAAAGTCAGCTTCGCCATCGGTCGCGGCGAGATTTTCGGTTTCCTCGGCTCCAACGGCTGCGGCAAAACCACCACCATGAAAGTCCTCACCGGGCTGATGCCGGCCAGCGAAGGCAGCGCCACGTTGCTGGGTAATCCGGTGAACGCCAAGGACCTGGCCACGCGAAAACGGGTCGGCTTCATGTCCCAGAGCTTCTCGCTGTATGGCGAGCTCAGCGTGCGACAAAACCTCGACTTGCACGCCCGCCTGTTCGATTTGCCCAAGGCCGATAGCGTCCAGCGCATCGACGAACTGATCCAGCGCTTCAACCTGGGCGGCGTGGCCGACCAACAATCCGGCGCGTTGCCCTTGGGCTTGCGCCAACGGCTGTCGCTGGCCGTCGCGGTGCTGCATCGTCCGGAAGTCCTGATCCTCGACGAACCCACTTCCGGTGTCGACCCGGCCGCGCGAGACGACTTTTGGCGACTGCTGATCGAACTGTCGCGCGAGCAAGGCGTGACGATTTTCCTCTCTACCCACTTCATGAACGAGGCCCAGCGCTGCGACCGTATCTCGCTGATGCACGCTGGCAAGGTGCTGGCCTGCGACACCCCGGCGGCACTGCAACAACAGTTCAACGGCGAAACGCTGGAAGCAGCGTTTGTCACCTGCCTGGAACAGGCTCAGGGAGCGACCGAAACACCGGCTTCACCCGCCCCGGACCCTGCACCCGTCACACCGGCCAAGCCGACGAAGGAGCGCCGTTTCAGTGTCGGGCGCCTGGTGGCCGTGGCCACCCGCGAAGGCAAGGAGTTGCTGCGCGACAAAGTGCGAATGGCCTTTGCCATGCTCGGAGCCATTTTCATGATGGTGATCTTCGGCAATGGCATTTCGCTGGACGTGGAAAAACTCGCGTTCGCCGTATTCGATCAAGACCAGACGCCGCAAAGTCGCACTTATCTGGAGGCGTTTCGCAGCTCTCGCTACTTTGCCGAACAATCCCCCATCCACGACACGAAAGAACTGCACCGACGCCTTCAACGCTCGGAAATCAAACTCGCGCTGGAGATCCCGCCGGGTTTTGGTCGCGACCTGTACGCCGGACGCCAGCCCGCCGTAGCAGCCTGGCTGGATGGGGGCATGCCGTTTCGTGCCGAGACCAGCCGTAACTACGTGGAAGCGGTGCACCAGTCAGTCCTGGAACGACTGGCCGAACAGAGCAGTCGCGCACGGAATGCCCCCGCGGCGGCCAAACTGGAAACCCGATTCCGCTACAACCAGGACGTGGTCAGCGTCAACGCCATCGGCCCCGGGGTAATGGCGCTGATCCTCGCGTTCATCCCGGCCATGCTGACGGCCCTGGGGATCGTGCGGGAGAAAGAACTGGGATCGATCACCAACTTCTATGCCACGCCTCTGACCCGACTGGAGTTCCTGCTGGGCAAACAGGCGCCGTATCTGGCGATCAGCCTGATCAATCTGGCCGTGCTGACGGCGATGAACCGTTGGCTGTTCGGCGTCCCCTTCAAGGGCAGCGGGCTCACCCTGGCCTTCGGCGGACTGCTGTACGTACTGGCAACGACCAGCATGGGTCTGCTGATCTCGGCATTCACCCGCACCCAGATCGCCGCGATCCTCGGCACCATGATCATCACCAGCCTGCCGACCATCCAGTTCTCCGGGCTGATCGTGCCGCGCTCCTCCCTTGACGGTGCGGCGGCGGTGATGGGGATATTGTTTCCGGCCGGTTATTTCCTCGATATCACCGTCGGCACGTTTACCAAAGCGCTGGACCTGCGGCAGCTGTGGCCGCAATGCCTGGCGCTGTTCGGGTTCTTTCTCGGGTTCACCGGGCTGAGCCTGATCATGCTGAAAAAGCAGGAGGCCTGATGCACAAGCTCGCTCACATCTTGCGTCTGGGCATCAAGGAGCTGACCAGCCTGCGGCACGACAGCGTGTTGCTGGTCTTTCTGTTCTACGCCTTCACCGTGGCGATCTATATGCCGGCGGCCGGCTCGGTGATCGGCGTGCACAACGCCAGCGTGGCGATGGTGGACGAGGATCACAGTCACTTGTCACGGCAACTGGCCCAGGCCCTGCAACCGCCGGAGTTTCAGCGCCCTGTACCGCTGCCTTATGGGCAACTCGATCAAGTCCTGGACAGTGGCCGGTACACCTTTGTGATCAACGTGCCGGCGAATTTCCAGACGGATTTGCTGGCCGGCCGCCAGCCTGCGGTGCAAGTGAATGTCGATGCCACGGCCATGAGCCAGGCGTTCATGGGGGCTGGCTACATCGGGCGGATATTCCAGCGTGAACTGGTGACCTACAGTGGTCAGAGCGATCCCGCCAGCCAGGCTCCCATCCTGCTGACCACCCGTTCGCTGTTCAATACGAATCTGGAAGGTGGCTGGTTCCTGGCCGTGATTCAGATCGTCAACAACATCACCATCCTCGCCATCGTCCTCACCGGTACGGCTCTGCTGCGTGAGCGCGAACACGGCACCCTCGACCATTTACTGGTGCTGCCGCTGACGGCGCTGGAGATCATGCTGGCGAAGATCTGGAGCAACATGCTCGTCGTCGTGGTGTGCACCTGGATTTCACTGGAGGTGATCGTCAAAGGCGCGCTCGGCGTACCGCTGGCCGGTTCCATGAGCCTGTTTTTGATGGTGACGGCCGTTTATCTGTTCGCCAGTACCGCACTGGGGATTTTCCTCGCGACCCTGGCCCGCTCGACACCGCAGTTCGGTCTGCTGGCCATTCCGGTCATCATTCCGATGCTGCTGCTGTCCGGCGGCAGCACGCCGCTCGACAGCATGCCGCAGTGGTTGCAATGGGTGATGCAGGGTTCACCGTCGACACACTTCGTCAGCCTTAGCGCCGCGATCCTGTTTCGCGATGCGGGGCTAAGCGTGGTGTGGCCGGACTTGCTCGCGCTGACCGCCATCGGCCTGCTGTTCTTTGCGATCGCGCTGATGCGGTTTCGAAAGAGCCTGGCGTCCTGAAACGATGCTCCTGCCAGCCCCATGGCTGGCTGGTGATCGCGCGCCCGAAGGTGCGATCACCAGTAACCCAGCGCCAGTAGATCCGGCGTTACTGGATGATCAGGTTGTTGAACAACAGATCCTCGACCACCGGTTTGCCGGTTTCGTCAGTCATGACCTGCTGGGTTTGCTTCAGGGCTTCCTGACGCAATTTTTCCTTGGCTTCGACGTTATTCATCGTCTCGGTGGTCTGCTGGGCGAACAGCGCCACCAGTTGATTGCGGATCAGCGGTTCATTGGCTTTCACCGCTTTGGTGGCCTCGTCACCGGTCACGCGCAATGCCACGTCGGCCTTGTAGACCTTGAGCTTCGGCGTACCGTCCAACCCATAGTTACCCACGAACGGCGGGCTGAGGGTGATGTAGTTGACCTTCGGAGCCTCACCTTCTTTTGCCTCTTCGGCCACCGCTGCCACAGGCAGAGACAGGGCCAGCATCAACACGATCCACGCTTTCACAATTCACTCCTTATCCGGTTTGCGGCCTAGCATAACGACCCGCCGCTCAAGCACAAGCTTATGGCTGACTATCAGGGCCGGGCATGCTCGTTGACCCCTCGACTCACACACCTACACTTATCGGCCATCACTCCCAAAGGAATAGCCCTGATGAAAGCCGTGCTGTGCAAAGCCTTCGGCCCTGCCGAATCGCTGGTGCTGGAAGACGTCGCCAGTCCTGTCGCGAAGAAGAACGAAATCCTGCTGGACGTGCACGCCGCCGGGGTGAATTTCCCGGACACGCTGATCATCGAGGGCAAATACCAGTTCAAACCGCCCTTCCCGTTTTCCCCGGGTGGCGAGGCCGCTGGCGTCGTGAGCGCGGTGGGCGAAAAGATCAGCCACCTGAAGGTCGGTGACCGGGTCATGGCCCTGACCGGTTGGGGCAGCTTCGCCGAACAGGTCGCGGTGCCGGGCTACAACGTGCTGCCCATCCCGCCCTCCATGGACTTCAACACCGCCGCAGCCTTCAGCATGACCTACGGCACCTCCATGCATGCCCTCAAGCAACGGGGCCACCTGCAACCGGGTGAAACCCTGCTGGTACTCGGCGCCTCCGGCGGTGTCGGTCTGGCCGCCGTGGAAATCGGCAAAGCCATGGGCGCCCGGGTCATCGCCGCCGCCAGCAGCGCCGAAAAACTCGCCGTGGCCAAGGCCGCCGGTGCCGATGAACTGATCAACTACAGCGAAACCAGCCTCAAGGACGAAATCAAACGCCTGACCGATGGCCAGGGCGCCGACGTGATCTACGATCCGGTGGGCGGCGACCTGTTCGACCAGGCCATCCGCGCCATCGCCTGGAATGGCCGCCTGTTGGTGGTGGGCTTCGCCAGCGGACGCATCCCCGAACTGCCGGTAAACCTCACCCTGCTTAAAGGTGCCGCCGTGGTCGGCGTGTTCTGGGGCTCGTTCGCCCAACGCCAGCCACAGGACAATGCGGCGAACTTCCAGCAACTGTTCGGCTGGTTCGCCGAAGGCAAATTGAAGCCACTGGTATCGCAGGTGTACCCGCTGAGCAACGCCGCACAGGCCATCAATGACCTCGGCCAGCGCAAGGCGGTCGGGAAAGTGGTGGTGCAGGTTCGCTGAGTCTTCACCGGACACAAAATAGGCCAGAACAACTGACGAGGTTGTTCTGGCCTATTTACTCGCAGCTCTAAAGCAACGAAGCGGGTGTGCAGGTAATGCTGCCTGCGCCGGCTCACATCGGCGGTGCATCCGCCTGATCGGATTTTGACCTGCAGCGCTTGAGTCGGGCTTCCAGATTCCGATCGGGCATGGCATGGCTGCGCAGGGCATGGGCGGTCTGCTCGACATAATCGCGAGTGGTGCCGTAGCGCCCACATGCGTTTTCGAACACATGACTGAGCACGTGATCCGGCAAATTACCGGCATAACTGGGCAGATGACGCTCCAGGACAAATCCCAACGCCTGAACCTGGTTGCCGTCTTCAAGGCGGCAGTTGAGCCAGTGCGGACGATAGGACGGAAAAGGCATTTCCCTTTTCCAGAGCGCATACAGCGAGGCCTCCAATTGCTCTTCCGGCAGTCGGTAGGCAAAGCCACTGCAAGAGCCGCCACGATCCAGGCCAAACACCAGCCCAGGCATTTCCGGCGTGCCGCGATGTTCGTGGGACCACAGGTACAAGCCGCGATGGTAGCCATGCACCCGCCCGCGAACCCGCTCAACCGCCGTGCATTCGGGACGCCAGATCAGTGACCCATACGCGAACAGCCACACCGGGCCGCCCTTGTGGCGTGCCATGGTCGACTGCATCGAGCTGAGCAATTGTTCGTGAGTGAGCTGCGGCCCCAGATCGAGCCGCGGAGGGTAAGCCAGATTCAGAAAAGTCGATTCAATGGCTGTCATGGTGGAAGTGTTCGGCCCCACAAGTATTACAAGATGTAGCAAATTTCGTTTCATAGAACATATAGCAGTAACTGTAAAACGAAAAGTGCTAAGAGATGTATGACACTCGTGATACCACTAAATACCGGTAATCACCGCAGCCATCCCGTTTTATATAGCCTAATACTATTTTCAAAATGACTTAAATACCTGAATGACATATGCATAAGCCTTCGATCTGTTCAGGGCACGTTCATAATGCACAGGAAATTTCCTACTAAACTCTCGGACTTTCTGCCTTCCCCGTGGCTGGACGCCCACGTATAACGACCTCCCCAGGCGCAAGCCATAGCGCTTAACAGAGGCTGAATGATGAAAAAAGCGGGGCTTGTCGCCATGTTGTTGATGATCCAGGCCAGCCATGTAATGGCGACGGATGATGCACAACAAGACAAAGGCTTCTGGTATGTGCAGACCAGCGTCTACACCAAACATTACTCGCCTGATCCCGACCACAATAACAATCAGGACCTGATTGGCATTGAACGTAATCAAGCGTCTGGCTGGGTATTTGGTGGGGCGACTTTTCGCAACTCGTTCCGCCAGCGCTCCAACTATGCCTACGCCGGCAAACGCTATGAGAGTACGGAGTATCCGGTGTATCTGAAATTGACCGGCGGGCTGCTCGAGGGCTACAGCGGCCAGTACAAGGACAAGATTCCGCTCAACCACTTCGGCATTGCGCCGGTGATCATTCCATCCATTGGCGCGCACTACGGCCCGCTGGCCGCCGAGTTGGTGTTCCTCGGCGCCAACGCGGCCATGGTGACGACGGGCATACGCTTCTAGAAAGGGCCTGCCGGGTGGCGATCAAGGGCTCGGTCAAGCGCGCGGATCAAGATCGTGGCGCGTATGCAAATACGTCGGCGCGCATCTGATGGGCGTCCATCCCGGCCTCGACCAGCGCATCCAGCGTGCCGTAGACCATCGCCGGCGAGCCACTGGCGTACACGTGCAGCGCCTTGAGATCGGGAAAGTCTTCACAAACGGCTTCATGCAACATGCCGCAGCGCCCCTGCCATCCGCATTGATCGCTGACGACTTTATGCAGGAACAGGTTGGGCAACTTCAGCCATTCGTCCCAATGCTCGATTTGATAAAAGTCTTCGGGACGACGCACCCCCCAATACAGATGCACAGGATGCTTGAAGCCGGTGGCGCGACAATGTTCGATCAGGCCGTGGACCTGGCCCATGCCGGTGCCCGCTGCAATCAATACCAATGGGCCGTCCGGCAACTCGGCCAGGTGCGTGTCGCCGAACGGCATGTCGATCCGCACCATCGTGTCGCGCTGCAGTTGCTTGATCAGGTTTAGCGCGCTGGCTTCGCGCGCCAGCACATGGATTTCCAGATCACGCCCGGAGGAAGGGGCCGAGGCCAGGGAAAAGGACGACTTTTCGCCGTTGTCCCGATGAATCATCAGGTACTGGCCCGCATGGTAGCGCGGCGGCTTGCCGGCCGGGGCCCGCAGTCGTACCCGCCAGGTATCACCGCCGACGTCGGTACAACTGGTGACCTGGCACGAAAGACTGCGCACCGGCAATTCTCCCAGCGCGAGCACGCCATCCCACAGCACGATGCAGTCTTCCAGCGGCTCTGCTATGCAAGTGTAGAACTCGCCATGGTCGCGCACACCGCCGTCCTGTTCGACACGCCCTTCCACCAGCAGCGCGGCACACACGTGGCAATTACCGTTACGACAGCTTTGCGGGCATTCATAACCCAGACGGCGTGCGCCATCGAGAATCCGCTCGCCGGGCAGAATATCCAGCACTGCTCCGGAGGGCTGCAAAGTTACACGCATCAATCTATTCCTAACTGATTCCAGATGGCATCGATCCGCTTGGTCACGGCTTCGTCCTTGACGATGACCCGACCCCATTCCCGCGTCGTTTCGCCCGGCCATTTATGCGTGGCATCGAGCCCCATCTTCGAGCCCAGACCGGACACCGGAGAGGCGAAGTCGAGGTAGTCGATCGGCGTGTTTTCGATCATCACCGTGTCGCGCTTGGGGTCCATGCGCGTGGTGATGGCCCAGATCACGTCGTTCCAGTCCCGTGCGTTGATATCGTCGTCAGTGACGATAACGAACTTGGTGTACATGAACTGTCGCAAAAACGACCAGACGCCGAGCATTACCCGCTTGGCATGGCCCGGATACGACTTCTTCATGGTCACGACGGCCATGCGATACGAGCAACCTTCAGGCGGCAGGTAGAAATCGGTGATCTCCGGGAACTGCTTCTGCAGGATCGGCACGAATACTTCGTTCAACGCCACCCCGAGAATCGCCGGTTCATCCGGTGGACGCCCGGTGTAGGTGCTGTGGTAAATCGGCTTGATGCGGTGGGTAATGCGCTCGACCGTGAACACCGGGAAGCTGTCGACTTCGTTGTAGTAACCGGTGTGGTCGCCATACGGACCTTCGTCCGCCATTTCGCCTGGATGAATCACGCCTTCAAGGATGATTTCAGCCGTGGCCGGTACTTGCAGGTCGTTGCCACGGCACTTCACCAGCTCGGTTCGGTTACCGCGCAGCAGGCCGGCGAAGGCGTACTCGGAGAGGGTATCGGGCACCGGGGTCACGGCGCCGAGGATGGTCGCGGGATCCGCGCCCAGCGCCACGGCCACGGGAAACGGCTGGCCCGGATGCTTCTCGCACCACTCACGGTAATCCAGCGCGCCACCACGATGACTCAACCAACGCATGATGACCTTGTTGCGGCCAATCACTTGCTGGCGATAGATACCGAGGTTCTGGCGATCCTTGTTCGGGCCCTTGGTGACGGTCAGGCCCCAGGTGATCAGCGGGGCGACATCGCCAGGCCAACAGGTCTGTACCGGCAACATGGCAAGATCGACATCGTCGCCTTCAATGACCACTTCCTGGCAGATGGCATCTTTGACGACCTTGGGCGCCATCGAGATGATCTTGCGGAAGATCGGCAGCTTGGACCAGGCATCTTTCAGCCCCTTCGGCGGCTCGGGTTCCTTGAGGAACGCCAGAAGCTTGCCGATCTCGCGCAGCTCGCTGACCGCTTCCGCGCCCATGCCCAGTGCGACGCGCTCAGGCGTCCCGAACAGGTTGCCGAGCACTGGAATGTCATAACCGGTTGGTTTTTCGAACAACAGCGCCGGGCCTTTGGCACGTAGCGTACGGTCACAGACCTCGGTCATTTCCAGCACAGGGGACACCGGAACCTGGATGCGCTTGAGTTCTCCGCGCTGTTCCAGGCCGCTGATAAAGTCGCGCAAGTCGCGATACTGCATGCGTGAGCCTCGTTTTGGCCGTGGCGTTCGGGGGCTGGCAGTTTAGCGCCGAACCCTTCGGTTCAGAACCACGAACTGGCGTTTGATCAAAAAACAGATAGCAAAAAGCCGGGTTTCCCCGGCTTCTGAAGACCTGATCGTCTTACTTGCGCTTCATCGACAGGAAGAACTCGTCGTTGGTCTTGGTCGTTTTCAGCTTGTCGATCAGGAACTCGATGGCAGCCACTTCGTCCATCGGGTGCAGCAGCTTGCGCAGGATCCACATGCGCTGCAACTCGTCGTCTGCGGTCAGCAACTCTTCGCGGCGGGTGCCGGAACGGTTGATGTTGATCGCCGGGAAGACGCGTTTTTCGGCGATACGGCGATCCAGAGGCAGTTCCATGTTGCCGGTGCCTTTGAATTCCTCGTAGATCACTTCGTCCATCTTCGAACCGGTTTCAACCAGTGCGGTGGCGATGATGGTCAGCGAGCCGCCTTCTTCGATGTTCCGTGCGGCACCGAAGAAACGTTTCGGTTTCTCCAGGGCGTGGGCATCGACACCACCGGTCAGCACCTTGCCGGAGCTCGGGATCACGGTGTTGTAGGCACGGGCCAGACGGGTGATGGAGTCGAGCAGGATCACCACGTCTTTCTTGTGCTCGACCAGGCGCTTGGCCTTCTCGATCACCATTTCGGCAACCTGCACGTGGCGGGTTGGCGGCTCGTCGAACGTCGAGGCAACCACTTCGCCGCGCACGGTGCGCTGCATTTCGGTTACTTCTTCCGGACGTTCGTCGATCAGCAGCACGATCAGATGAACTTCAGGATTGTTGCGCGCGATGTTGGCCGCGATGTTCTGCAGCATGATCGTTTTACCGGCTTTCGGCGGTGCAACGATCAGACCGCGCTGGCCTTTGCCGATCGGGGCGCACAGGTCGATGACACGACCGGTCAAGTCTTCGGTGGAACCGTTACCGGCTTCCATCTTCATGCGCACGGTCGGGAACAGCGGGGTCAGGTTCTCGAAGAGAATCTTGTTTTTCGCGTTTTCCGGACGGTCGAAGTTGATCGTATCGACCTTGAGCAGCGCGAAATAACGCTCGCCTTCCTTCGGAGGACGGATCTTGCCAACGATGGTGTCACCGGTGCGCAAGTTGAAGCGACGGATCTGGCTCGGCGAGACGTAGATATCGTCTGGGCCGGCGAGATAAGAGGCGTCTGCAGAGCGGAGAAAGCCGAAGCCGTCCTGGAGAATCTCCAGCACGCCATCACCGGAGATTTCCTCGCCGCTTTTCGCGTGCTTTTTCAGCAGGGAGAAAATCACGTCCTGCTTGCGCGAACGGGCCATATTTTCTATGCCCATCTGTTCGGCCAATTCGAGCAGTTCGGTAATCGGCTTTTGCTTGAGTTCAGTCAGATTCATATAGGAATGACGTAATCATTTATGGAGGGGGGAAATTAAGCTTTTGGCTTAATGAGGCCGCGCCGCGGAGAAGGCGACAGGATCGCGTACTTATTCGAAAAGGAGAGCGTCGGCGACGGCTAGCAGGGGGCACTGGAGAAACCAGTGCGGGGCCGAATGTAACACCTGAGTTTCGGAGCGTCTAGCCCTCAGCAACGAAAAAGGCCCCGCAATTTACGGGGCCTTTTCAATAACACGGCATCGACGCTTAGATGTTGGCGTCGAGGAAGGCCGCCAACTGCGACTTCGACAGCGCGCCGACCTTGGTCGCTTCAACGTTGCCGTTCTTGAACAGCATCAGGGTCGGAATGCCACGCACGCCATGCTTGGCCGGGGTTTCCTGGTTTTCGTCGATGTTCAGTTTGGCAACGGTCAGCTTGCCTTTGTAAGTCTCGGCAATTTCGTCCAGAACAGGAGCGATCATTTTGCAAGGGCCACACCATTCAGCCCAGTAATCGACCAGTACAGCGCCTTCAGCCTTGAGTACATCGGCCTCGAAGCTAGCGTCGCTAACGTGTTTGATAAGATCGCTGCTCATGGAATTCTCCGGGGTTGTAAGCAAAAACGTGGCCCATCATAGCCGCCCTTCCCGTGTTCAGGAAGCCGCAGATGATTGAGTCTCGCTATGGTGTTCCATGAGTTTGGGTATAGCCCAAGTCACGTCATGGCGGGAGCGACGAAAGCGATTCCAGTGCGCAGTGCGGCATTGCGCACGTGCTCATGCATGGCTTTCTGGGCGGCGCCCGAGGCCCGCCGGGCCAGCGCACGAAGGATTTTACGGTGCTCCTGCCAGGTCTCCATGGCCCGCTCGGCCCGGATGAACGGTAGTTTCTGGCTTTCCAGGAAGATGTCGGCACTGGCGGTCAGGATGCTCAGCATCGCCTGGTTGCCGCTGGCGAGCAGAATGCGCCGATGGAATTCGAAGTCCAGACGCGCCGCGGCCTCAAAGTCCCCGGTCTTCAGTTCGTTGCGCATGGCGGCGACATTATCTTCCAGCGCATCAAGCTCATCGGTGCTCAAGGTCACGGCGGCCAGACCCGCAGCGAACCCCTCCAGCGCATAGCGCAATTGAAAGATATCCAACGGCGAAGCCTGGGCCGCGAACGGCCAGCTCGGCGCGCCCTCGCCTCGCGGCAGTTCCACGGGCGACTGCACGAACACGCCTTTGCCCGGCTGGATACTGATGACACCCAACGCACTGAGCGACGATAACGCTTCGCGCAACGACGCCCGACTGACCCCCAATTGCACCGCCAGGTCCCGTTGCGAGGGCAAGGCATCGCCCGGCCCGAAACCTTGTTCGGTGATCAGTTTGCGGATGGCTTGCAGCGCCACTTCAGGTACGGCGCGGGAGATCGAGTTCATGGTTTTCCAGACGAACCAGGCCAATGTGCGGGTAGTTGTAAAGCTATTCACGGCGTCCGGCAAGTCGTGCCCCATGGGGGTTCGGCGATTTTCACAGATGCGCCATCGAGGTGCGAAATAACACCTGACTGTTCAGACCAGTAAGACCTTGCCACACCAGTAAAACCGCGGCCTGGCACCCGGAAAACCCTATCTTGGCATGCCCCGTGCTCTGTCGAATCGCAGAAATTACTCCTCGCCGATTCGGAGATTTGCCATGATCCAGCGTTACAGCGCCCTACTCGCTGCCCTGTTTGCCAGCCTGATGCTGAGCCAGGCACCCGCCCACGCCGACGGTCTGGAAGATGTGCTCAAGCGTGGCGTCCTCAAAGTCGCCGTACCTCAGGACTTTCCGCCCTTCGGCTCGGTCGGCCCGGACATGAAGCCACGCGGCCTCGACATCGACACCGCGAAGCTGCTGGCCGACCAGCTCAAGGTCAAACTCGAACTGACGCCGGTCAACAGCACCAACCGGATCCCGTTCCTGACCACCGGCAAGGTTGACCTGGTGATCTCCAGCCTTGGCAAGAACCCTGAGCGCGAAAAAGTCATCGACTTCTCCCGGGCGTACGCGCCGTTCTACCTGGCCGTGTTCGGTCCGCCAGACGCCAACGTCAAGAGCCTGGACGACCTCAAGGGCAAAACCATCAGCGTCACCCGTGGCGCCATCGAAGACATCGAACTGACCAAGGTCGCCCCCGAAGGCGTGACCATCAAGCGTTTCGAGGACAACAACTCGACCATCGCCGCTTACCTGGCCGGTCAGGTCGACCTGATCGCCAGCGGCAACGTGGTGATGGTGGCGATCAGCGAGAAAAGTCCGAAACGCGTGCCCGCGCTGAAAGTGAAGCTCAAGGATTCACCGGTCTATGTCGGCGTGAACAAGAACGAGCCGGCACTGCTGGACAAGGTCAACCAGATCCTCGTCACCGCCAAGGGCGATGGCGCCCTGGAGAAAAACGCCCTGACCTGGCTGAAAGAACCGCTGCCGGCCGACCTCTGACTCTGCGTGCAGGAGCCCCTATATGGCTTATCAGTTCGATTTCCTGCCGGTGGTGCAAAACACCGATCTGCTGCTGCGCGGTGCGCTGTTCACCCTTGAGCTGACGGCCATTGGCGCGGTGCTCGGGGTGAGTGTCGGCATCGTGGGAGCGTTGGTGCGGGCGTGGAACATCCGCCCGTTCGCCGGGATTTTCGGCGTCTATGTCGAGTTGATCCGCAACACGCCATTCCTGGTGCAGCTGTTTTTCATCTTCTTCGGCCTGCCGTCGCTGGGCCTGCAGATTTCCGAATGGCAGGCCGCGGTGCTGGCGATGGTGATCAACCTGGGCGCTTACTCCACCGAGATCATCCGCGCCGGCATCCAGGCGATTCCACGGGGTCAACTGGAGGCCGCGGCGGCATTGGCGATGACGCGCTTCGAAGCGTTCCGTCACGTGGTGCTACTGCCCGCGCTGGGCAAAGTCTGGCCAGCCCTGAGCAGCCAGATCATCATCGTCATGCTCGGCTCGGCCGTGTGTTCGCAAATCGCCACGGAAGAGCTGAGCTTCGCCGCCAACTTCATTCAGTCGCGCAACTTCCGCGCCTTTGAAACCTACGCCCTGACCACGCTGATCTACCTGTGCATGGCCCTGCTGATCCGCCAGTTGCTCAACTGGATCGGTCATCGGTTTGTCGCAAGAAACAGCGCAAGGAGCAGCCGATGAGCGATTTCACCTTCCTGGACATCGTGCGCAACCTGCTCACAGGCCTGCAATGGACGCTGGCGCTGTCGCTGGTGGCGTTCATCGGTGGCGGCTTGATCGGGCTGCTGATCATGGTGATGCGCATCTCGGACAGTCCCCTGCCGCGCAACGTTGCCCGCACCTACATCGAACTGTTCCAGGGCACGCCGCTGCTGATGCAGCTGTTTCTGGTGTTCTTCGGCGTGGCGTTGGCCGGGGTGGAGATTTCGCCGTGGGCGGCAGCAGCGCTCGCCTTGACCCTGTTCACCAGCGCTTATCTGGCGGAGATCTGGCGGGGTTGCGTCGAGTCGATCCCCAACGGCCAGTGGGAAGCCTCGTCCAGCCTGGCGCTGAGCCGACTGGAACAGTTGCGCTACGTCATCCTGCCGCAGGCACTGCGCATCGCCGTGGCGCCGACCGTGGGCTTTTCGGTGCAAGTGGTCAAGGGCACCGCCGTGACCTCGATTATCGGTTTCACCGAGCTGACCAAAACCGGCGGCATGCTTGCCAACGCCACCTTCGAACCGTTCATGGTCTACGGCCTCGTTGCCCTCGGCTACTTCTTGCTCTGCTACCCCTTGTCCCTCAGTGCGCGCTACCTGGAAAGGAGACTGCATGCCTCTGCTTAGAATTTCCGCCCTGCATAAATACTACGGCGATCACCATGTGCTCAAAGGCATCGACCTGAGTGTCGAGGAAGGCCAGGTGGTGGCAATCATCGGGCGCAGCGGCTCGGGTAAATCGACCCTGCTGCGCACCCTGAACGGTCTGGAATCGATCAACGACGGCGTCATCGAAGTCGACGGCGAATACCTCGACGCCGCCCGCGCGGACCTGCGCAGCCTGCGGCAAAAAGTCGGCATGGTGTTCCAGCAGTTCAACCTGTTCCCGCACCTGACGGTGGGCGAAAACGTGATGCTCGCGCCGCAAGTGGTGCAGAAAGTGCCGAAAGCCAGGGCCGCCGAGCTGGCGCGGCAGATGCTGGAACGCGTCGGGCTGGGCGAGAAATTCGATGCCTTCCCTGATCGACTGTCCGGTGGGCAGCAACAACGCGTGGCGATTGCCCGTGCGCTGGCGATGTCACCGAAAGTACTGCTGTGCGATGAAATCACCTCGGCGCTGGACCCGGAGCTGGTCAACGAAGTGCTCAGCGTGGTCCGGCAACTGGCCAGGGAGGGCATGACGCTGATCATGGTCACCCACGAAATGCGCTTTGCCCGGGAGGTTGGGGATAAGTTGGTGTTCATGCATCAGGGCAAGGTGCATGAAGTGGGGGATCCGAAAGTGCTGTTCGCCAATCCACAGACGGCGGAGCTGGCGAATTTCATTGGGACCGTGGAAGCAGCGGGCTGACGGATCTTCGGCGTCGTAAAGACCGTCATCGCGAGCAGGCTCGCTCCCACATGGGGGTCCTGTGGGAGCGAGCCTGCTCGCGATTGACCGCGAAGCGGTCACCTACGCGTTGGCGGCAGCCTTTGATCGTGGCACGATGGCAGGGTTATCGACCGAGAGCCTGACCATGCCGCAATCCCAAGCCAAGAATCTGTCCCTGATCGCCGCAATCGACCTGGGCTCCAACAGCTTTCACATGGTCGTGGCCAAGGCCCAGAACGGCGAAATCCGCATTCTCGAGCGTCTCGGGGAGAAGGTTCAGCTGGCGGCCGGCATCGACGAGGAGCGCAAGCTCAGCGAAGAATCGATGCAGCGCGGGCTCGATTGCCTGAAACGCTTCGCCCAACTGATAAACGGTATGCCACTGGGCGCCGTGCGCATCGTTGGCACCAACGCCCTGCGCGAAGCCCGCAACCGGGCTGAATTCATCCACCGCGCCGAAGAGATACTCGGCCATCCGGTGGAAGTCATTTCCGGCCGTGAAGAAGCGCGCCTGATCTATCTGGGCGTCTCCCACACCCTCGCCGACACCCCGGGCAAACGCCTCGTGGCCGACATCGGCGGCGGCAGTACCGAGTTCATCATCGGCCAGCGTTTCGAACCCCTGCTGCGCGAAAGCCTGCAGATGGGCTGCGTCAGCTTCACCCAGCGCTACTTCAAGGACGGCAAGATCACCCCGGCCCGCTACGCCCAGGCGTACACGGCGGCACGCCTGGAGATCATGAGCATCGAACACGCCCTGCATCGCCTGACCTGGGATGAAGCCATCGGCTCCTCGGGCACCATCCGCGCCATCGGCCTGGCGCTGAAGGCGGGTGGTCACGGCACGGGGGAAGTGAACGCCGAGGGCCTGGCTTGGCTCAAGCGCAAACTGATCAAGCTCGGCGACGTCGAGAAAATCGACTTCGAAGGCATCAAACCGGACCGTCGCGCCATTTTCCCGGCCGGCCTGGCGATTCTCGAAGCCATTTTCGACGCCCTCGAACTGCAACGCATGGACCATTGTGAAGGCGCGCTGCGTGAAGGCGTGCTCTACGACCTGCTGGGTCGCCATCATCACGAAGACGTGCGTGAGCGTACCCTGACCTCGCTGATGGAGCGCTACCACGTCGATCTGGAACAGGCGGTGCGGGTCGAGCGCAAGGCCCTGCATGCGTTCGATCAAGTGGCCAAGGACTGGGATCTGGAAGACGGTGTCTGGCGCGAACTGCTCGGCTGGGCCGCCAAGGTCCATGAAGTGGGTCTGGACATCGCCCACTACCAGTACCACAAGCATGGCGCCTACCTGATCGAACACTCGGACCTGGCCGGCTTCTCCCGCGAAGACCAATTGATGCTCGCGCTGCTGGTGCGCGGCCACCGACGCAACATTCCCAAGGACAAGTTTGCCGATTTCGGCGATGACGGCATCAAGCTGATTCGCCTGTGCGTGCTGCTGCGCTTCGCGATCCTGTTCCATCACATCCGCGGCACCCAGCAAATGCCTCAGGTGGAACTGAACGCCAATGGCAACAGCCTGGAAGTGGTGTTCCCGGAAAACTGGCTGGACGACAACCAGCTGACCCAGGCCGACTTCGCCATCGAAGCGGAATGGCTGACGCGGGTCGATATCGTCCTGAGCGTGCGCTGAACCCCCTGTAGGAGCGAGCTCGCTCCTGCAGGGACGGCGGCGAAAACAAAAATGGCGACCCCTTGGGATCGCCATTTTTTACAACTGGCCGGCGTTAACGCACGGCCAGGATCGGGCTGCCCAAACGCTCCAGCAGCGTCGCCTGGGCGCTGCGCGGGTTCTGGTTGCCGGTTGGCGTGTTACGGATGTAACGACCGTCCGACTGCAGGCTCCAGCTGTGGGTGTTATCAGTGAGATAAAGCTCCAGCTCTTTCTTGACCCGCATGATCAGCTTCTTGCCTTCCACCGGGAAGCAAGTCTCGACGCGCTTGTCGAGGTTGCGCTCCATCCAGTCGGCACTGGAGAGGAACATCTGCTCTTCACCGCCGTTGAGGAAATAGAAGACCCGCGTGTGTTCCAGGAAACGGCCGATGATCGAGCGCACGTGAATGTTGTGCGAAACCCCGGCGATGCCCGGCCGCAGGCAGCACATGCCACGCACCACCAGATCGATGCGCACGCCTGACTGACTGGCCTTGTACAACGCGCGGATGATCTTCGGATCGGTCAGCGAGTTGAACTTGGCGATGATGTGCGCCGGTTTGCCGTCGAGGGCGAACTGGGTTTCGCGGGCAATCATGTCGAGCATGCCCTTCTTCAGGGTGAACGGCGCATGCAGCAGCTTCTTCATGCGCAGCGTCTTACCCATACCGATCAACTGGCTGAACAGCTTGCCGACGTCTTCGCACAAGGCATCGTCGGAGGTCAGCAGGCTGTAGTCGGTGTACAGGCGGGCGTTGCCGGCGTGGTAGTTACCCGTGCCCAAGTGCGCGTAACGCACGATTTCACCGGCCTCGCGACGCAGGATCAGCATCATCTTGGCGTGGGTCTTGAAACCGACCACGCCGTAGATCACCACCGCCCCCGCCGCTTGCAGACGGCTGGCCAGCTGCAGGTTGGACTCTTCGTCGAACCGCGCACGCAATTCGATGACGGCGGTGACTTCCTTGCCGTTACGTGCGGCATCCACCAGCGCGTCGACGATTTCCGAGTTGGCGCCAGAACGGTACAGGGTCTGGCGTACGGCCAGAACGTGCGGGTCTTTTGCCGCCTGACGCAGCAGGTCGACCACCGGGGTGAACGACTCGAATGGGTGCAGCAACAGGATGTCCTGCTTGCTGATCACGCTGAAGATGTTTTCGCTGTTCTGCAGCAGTTTCGGGATCTGCGGCGTGAACGGCAGGTATTGCAGCTCGCGCTGGCTGTCCAGGCCGGTGATGCTGAACAGTCGCGTCAGGTTCACCGGGCCGTTGACCTGGTACAACTCGGTCTCGCTCAGGTTGAACTGCTTGAGCAGGTAGTCGGACAGGTGTTTCGGGCAGGTATCGGCCACTTCCAGGCGTACCGCGTCACCGTAGCGACGGGAGAACAGTTCGCCGCGCAAGGCGCGGGCCAGGTCCTCGACATCCTCGGAGTCCAGCGCCAGGTCGGCGTTACGGGTCAGGCGGAACTGATAGCAGCCCTTGACCTTCATGCCCTGGAACAGGTCATCGGCGTGAGCGTGGATCATCGACGACAGGAATACATAGTTGTCGCCAGGGCCACCGACTTCTTCCGGCACCTTGATGATCCGTGGCAACAGACGCGGTGCCGGGATGATCGCCAGACCGGAATCGCGACCGAAGGCGTCGATGCCTTCGAGCTCGACGATGAAGTTCAGGCTCTTGTTCACCAGCAATGGGAACGGGTGCGTCGGGTCGAGGCCGATCGGGGTGATGATCGGGGCGATCTCGTCGCGGAAATAGCGGCGAACCCACGTCTTGAGCTTGGTCGTCCAGTAACGCCGACGGATGAAGCGGACCTGATGTTTTTCCAGCTCCGGCAACAGAATGTCGTTGAGGATCGCGTACTGACGATCAACGTGCCCATGCACCAGTTCGCTGATGCGGGCCAGGGCCTGATGGGGTTGCAGACCATCGGCGCCGGCCTGTTCACGGGCGAAGGTGATCTGCTTCTTCAGGCCGGCCACGCGAATTTCGAAGAACTCGTCCAGGTTGCTGGAGAAGATCAGCAGAAACTTCAACCGCTCCAGCAACGGGTAGGACTCATCCAGCGCCTGTTCCAGTACGCGGATGTTGAACTGCAGTTGCGACAGCTCGCGGTGGATGTACAGGCTGCTGTCATCCAGGCCTGGAATGACAATCGCTGGCGCTGCCGCAGCGGTTTCGGCGACCACCACAGGCGGAGCAGGCTCCAATTCCGGCGGGGTTTCGGCGATTTGCTCCACCACGGGTTGAGCGTCTTTTACGGCAACTTCAGTCAGTCCTTCGGTATTCATCACATGTTCCTGGGAGGGCTATTTTTGCTCTCGTAACAATTGAGCTGCGCGAACGGCAAAGTACGTCAGGATGCCATCAGCGCCGGCACGTTTAAAGGCGGTCAGGGATTCGAGGATCACCCCTTCACTCAACCAGCCATTCTGGATCGCTGCCATGTGCATGGCGTACTCGCCGCTGACTTGATAAACAAAAGTCGGCACTTTGAATTCTTCCTTGACCCGCCAGAGGATGTCCAGATAGGGCATGCCAGGCTTGACCATGACCATGTCTGCGCCTTCTGACAAGTCAGCCGCCACTTCGTGCAGGGCTTCGTTGCTGTTGGCCGGGTCCATCTGATAGGAGGCTTTGTTGGCCTTGCCCAGGTTCAGCGCCGACCCGACGGCATCGCGGAACGGCCCGTAATAGGCACTGGCGTACTTCGCCGAGTAGGCCATGATCCGCACATTGACGTGATCGGCCAGTTCCAGCGCCTCGCGAATGGCCTGGATGCGGCCGTCCATCATGTCCGACGGGGCCACCACCTGAGCGCCGGCTTCGGCATGGGACAGGGCCTGCTTGACCAGTGCGTCGACGGTGATGTCGTTCTGCACATAGCCTTCTTCGTCGAGAATGCCGTCCTGGCCATGGGTGGTGAACGGGTCCAGCGCGACGTCGGTGATCACGCCCAGCTCAGGAAACTGCGCACGCAGGGCGCGGGTGGCACGCTGGGCGATACCGTTGGGGTTCCAGGCTTCGGCGGCGTCCAGCGACTTGAGTTCCGGCGGCGTCACCGGGAACAGCGCCAGCGCCGGAATCCCCAGCTCGACCCATTTGGCCGCTTCTTCCAGCAACAGATCGATGGTCAGGCGTTCGACGCCCGGCATCGAGGCGACCGCTTCGCGACGGTTTTCACCGTCCAGCACAAACACCGGCAAAATCAGATCATCGACGGTCAACACGTTTTCACGAACCAGACGACGCGAAAAATCATCACGGCGGTTGCGGCGCAGGCGGGTTGCAGGGAACAAACGGTTGGCGGGGGTAAAGCTCACGGCAGACTCCTGAGCCCGCTGGCGTGCGAGCGTGACAGTTATAAGCGGCCATTATGACGATCGCGTGACAGTTATGTGCACACTGCGACATGTAGCCGCATTCCATTGTCCTTGTAGGAAATGTTCACGTCGAGACACATTTCGACACTTTCCTGAATGAGTACGAAGGGTTAGGCTGCGCGTTCATTTCGCCAGCACCCAGACAATGCTCCAACAATTTCTGCATGACTTCGGCTATTTTGCCTTGTTTCTCGGCACGTTCTTCGAAGGCGAAACCATTCTGGTGCTCGCAGGCTTCCTCGCGTTCCGTGGATACATGGATATCAACCTGGTGGTGGTCGTGGCGTTCTTCGGCAGTTATGCCGGCGATCAGCTGTGGTACTTCATGGGACGAAAGCACGGTCGCAAGTTGCTTGCGCGAAAACCTCGCTGGCAACTGATGGGTGACCGGGCGCTGGAACACATCCGCAAACACCCGGACATTTGGGTGCTGAGCTTCCGCTTCGTCTATGGGTTACGCACGGTCATGCCCGTGGCCATCGGTCTTTCGGGCTATCCACCGGGGCGATACCTGCTGCTCAACGGCATAGGCGCGGCGGTCTGGGCGACTGCGCTGGCCGCTGCCGCGTATCACTTCGGCGCGGTGCTCGAAGGCATGCTCGGCAGCATCAAGAAGTACGAGCTATGGGTCCTCGGCGCCCTGCTGGTGCTGGGCCTGGTTCTGTGGCTGCGCCGACGCTTCAAGAATGCCCGCCTGGCCCGGCAGATTTATGCCGACGAGCAAGCCTTGAAGGCTGAGCAGGCCAAAATCGAAAACGCTAAGACGCCAACCGAGTGAAGCGGTTTCTGCAGCAGTAGAGACCGATACCGCTGAGCAGGCTGTAACTGAGCAGGCCGACCCAGCCCACCGCGCTGGCCGGCCACAGCCCCACCAGTGGCGCCAGCCATACCAGCGGCACATTCGACGCCAGTCGCAACAACTCCAGCTTCAACGCCCACGGGCGATTCTCCAGGGCCACCCCCAGCACGAACAGCCCCAACGCCACGGCACTCCAGCCCAGGATCAGGGCAGCGGTCGGCAGGCTCGGCTCCAGATTCATCAAGTAGCTGCCCAACGCGATGTAAACGCAGAACTGCAGCAAGACGTAGAGCTGCTGACGTCCGTCCAGCGGCACCTCGAATTTGCGGAACTGGCTCAGGTCCGGTTTGTTCATCGGATATTTGGCCGCCACATCCGCCGGCCGCCAACCGGCGCGCATGAACCAGATCCGCCACTTGTCCCAGGTGCTTTCGGCGCGCCGCGCATCCGCCCACAACTGCGCATAGAACTGCACGTTCGCCCAGATCGGATTCCAGCTCGCCAGCGGCGTGGTCACACCGAAAATCACCGGTTCGTTGTCGTCCTCCTCCTGGAACGAGCCGAACAGACGGTCCCAAATAATGAACACCCCGCCATAGTTGCGATCCATGTAGAGAGCGTTCTGTGCATGGTGAGCCCGATGATTGGACGGCGTGACAAAGAACCACTCGAACCAGCCGAGCTTGGGAATGTGCCGGGTATGCACCCAGAACTGGTACAGCAGGTTCAGCGCGGCGACGCTGACGAATACCAACAGCGGTACGCCAACCACCGCCATGGGCAGGTAGAAGATCCAGCTCAACAGGAACCCGGTGCTGGTCTGACGCAGGGCGGTGGAGAGGTTGTAGTCCTCGCTCTGGTGATGCACCGAATGCGCGGCCCAGAGGATGTTGCGTTCATGGCCCATTCGATGCAGCCAGTAATAGCAGAAGTCGTAAAGGACAAAGGCGAAAACCCAGACCCAAACGCTGTCGGCCGAAAGCTCGAACAGCGCCAGATGCTTGAGGGCAAAGGCATAGGTGACCAGCCCCACGCCCTTGGTCAGCAGGCCGGTGGTGGTCGACAGCACGCCGGTGCTGATGCTGTTGATCGCGTCCGCCACCCGATAGTTGCTCACCCCGCGCCAACGGTCGGCCAGCAGCTCGACGGCAATCAGCACAAAGAAAAACGGCACCGCATACAGAATGAAGTCCATGACGCGCCCTGATCGGAATCCTGGGGACAGATCCTATGTGTAGCCGCGATTTAACCCTATGGCAACGAGTGACAAATTAGTGGACATTTAACGCCATGAATCTGGAGAAAAGCCCATGAGCAAAAAAGTTGCAGTGATCCTTTCCGGTTGTGGCGTGTACGACGGCGCAGAGATCTACGAAAGCGTGATCACCTTGTTGCGCCTGGACCAGCGTGGCGCGCAAGTGCAGTGCTTTGCCCCGAACATCGCGCAGCTGCACGTGATCAACCACCTGACCGGCGAAGAAATGCCCGAGTCGCGCAACGTGCTGGTGGAGTCGGCGCGCATCGCCCGTGGCGAGGTCAAGGACATCCGCGAAGCCAACGCCGAAGACTTCGATGCCTTGATCGTTCCCGGCGGTTTCGGTTCGGCCAAGAATCTCTCCAACTTTGCCGTCGAAGGCACCGGCTGCACCGTGCAACCGGACGTACTGGCCCTGACCGAAGCCTTTGCCGAGGCCGGCAAACCGGTCGGTCTGATCTGCATCTCGCCGGCCCTGGCGGCGAAAATCTACGGGCCGGGCGTGACCTGCACCATCGGCAACGACGCCGACACCGCTGCCGCCCTGAACAAGATGGGCGCGACCCACAAAGACTGCGCGGTCAGCGAAATCGTCGAAGACAAGGCGCGCAAACTGGTGACTACACCGGCGTACATGCTGGCGCAGTCAATCAGCGAAGCGGCCTCCGGTATCAACAAACTGGTCGACCGCGTGCTCGAGCTGACCCACGAAAACGACGCCTGACACCCTCTAATTGTGGGAGCAAGCTCGCTCCCACAGGGTTTTTCGTCCGACTCAGGCGTTACGCGATAACCGGGTCAATATCCGATCCAGCGCATTGGCAAACGCCTGCTTTTCCCGCTCGCCAAACGGTGCCGGGCCACCGCTCATCTGCCCCTGCTCTCGCAGATCGGTGAACAGGTTACGCACCGCCAGCCGGTCACCCATGTTCTGCGCATCGAACTCCTTGCCTCGCGGGTCCAGCGCGGCTACGCCCTTCTTCACCAGGCGGTTGGCCAGCGGCACATCGCTGCAGATCACCAGCTCCCCAGGCACGGCGTGCTCAACCAGGTAATCATCGGCCGCGTCCGGGCCGCTCGGCACCACGATCAGCTTTACCAACGCCAGACCCGGCTTGATCTGCGGCTGCCCGGCCACCAGCACCACTTCGAACCGGCGCTTCAGGGCGAACTTCACCACCAGGTCCTTGGCCGCCCTGGGGCAGGCGTCGGCATCGATCCAGACACGCATCAGTTTTTCCTCTTCCAAAAAGCATCGCGAGCAGGCTCGCTCCCACAAGGTTAGCGCTAATCCTGTGGGAGCGAGCCTGCTCGCGAATGTGAGCGAAGCGAATGCTTTAAGAAACAGCTACCCGACGCTTCTCAGCCACCCAGCTTCGACCATACAACACAACAATCGCAACAATCGCCACCGCCTGAGCACTCAGCGAATACGCATCGGCATGGATCCCCAGCCAGTCGAATTCAAAGAACGGCACCGGCCGTGTACCGAAAATCCCGGCTTCCTGCAGCGCCTTGACGCCATGCCCGGCAAACACCACCGACAGCGCGCACAGCAGAGCGGCGTTGATGCTGAAGAACAGTGCCAGCGGCAGTTTCGCTGAACCACGCAGGATGACCCAGGCGAGACCGACCAACAGCACCAGCGCCGTCGCCCCACCGGCCAGCACGGCGTCGTGACCGGCCGGGCCGGCCTGCAGCCACAGGGTTTCGTAGAACAGGATCACTTCGAACAGTTCACGATAAACCGAGAAAAACGCCAGGATCGCAAAGCCGAATCGCCCGCCACCGCCCACCAGGCTGCTCTTGATGTAATCCTGCCAGGCCGCAGCATGACGACGGTCGTGCATCCACACGCCGAGCCACAGCACCATGACGCTGGCAAACAGCGCCGTCGCGCCTTCCAGCAGTTCGCGCTGGGAGCCGCTGACATCGATCACATACGCCGCCAGCGCCCATGTCCCCAGACCGGCCAGCAACGCCAGGCCCCAACCGACGTTGACACTGCGCACCGCCGACTGCTGGCCGGTGTTACGCAAGAAAGCGAGGATCGCCGCCAGTACCAGAATGGCTTCCAGACCTTCGCGCAGCAGAATCAACAGGCCGGAAATGAAGCTCAGGGACCAGCTCAAGCCATCGCTGCCCAGCAAGCCGGCGGACACTTTCAACTTGGCCTTGGCGGCTTCCAGGCGCTGCTCGACCTGTTCGACCGGCAAACCGTCCTGCAACGACTGACGGTAAGCCATCAGCGATTTCTCAGTGTCTTTGCGCACGTTGGCGTCGACGTTATCCAGCGAGCTTTCGACCAGCTCGAAACCTTCCAGATACGCCGCCACCGACAAGTCATAGGCTTGATCGTGTTCGCCGGCGCGATAGGCCGCGAGGCTCTTGTCCAGCGTGGCGGCGGTGTAGTCGAGCAACTGCGCCGGGCCGCGCTTGACCTGCGGGGGTTGCGCCCGCTGGGCCCGGAAAGTAGCGGCCGCTTGCGGGCCGTCGGCAGCCTGTACTTCGGCCGGGGTCTGACGGGCCAGATCGGCAATGTTGTAGGTCTTGTCGCCGCTGGCGGTCGCCGGATCGGCGCTGAAGCCGGCGATATAGGTGGCCAGATCCCAACGCTGGCGATCGTCCAGTTGGTCGGCGAAGGCCGGCATGTCGGTGCCTTCGACGCCGAGCCCCAGGGTGCTGTAGATCCCGTAGAGGCTCAGTTGATCCAGGCGCGCAGCATCACGCAGATTGGCCGGTGGCGGGGTCAGGCCGACACCCGCAGGGCCGTCGCCAGCGCCTGCATCACCGTGGCACACCGAACAATGCTGGGCGTACAGGGGCGCGCCGCGAGTCGGGTCGGGGGTAATGACCGGGGCCTGGCTGACCTCGTAGGCCACGGCCAGTTTCGCGCCCAGTTGCCGGGCCTGGCGGGCAACCTCAGCGCCGTCCTGACGCGCCGTGATCGCCGCATGCAGCGCACTGATGCCCTGCTCCAGCCCGGCTTTTTCCGGCTTGCCCGGCATGGCGGCGACCAACCCTTGCAACACCCCGGTGAATTCGAGCTGTTCGCGGTATTCAGATTCGTCAATGACCTTGCCTGCCCGCACCGTTGCCGGGTAATCCGCGCCGATGTAGTCGAACAGGTGCAGCGCTTGCGGCGCACCTTCCACCGTGTCGGCCAGCAGGTGGGAGCTGCATAAGGCCAGCAACGGTACGAAGAGCCAGGCCAGGAAACGGGACGGGGCAATCATGAATGAATCTCAATTGGAAACACGAAGTAATATATTGTTCACTCTCAATGACTTTCGCTCAAGCTTTGTCTGCTCTGCTGGCGTCAGCGCGAAACCAAGGGCCAGCGCCCGTATCGACCACCTGCCACCCTCTCGGTAAAGGGCGCCAAGCCAATCGGGTGCGCTGATCCCACCCTTGCGACAATAAAAAAGGCGACCTGTATAGGTCGCCTTTTTTGTCAGCGCGGGTTTAAACGGCGGCTTTGCGCAGGGTCGCCATGAAGGCAGCGGCACCAATAAACAGCCCGGCAAAGGTGCGGTTCATGCGTTTTTGCTGCTTGGGCGTGCGCAACAGGCGCAGCACCCTGGACGCCAACCCGGTGTAACCGGCCATGACGATCAGATCGACGCAGATCATGGTCACACCAATGATCAGGTACTGAGCCAGCAGCGGCGCGTGGGGATCGATGAATTGTGGCAACACCGCCAGCATGAACACCAGCGCCTTGGGGTTGCTGATGTTGACCAGGAAGCCACGGAATATCAGTACCAGCGGTTTGCCGATCGGGCGCACGGCGGCGTTATCGCTCATGTCGCTGGGCAACGCGCGCCATTGCTTGATCGCGAGATAAACCAGATACGCCACACCGAACCATTTGATCGCATAGAACGCGGTCGCCGATGCCGTAAGAATCGCGCCCACACCGGCGCCGACAATCGCGATCTGCAGCGCCAGCCCCAATTGCAGGCCAAGCGCATTCCAGTACCCACGCCAGAAACCGTATTGCAAGCCGCTGGACATCGACGCAATGGCGCCAGCCCCCGGAGAAAGACTGATCACCCAGCAGACGGCAAAAAAAGCCAGCCATGTTTGAAGCTCCATCGCACACCTCGACTCAGACTCGTGACAGGCGTCTAAGCTAATGCGGCTTTGGGCCGATGACTACCGATTTTTTGTCGGACATGACGACCGCCGACCAGCGTGGCCGGCGTGTCGGCTACTTTTCGAAACCGCTTGAAGGAAAGGCATCACTGCCGCGCCAGCGTCGAACCGAGCGCTGAAAGAACAAACTGTTCGGCACTTGCACCATGGCGCTGCCGGTTCCGAGCTCTTCGGCTTCGACCAAAGTGGTGTAAAGCAAATTGATCGCTACTACCCGACCTTTGACGCCGGGCTTGTCGGTGGTGTCCACCAACTCGACCACATCCCCCAGCCGAAACGGGCCGACGGTGAAGATCAGAATCGCGCAGAGCAAGTTGGAGAGCACGCTCCACATGGCAAAAAACGCGACTGCAGCGACCGCGACAAAACCCGACAGCGCCGTCCAGAGCACCGTGGCCGAAACCCCGAGGCGCTCCAGCACGAAAATCAGTGCGCTGCCCATGATCAACCAACGCAGGCCTCCGCGCAGGGGCATCAGCAACTGTGGCGGAAACGGGTAGCGTTCACCGAGTCGGGTCAGGCCCTTGGCAACGAAGCGCTGGGCGAGGTAACCGGCCAGCAGGATCAGCAGGATTTGCACGCCGAGCCAGATCGGCTCGACCCACACCGCTGGCAACGGCAGCTTGAAGGCGTCCATCAGGACAGCGCCTCCAGCTCCGCCTGCATGCTTTCCAACAGCTCCAACGCCTCCATCCAGGCTTCTTCCAGCTCCGCCTCACGCACCTTCAGCTTGGCCTGTTCGGCCAGCAGATCCCGCAATTCGTTCTTGCGCGCCGGTTCGTAGATGTCGCTGTCGCCGAGGCTGGCATCGATCTTTGCCAGTTTCTCGTGAAGCTTGCCCAACTCGGCTTCAAGCTTGTCAGCCTCACGCTTGTGCGGCGCCAGTTGCTGACGCAACGCCGCTGCGGCCTGACGCTGGGCTTTCTTGTCGGTCTTGTCCGGGTTGACCGGCGTGGTGCTGACCGGGGCATTGCGCTGGCGATACTCCACCAGCCAGCGGGTGTAGTCCTCCAGGTCGCCGTCGAATTCTTCGACCTTGCCATCAGCTACCAGATAGAAATTGTCGGTGGTGCTTTTGAGCAAATGACGATCGTGGGAGACCACCAGCACCGCGCCACTGAATTCCTGCAGGGCCATGGTCAGCGCCAGGCGCATTTCCAGGTCCAGGTGGTTGGTCGGTTCGTCGAGCAGCAACAGGTTCGGCCGGTCCCAGGCGATCAGCGCCAACGCCAGACGCGCCTTCTCGCCACCGGAGAAATTCAGCACCGGCTCATCGATCCGCGCGCCCCGGAAGTCGAAGCCACCGAGGAAGTCTCGCAGTGTCTGCTCGCGCTCGGTCGGCGCCAGGCGCTGCAAGTGCAGCAGCGGGCTGGCCTTGGAGTCCAGGGAATCAAGCTGATGCTGGGCGAAGTAACCGACAACCGTGTTTTCGCCACGGGTCAAGCGACCGGCCAGCGGCGTGAGTTCACCCGCAAGGTTCTTGATCAGGGTCGACTTGCCCGCGCCGTTGGGACCGAGCAGGCCGATCCGCGCGCCGGGGGTCAATTGCAGCTTGACCTTCTCCAGCACGGTTTTCTCGCCGTAACCCAGACGGGCATCGGACAGGTCGATCAGCGGGCTGGAGATTTTCTGCGACTCGCGGAAGACGAAGTCGAACGGTGAGTCGACGTGGGCCGCGGTCAACTCTTCCATCCGCTCCAATGCCTTGATCCGGCTCTGGGCCTGGCGGGCCTTGGTGGCCTGGGCCTTGAAGCGGGCGATGTAGCTTTCCATGTGCGCACGTTGCGCCTGCTGCTTCTCGTACGCCTGTTGTTGCTGGGCCAGGCGTTCGGCGCGGGCGCGTTCGAAGGCGCTGTAGCCACCGCGATAGAGCGTGATCTTGCGCTGATCGACGTGAGCCACGTGATCGACCACGGCATCGAGGAAATCCCGGTCGTGGGAGATCAGCATCAAGGTGCCGGGATAACTTTTGAGCCACTCTTCCAGCCAAATGATGGCGTCGAGGTCCAAGTGGTTGGTCGGTTCATCAAGCAGCAACAGGTCCGATGGGCACATCAAGGCCTGCGCCAGGTTCAGACGCATCCGCCAGCCACCGGAGAAATCTCCGACCTGACGATCCATCTGGTCATTGGTGAACCCAAGGCCCGCCAGCAGCTTGCGGGCACGGGCATCGGCGGTGTAACCGTCGGCGCTGTCGAGTTCCGAGTGCAGACGGGCCTGAGCGGCACCGTCATGGGCCGCTTCGGCTACGGCGAGGTCGCGTTGCACCTGGCGCAGGCGCAGGTCGCCATCGAGCACGTAGTCGACCGCCAGGCGTTCGAGCGTATCGACTTCCTGGCGCATGTGGGCGATACGCCAGTCGGCCGGCAGGAAGCAATCACCCGAGTCCGGGTGCAGTTCACCCCGAAGCAAGGCGAACAGGCTCGATTTGCCGGCGCCGTTGGCACCGATGAGGCCGGCTTTCTGGCCGGCGTGCAGCGTCAACTCGGCGTCTTCTAGCAGACGTTGCGGGCCACGCTGTAAAGTCAGGTTCTGAAGTCGAATCATAATGGCGGCGGAGTCTACCAGCTTCGCTCGCAACTGGCGCGAGTAGCACTATGTCCTCTGACCTGTGGAGCTTTTCCCTGACCACTTATGCCCGTCCGGGCGTTGAACAGGCGTGTCTGCAATTGCAGTCGGCGGGCGTCAACGTGTGCCTGCTGCTGTGTGCGGCATGGCTGGGACAGCGGGGAGTGGCCTGCAATGAGCAACGCCTGCAGCAACTTCGCGGTGTGGCTGAGCCGTGGGACAACGATGTGGTGCAACCGCTGCGGGCATTGCGCACGCAATGGAAAACCATCGCCATGCTGGACGCCGACCTGCATGGGCTACGCGAACAGGTGAAGACCCTGGAGCTGGAGGCCGAGCGACATCTGTTGCTACGACTGGAGCGATCGGCCCAAGGTTGGCCGCAAGAGAAAGGGACCGATCTCTCGGCCTGGCTGGAAGGTGTAGCGGCAGGCGCCGCTCACCTGGACCGAGACGCGCTGCATCAGCTGCGCGTCGCGGTATCCGGCACTTAGGAAGCGCTGGTTGGGTGGGTGGTGGCTGCGCTCGGAACAGCGGCCGGCGTTGGAGCAGACACGGCTGTCGAGGGAGTGGCGGCCGGAGCTGATGTTGCCGCCGCAGCCGGGACGGCTGGCTTGGCAACTGGCGCGGTGGCCGGCTTGGCGGCAACCGGTTTTTTCACGGCGGGTTTAGCGGCGGGTTTGGCCGCAGGTTTTGCAGCAGGCTTGGCTGCGACTGGCTTGGCAGCAGCGGCAGGTTTCGCCACAGCAGGTTTGGCGGCTGGTTTAGCCGTCGTTTTTGCAGCAGGTTTAGCCGCTGGCTTGGCCGCGGTTTTAGCGGCGACAGGCTTGGCGGCCGGCTTGGCAGCAGGCTTGGCCGCTGCAGTTCTGGCGGCTGGTTTGGCCGCTGGTTTCGCAGCAGCGGTTTTCGCTACGGCCGGTTTGGCAGCGGCTGTTTTTGCAGCAACCGGTTTGGCAGCGGCTGGTTTCGCAGCCGTCGTTTTAGCCGCCGGTTTCGCAGCGCTGGCCGCGACAGGTTTTTTCGCCGCAGGTTTTGCAGCAGGCTTGGCTGCGGCTTTCACCGGTGCCTTGGCAACTGGTTTGGCGGCAGGCTTGGCCGGTGCTTTTGCAGCAACCGGTTTGGCAGCGGCTTTCTTCGCAGGGGCCGCAGCAGGCTTGACTGCGCGCAGGGACAATGCCTTGCCGACAGCCTCTTGAACGCGACCAACGCCCTGGGCCAGTTTCAGGCTTTCTTGAGCGTCGCGCTTGAGTTGCAGGATATAGCCGCGAGTGTCCGACTGACGCTCCTTGAGGGCATCCAGCAGTTCCTCGAGTTCCTTCACTGCGTCCTTGGCTTTGGCTTGCGCCTTGGCCTTGCCGGCCGATGCAGCGTCCTGCAACTTGGTGCGGGATTTGTGCAATTTTTCCTGCGCTTTTCCGCGCTGCTTTTCCAGCTTGGCGAGCAGTTTTTCAGCATCAGCCAGCGCTTCGGAACAAGCGGTTTCTAAGTGCTCGAGCAAGCTGCCCGAGAGTTGTTGAAGTAAGTGCAACGGGGTATTTACAGGCTTCTTGGTGGCCGACATGGTTTACCTCCTGGCTGACGTGGGTGCGGCTCATACTAGACCTCTGCTGCTACCGCCGCTAGGGCATCTTGACAGTATCCAAAGCGTTGCGTTGCAACGAATCGAAAATGTTCTGCGCTTGTGTAAAAGCAGTTCACCGTTGAACGCATTCTCACTGGCATAATCGCCCGCATCTCAGGTTGGAGAGTGCCCATGTCGCGCTACTTTTTTTTATCGCTGTGCGTGATTTTTTCCGCGGCCCACGCTGCCGAAAAAACGCCGGAAAATGACGCTCACAACCTCGCTTACAGCCTGGGTGCGAGCCTCGGCGAACGCCTGCGCCAGGAGGTTCCCGATCTTCAACTTCAGGCGCTCGTCGAAGGTTTGCAGCAAGCCTATCAAGGCAAGCCACTGGCGCTGAAAGACGAGCAGATCGAACAGATCCTCAACGAGCACGAAGCCCGGGTCGCCATGCAATCACCTGAGCCGCAAAGCGAATTGGCGCTGGAAAAAGAACAGCGCTTTCTCGCCGAGGAAAAAGCCAGGCCCGGTGTTCGTGAACTGGCGGATGGAATACTGCTGACAGAACTGGCGCCAGGTACGGGTGCCAAGGCCGGGCCAAACGGCAAGGTCCAGGTGCTGTATGTCGGTCGCCTTCCCGACGGCACGGTGTTCGACCAGAACAGTCAGCCGCAATGGTTCAGTCTCGATAGCGTGATCAGCGGATGGCGCAGTGCACTGCAGCAAATGCCGGTCGGGGCGAAATGGCGCCTGGTGATTCCATCGGCGCAAGCCTATGGCGCCGATGGTGCCGGCGACTTGATCGCGCCGTTTACACCGCTGGTGTTCGAAGTCGAATTGCGCGGCGCCACTGGCTGAACCACGGAAACGAAAAACGGTGCGCAAGGCGCACCGTTTTCAGTATTGCGAAGAGTGACTTCAGGCCTGAACCGAATCTTCTGCCTTGTGAGCGGTGTGCAGAACTTCGATCAGGCAATCCTCCAGTTCGAAGCGCTCGTGCAACAGACCACCCAGCTCCTTGAATTTCTCTGCCACGCACTTGCCTGCATCGCACAGGTCATTGAACGCGAGCAGTTTTTCGGTGATGACGTCGATGCGCGGGTAGAGGGTTTCTGCCAACTCCAGACCACGCTTGTCATTGAAAGCCTTGGCTTCACCGGTCAACTGTTCGTAGATTTCGAAATGCCCGGCGGACACGTAATCAACCAGGACACCGCAGAATTCCTGCAAAGGTTTGCGGTTTTCCCCCAGAGCCTCGGGCTTGGCACCGAGAGTGTCATAGGCATGAACCAGTTCGTGACGTTCCTGCAACCAACGATCGATCAGCAGATGTACTCCACCCCAACGTTCCTGAGCATTCTGACAACTTTCGAGCATGGCGATCTCTCTTCCCTTGTGGGTCATGCTGCCCTACACCCGTCGTAATCTTGAAGACCAAGAATCGGCCAGGCAGAGCGTCATCGAGCAACATAATTCCAATGACACGTGCCGGCCAGATTATGCCCGCACGTCTGTGGCTTCAAGGTACGCAGGCGATAAAGTTCATACAAGTGTTTAATCACCTACAAGCGTCCGGTGCGACGACTCGCCGCTGAGCGGTCGCTGCAAGGCGACCCAGGCTTGACGCAACAGCTGATAAATCCCCAGGGTCATCATCGAGATAAAGAACAACAGACTCCACTCCGGGATGCTCAAATCAAACAGCGTCCAGGAGATTTGTGCGCAGTCGATGGTGCCTTTGAACATCTGCCGCACGACGCACATCCAGGGCGAGTTTGCGAACAGATCACTCAGATTGGGCGCGCAAGTCGACAATTGATGTGCCGGATCGCTTTGCAGCAACACCTGCCGCCACGCGAAGACTGTTCCGGCCAAGCTGAAAAGCACACCGAACAGCCAATACAGGACAGTCCCGAAGCGACCGGGCCCCTGCACCGAAGCCGTCAGACAGACACCTGTCAGCAATGCCAGGCAACCTCGTTGCAACAGGCACAAGCCACAAGGTTGGAGGCCGACCGCATACTCCAGATAGTACGACACGCCCAGCACCAGGGCGCCCGCAATGAAAACCAGGAAAAACAGGGAGCGTGAGCAGGCCAGAGGCATGGCTTTTCCGTAACAGTAAGGACCGACAGCTACGGTAGAGGAAAGCGGAACAGCCTTTCAAGACAGGCCGGCGGGGACACTTCAGCGCAAGTGTAGGGAATTCCCGACAGAAGCGAGAGGATCAGGTGTAGCCCCTTGTAGGATTCTGCTGAAGACGCATCACGAAAGAAAAATTCCGACAAAATTTTCGCCATCGGATCGCCCCTTCGGGCGACCCTTCTCTCACGGTCAAGCGTGAGCCGGCACCGGCAGCGGTGCTGCCAACAAGCGCTCGTCCAGCAAGCCCAGACCTTCCTGGAACAGCTGATTACTGCGCTCGGTATCACCCATCTGCGCCAGCAGCCGAGCCAGTTCTGCGCAGGCTTCCGGGTTGCGCTGCGCGCGCAGACTGCTTTCCAGATAATCCCGCGCCTTGCCCCACAGGCTGCTTTGCAGGCACAGGCGACCCAGGGTCAGCAACAGACTCGGGTCGGCTGGATGCTCCTTGAGCCAACCTTCAGCCAGTTGCAACTGACGCGCCGGATCACTGCCACGAACCAAACCATAGAGCCGCGCCAGGTGACTGTCGTAGTTGCGCTTGAGCGCAGTCCTCAAGACTTCTTCGGCCTCGACCTGCGCACCCAGCTGACGCAGTTGCTCGGCATAGGCGAGTACCAGTTGCGGCTCCTGGCGCTGGGCCGAACTCAACTGCTGCCAGGCTCGGTTGAGCGTTTGCAAGCCGACGGTTCCGTCTGCTTCCTGATGCGCCGCCAGAGACAGGTTCTTGCCCCAGGCGCGACGCTCCAGTTCGGCCAATTCAGCGGCTGGCAGGACCTTGTCCTTGCGCAACTCCGGTAACAGGCGAATCAGGGCCGGCCAGTCGCCCCGCTGCTGATGCAGGCGCTGCAACTGGCGCAGGGTCTGGACGTTATGAGGGTGGCGTTCATGCATCGCTTGCAGGGTCGCGAGGGCGCCTTCGGTGTCGCCGCGATCGGTCTGCAATTGAGCATGGCTCAAGGCAATTGCCAACTCGGCCTGGGGCTGTCGCTCCAGCGCACGCTCCAGCAGGTTGTCGCTTTCCTCGTAATGACCTTGTTCGTTCGCGGCTCGGGCAGCGCCGAGGTAGTACAGCAGCGGCTGGCGCTCGGCTTCCGCCGCCCGGGACAGATGACGCTGCGCGCTGGCCCAGCGACCTTCAGCCAGATCCAGTTGACCATGCTCGATCGCAACCTGCACCCGACGACTGCGATTGCGCCGTGACCACGGGTTGACCACGCCACTGGACGTCGTTACCAACTCGACCAACGCCTTGATGCCCCAGAACAGCAGCCAAAGGACGGCCACCAAAGCCAGCGTTGCCCAGAGGCTCGATTCGTATCTGAACGTCTTGTAAGCGATCAGCACGTAGCCGGAGTGCTCGGCAATCGCCAAGCCTAGCGCCGCCGTCGCAGCGATGACCAGAAACACGATCACATACAGGCGCTTCATGGCGTGGCCTCCTGCGCCGTGTTCGCGGCAGGTTTGGCCATTGGCTTGACCGAGTCTTCGGCATTCACGTTACGCCGTTCCAGATAAGCCTGAACCGCACTCAGTGTGCCAGTCAGATCCGGGGTGACCACGGTGACGGGCTGCTTGCTCAACTCGGCCACCTGTTCAAGCATCACTTTGCTCTGCGGATTGTCCGGGTTGAAATTGCCCTTGAGCACATCGCGCGCTTCGTCCAGTGCCTGGGAATACACCGCCGCCTGCCCATTGAGCGCGGCCCATTGCGCTTGCTCGAGTGTCAGGCTCAGGGCCAGTCGCACCTGGCTCAGGCTCTGCCCGGCCAGTAACGGGCGGACGTTTTTATCGGCGTTGAAATCGATGCGGATGTAGCGCGAAATCTGATCCCACCACTGGGCCCAACGGCTGGCGCCGTCGCCATCGGCGGTCAGGCCGAGCAACGATTCGCCGCGATCCTTGTACTCGGGCGCCAGTTCGGTCAGGCCGATCACCTGCTCACGCAAGGCCCCCAACCGCAGGAACAACCCAGTGCGATCCGGTTGCTCGGTGCTGCGCAAGGCCACCAGGGTTTTGGCCACTTGCTCGCGCGCGGCGAAGGCTCCGGGATCATTTTGTTCGCGCAGAATTTCATCGGCGCCCTGCACCAGGGCCTGGGCGCTGCTGATGTCCTGCAAGGCAGACAATCGCAAACTGGCCAGACGCAGCAAGTGCTCGGCCTCGGCCAGGCGCCAATCCTTGCGGCTGGCACCGAGAACGGTTTCCAGACGCTGGTTCAGACGCTGCTGATCACCCTGCAGCTGAATCACCAGGCGACTGCGCTCCTCCAGCACATCGGCGCCCGGCATCTGTTCCAGGCGCGCGCTCAGGCGCTGTTCATTGAGCTTCAGGCTTTGCGCCTCATCACTCAACGCCTGCACCTGACTCAGCTGTTGTTGGTTAGTCGATTGCAGGTGACGCACCTGCCAGACTCCCCAACCACCCACCGCGACACCGGCAGCGCCCAACAACAGCGCGACAATCGCCAGCCCATTGCCTCGGCGCTGCTCTGCCGCAGGTGGTGGTGTTTCAACCGGTGCATCGAGCACTGGCCGGACGTCATCTTTAGGCAAGGCTGTTTCGCTCACGTATCCATCCTTTGCATTAGAGAACGGGCACGGGGTGCTCCCGTAACGCCGTCAGCAAAGCCGCGGCACTGGCGCCGCAGCAATCCACAACTGTCAGGGCCCCGGCGGCATGTGCCAGCTCGGCAACCCTGGGGCTTGGTACAAACAACGGCAACCGCGCCAACCGTGGCCAGGCATCGCCAGCCAATTGATGCAGGTGCTCAAAACCCTGTCCACTGCTGACCACCAGCCCGTTCAGGCGTTCCGCTTCGATCTGCCGTGGCAACGCGGCCGGCAGGTAGTGCGGCAGTTCGCGACGGTACAGTTCCAGATACTCGACACTAGCACCTCGCTCGCGCAGGCGCTCTGCCAGTAACTCGCGACCACCCTCCCCGCGCATGATCAGCACGCGCGGTTCAGGCCCGGCGATGGCCTCGCGCAATGCCTCAAGTTCAAGCAAGGCTTCACTGTCATCGCCCTGCGCCGGACAGCTCACATCCAGGCCACGATCGGCAAGAATCTGCGCCGTCGCCGCGCCGACGCTGAACCATTTCACTCGCGGCAAGGGCGAGCAAAACCGGTCGATCAACTCGATGCCGATTCGAGCAGCGGGCTTGCTGACCACGATCACAGCGCTGTAGCGATCCAGTTCCTGGAGCACCTGGCGCATTGTGTCAGAGGCAGGAATCGGCGCTATGTCCAAAAGCGGCAAGCTGCTGCTGAAAATCCCCTGTTCGGCCAGGAGACTGCTCAGCGCCGCCGACTCATCCGCCGGACGCGTCAACAGCAGGCGCCAGCCCGTCACTCGTGACCTGCCTCGCCATAGACCGCTTTGAGAATCTCGTTGGCGCCCTGGCTCAACAGGTCTTCGGCCACTTGCACACCCAGGGCCTCGGCCTCGCCTCGGGGCGCGCGGGCTTCAGCACTGAGCAGCAGACCGCCATTCGGATCGCCCACCAGGCCACGCAACCAGATCTGCTCGCCTTCAAGCACCGCATAGCAGGCAATCGGAACCTGGCAGCCACCATTGAGGTGTTTGTTGAGGGAGCGTTCGGCGGTGACGCGGGTGGCGGTGTCCTGGTGATGCAGCGGCGCCAGCAATGCGTGAATTTCACTGTCTGCACTGCGGCACTCGATGCCCACGGCGCCCTGTCCACCAGCAGGCAGGCTGTCGTCGACACTGATGGCCGACGTGATGCGATCTTCAAAGCCCAAGCGAATCAACCCGGCGGATGCAAGGATGATGGCGTCGTATTCACCGGCATCAAGCTTGGCCAGGCGAGTGTTGACGTTGCCGCGCAGGAAGCGGATTTCCAGATCAGGTCGACGGGTCAGCAATTGGGCCTGACGGCGCAGGCTCGACGTGCCGACGATACTGCCTTCAGGCAGCTCGTCCAGGCTGGCATAGGTATTGGAGACGAATGCATCGCGCGGGTCTTCACGCTCGCAGATACAGAACAGGCCGAGACCTTCGGGGAAGTCCATCGGCACGTCTTTCATGGAATGCACGGCGATGTCGGCTTCGTTTTCCAGCAACGCGGTTTCCAGCTCCTTGACGAACAGGCCCTTGCCGCCGATTTTCGACAGTGGTGAATCAAGCAGCTTGTCACCACGACTGACCATGGGGACCAACGTCACGAGCAGACCGGGATGGGCCTCTTCCAGACGGGCTTTGACATATTCGGCCTGCCACAGGGCGAGAGCACTTTTGCGGGTGGCGATGCGGATCTGGCGAGAGGACATGGATCAATCCGTACTGAAAAGATACGGCGGATAATAACAGCTCAGCCAAATCCACTTTGACTTGTATCAGAAACTACTCGGCCTCCCTGGCCCCGGATGTCCGGCAATCGGGTGTGGAAATTCGCCTGCGACCAGCGAATCAAAGCTGTTGCATCATCTTCCGCACGCCCGCCACGTGGCGCCGACTGACGATCAAGGCGTCACCGTTCAGGCCTTTGAGGAACAGCTGAAAATGCCCGAGTGGCGTTCGTTGCAACCGTTCGATGCGATCGCGAGCGACCAGTGCGTTACGGTGGATCCGCACAAAGCGGTCACCGAACTCGTCCTCGAGGGCCTTGAGCGGCTCATCCAGCAGCACTTCGCCGCTCTCGTGGCGCAAGGTCACGTATTTGTGATCGGCAATGAAGTAGACCACCTGATTCAGCGGGATCAGCTCGATCCCTTTACGGGTTCGGGCGCTGATGTGGCTGCGTGGACCATTGCCACTTTCGGCGGCCGGGCGGGTCAGGGCCGCGAGTTGAACACGATTGGGTCGCTCGGCTTTCTTTAAGGCGTCATGTAGATGTTCGGTTCGCACAGGTTTCACCAGATAGCCTACGGCGCTGGCCTGTAAGGCTTCCACGGCAAATTCATCGGGCCCTGTGCAAAACACCACGGCGGGCGGGGTTTCGCGTTCGCACAATCGCGCGGCCACTTGCAGGCCATCAAGGCCTGGCATGCGGATATCGAGCAGCACGATATCCGGCTTGTGGCTGTCGATCAGTGCCAACGCCTCTTCGCCGTTCGTGGCGCTGGGCTCCAGGACACTGTATCCCTCGAGTTCGCCAACCATTCGGCTCAGGCGCTCGCGGGCTAGGGGGTCGTCATCAACGATCAGGACATTCATATTGCGCTGGATTCCTGCGTGAGTCTCGCACAAGGATAGCGTAGACAGGGTAAGTGACGTCCGTCACCGCGATCCACGCTAAGACTAGCGCGAGCGTCAAAAAGTGCCGCGAGACCGACGGCTAAATTTTCATCCGCCGGGCAATTGGCGGCCCAGGCTCGCATTGGCGACACAGCGCCACAGGGTTTGCTGATACGCAATCTGAACACCCCCTCTTCATATAGTCCACTTGCGCACCGAGAAGTGCACCAACCCTACTGTCCAACTGTAGACGGTTGCCGAGACGATAGAGCTCAAATGAAAAATATCGTTGAGCGAATTGCACAAGACTTGCCCCGGACGCGCGCGGGCCATGAAAAAACCAGGCGACCAGTGTCAGCGACAGCAATGGCAACCCTGTTATTATCCGCGCCAGCTTTCAACGCCATCTTTCTTCAGCCGATACGAGCGAATTCATGAGCACTGACAAGACCAATCAGTCCTGGGGCGGCCGCTTCAGTGAACCCGTCGACGCCTTCGTCGCCCGCTTCACCGCCTCCGTCACCTTCGACCAGCGCCTGTATCGCCACGACATCATGGGCTCGATCGCCCACGCCACCATGCTGGCCAAGGTCGGCGTGCTCACCGATGCCGAGCGCGACAGCATCATCGATGGATTGAAGACCATCCAGGGTGAAATCGAGGCCGGCCAGTTCGACTGGCGCATCGACCTCGAAGACGTGCACATGAACATCGAGGCGCGCCTGACCGACCGCATCGGCGTGACCGGCAAAAAGCTGCACACCGGACGCAGCCGTAACGATCAGGTTGCCACCGACATCCGCCTGTGGCTGCGTGACGAAATCGACCTGATTCTGGGCGAAATCACCCGCCTGCAAAAAGGCTTGCTGGAACAGGCCGAGCGCGAAGCGGGCAGCATCATGCCCGGCTTCACCCACCTGCAGACCGCACAGCCCGTCACCTTCGGGCACCACATGCTGGCCTGGTTCGAAATGCTCAGCCGCGACTACGAGCGCCTGGTCGACTGCCGCAAGCGTACCAATCGCATGCCGTTGGGCAGCGCCGCGCTGGCCGGCACCACCTACCCGATCGACCGTGAATACACTGCCCAATTGCTGGGTTTCGACGCGGTGGGCGGCAACTCGCTGGACAACGTGTCCGATCGTGACTTCGCTATCGAATTCTGCTCGGCCGCCAGCATCGCGATGATGCACCTGTCGCGCTTCTCCGAAGAGCTGGTGCTGTGGACCAGTGCGCAATTCCAGTTCATCGATCTGCCAGACCGTTTCTGCACCGGCAGTTCGATCATGCCGCAAAAGAAAAATCCGGACGTGCCGGAACTGGTGCGCGGCAAGAGCGGCCGTGTCTTCGGTGCATTGATGGGCCTGCTGACCTTGATGAAGGGCCAGCCCCTGGCCTACAACAAGGACAACCAGGAAGACAAGGAACCGCTGTTCGACGCCGCCGACACCCTGCGCGACTCGCTGCGGGCGTTCGCCGACATGATTCCGGCGATCAAACCCAAGCACGCGATAATGCGCGAAGCGGCATTGCGTGGTTTCTCCACCGCCACCGACCTGGCCGACTACCTGGTACGCCGTGGCCTGCCGTTCCGTGATTGCCATGAAATCGTTGGCCATGCGGTGAAATACGGCGTGGACAGCGGCAAGGACCTGGCGGAAATGAGCCTGGAAGAACTGCGCAAGTTCAGCGACCAGATCGATCAGGACGTATTCGCCGTACTGACCCTGGAAGGCTCGGTCAACGCCCGTAATCACATCGGCGGCACAGCGCCGGCGCAAGTGAAGGCAGCCGTGGTTCGCGGCCAGGCGTTGCTCGCCAGCCGCTAAATCGCCAAAAGCATCGCGAGCAGGCTCGCTCCCACATTGATCGGCGGGAGACACAAAATTTGTGTCTGCCGCATACCTCCTGTGGGAGCGAGCCTGCTCGCGATGCGATCGTAAGAGCGCTACAAAACTACTTCCTGGACGCGACCATCGCCATAAACGCTGGCATCGCCGCGTCCTTGTCCGCCGCGATCCGCTGCACATTCGGATTCTGCTCCAGACGCTCCAGCAGCGCCTTGGCCTGCGGCACTTCAGCCAACAGATCAATCCCGAACAGTTTGTACGCCACGCCACACGCCAGCGGTACGCTGTACAGGAAATACAAATCCGCCACGCTCAAGCTGTCGCCCGCTACATAAGGGGCGAATTTGCCGTGCCGGCCCAGGGCCGCCATTCCCAGCAGCAACTCGGCTTTGGTCTTTTCCTTGATCGCGTCGGGCACGGTCATGCCGAAAAACGCTTCGGCGAAACAGGCACGCGCCGGCAGTTCGATGTACAACTCGATTTCCCTGGCCAGCGCCAACACTTGCGCGCGCTCGAATGGACCGCTCGGCAGCAGGGGCCGGCCTTGCTGGGTCTGCTCGATGTACTCGAGAATCACGCTGGTTTCGTTGATGAAGCCCTGCTCGACCTGCAACACCGGCACCTTGCCGCGCGGGCTGATGGCCAGCGCCTCGGGGCTGGTGCCGCCGTAGAACGGCACCTCCTCGAAGGGCAGGCCTTTTTCCAGCAGCGCCAGTTTGACCATGTTGTAGTAGTTGCTGACTGAAAATCCATAAAGCTTGATCATCACAGAGCCTCCAGGCCGTGCGGGGTGGGCAGTGCCTGTTTATAGATTGCTCGAGGCTTTCTTGCCAGCAGCATCACGCGGCTGAATGCGGGTAAACTGGCCGCCTTAACTTGAGGAGCCTGCCATGAGCGAGCCAACAGACATCGATAGCGACGAAGAAGAGTTCACCGAAAACACCCTGATCGAAGCCATCGAAAACCAGATCGAAAGCGAAAATCCGCCGGCAGCCAAGGCGACCTTCAACAAGCTGACGCTGGTGGGTTACGAGAAGGAAGAAATTCTCAATCTGATGGCTCATGTTTTGGCCGTGGAAATCGACGCAATCCTCGAAGAAGACCGCGCGTTCGACACCGAATGGTACGAAGCGGCACTGCGTGCGCTGCCCGAGTTGCCCCCGGAAAAGAAATAACCCCTTCCCCCTGCAGGAGCGAGCCCGTTCGCGAAAAACCCGAGGGCACCGCGGCGCGTCAGGTTTCCAGCGTCATCGTTGACGACCATCGTCGGAACGCCGCCCGGAGTAGCTCGCCCCTGCAGGTCCCGAAAACGGGGAATGCTCACCATCATGAAAAAACCCTGTCGCGAGGGCTGGACATGCCGCACGAGTGGGATCACCTTAGGGGCGCTGTCGTCTAATTCCTAGAAAGTCTGGAGTCCTTATGTCGCTTACCCCTGAGCTGGTTGCCGAACTGGAAATCCTTGCACTCTTCAACCTGGACAGTTCCCAGGAAGGTTTGAAAATTCATCAAACCGCTGCCCCCAAAGCCATTGCCGCTGCCCAACGCCTGTTTGAAAAAGAACTGATCGACCAACCCGATGGCGGTTACCTGACCAGCCTGGGTCGTGATGCCGCGCAAAACATACAAACCGTTCTGACCATCCTGCGCGTCCGGGAAACAGCCTGAATTGCACCGTATCGCCCACGGAAACCTCCACCACGGGATTTCCGCGGGCAAACTCTTTTTCGGCAGTCGCCACGCGATAAAAATCTGACGCCAGAAATACAAAATCAGCTTAAACGCCCTGGGGCCGAGGCGCTAAACTGCCCCTCATCCGAAGAGCCCCACATCCGAGCCCTGTGAGCCGGTTTGAGCTGACATGACCCGCACCCATGAAATCCGCCCCGATCTGGACGAGGGAATCGACCGCAAGGTTCTCAGCCAACTGCGCGCGCGGTTTCTGAAGCTCAATGAGGGCCGCATGGCTCGCGCCATGGAGGGGTTGTCGACCCGCCAGCAAGGGGTGCTCAACCTTCTTCCGCTGTTTTTTCACGTCAATCATCCGCTGTTGCCCGGTTACGTTTCCGGCAGCACACCGGCCGGGCTGTCGAATTTCGAGCCGGATGCCAATGCCCTGGCCGAAGCTCAACGCCTGACCCGCTCGTTTTCCTATAAGCCGCGCCACGGTAGCAATCCGCCGCGCCCGATTCACGGCCTGTTCCTGATGGGCAGCCTCGGCACGCTGGCCCAGGCCGATCAGAGCGATATGGACGTGTGGGTCTGCCACAGTCCGGATTTGAACGAGCAGGAACTCGCCGAGCTGCGCAAGAAATGCCAATTGCTCGAAGCCTGGGCCGACAGCCAGGGCGCCGAAGCGCACTTTTTCCTGATCGACCCGGCTCGCTTCGTGCGCGGCGAGCGCGATAGCCAATTGAGCTCGGAAGACTGTGGCACCACCCAACACTATTTGCTGCTGGACGAGTTTTACCGCACCGCGATCTGGCTGGCCGGACGCACACCGATCTGGTGGCTGGTACCGGTCTATGAAGAGGCGAGTTACGACCGCTATACCCATACGCTGATTTCCAAACGCTTCATCCGTGCCGACGAAACCCTCGACCTGGGGCACCTGGCCTATATTCCGCCCGGCGAATTTATCGGTGCCGGACTCTGGCAACTGTTCAAGGGCATCGAGTCGCCCTACAAATCGGTGCTCAAGCTGCTGCTGACCGAGGTTTACGCCAGCGAACACCCCAGGGTCCAGTGCCTGAGCCTGCGCTTCAAGCAGGCCGTATTCGCCAATCGGCTCGACCTCGATGAGCTGGACCCGTACGTCGTGGTTTATCGGCGCATCGAGGAATACCTCATCGCCCGCAACGAACCCGAGCGCCTGGAAGTGGTGCGTCGCGCGCTGTACCTGAAGGTCAATCGCAAACTCACCGGCAGCAGCGGTCGAACCCAGAACTGGCAACGTTCGCTGCTGGAACGGTTGGCCCACGAATGGCAATGGGACCCACGGCAATTGGCGCTGCTCGATAGCCGCAGTCAGTGGAAAGTCCGCCAGGTCGGCTCGGAGCGCCGGGCACTGGTCAACGAGCTGAACTACAGCTACCGCTTCCTGACCCAATTTGCCCGCAACGACCAAACCGCCAGCCTGATCAACAAACGCGACCTCAGCGTGCTGGGCCGACGTCTGTATGCCGCCTTCGAGCGCAAGGCAGGCAAGGTCGAATTCATCAACCCGGGCATCGCTCCTGACCTGGCTGAAGACACCCTGACGCTGGTATACGCATCGAGCAAAAAGGGGTCGGAGCCAAGCCAGTGGGGTTTGTATAACGGCAGCCTGGCCGCCCTTGAGTGGGAACACTTCGCCCCGATCAAGCGCAGCCGTCAATTACTTGAACTGCTGACCTGGTGCCACCGCAACGGCGTGATCGACAGCAGCACCCGTCTGGCCCTGCATCCCGGAAGCAGCGACCTGAGCGAGTTCGAACTGTTCAACCTGCTGGGCAGCCTGCAACAGAGCATTCGCCTGCCGCTACAGACCGTCGCCGAAGAACCGTTGCTGCGCGCCAGCGTGCCCAGCGAGGTGCTGATCCTGGTGAACGTCGGCGTCGACCCGCTCAAGCACCATCGCGACCTGAACATCCTGATGACCACCGAGCGCACCGACTCCCTGAGCTATGCCGGCGTCAGGGAAAATCTGGTGCTGACCCTGGATCAAGTCACGCTCAATAGCTGGAACGAAGTCCTGGTCAGTCGCTTCGACGGCCCTCACGCCCTGCTCGACTGCCTGCGCGACTACCTCAACAATCTGCCCAACGGACCGCTGCAGCCCCGATTGCGAGTGCAGTGCTTCTGCCACAACCGCGCGCAATTCATCGCCCAGCGCGTCGAAGAGATCCTCGACACGGCGCAGAACCTGCTGCTGAGCAACCTCAATTACCGCTACGTGATTCAGGTCCAGCAGCATTACCACGTACTTGAGCTGATACCCGGCCAAGTCAATCACGTCACCCTGGCCTCATTGCCTGCGCTGTTCGATTACCTGAGCGAAGACCTGGCCAGCTACAGCCCGCTGCACCTCGATCACAAGGCCCTGGAAGACCACAACCTGGCGCTGCTCTTGCCCATGGGGCAGCCCGACTGCATCCAGGTGTTCTACCGGATCAACGAAGACCAGGCCGATCTGTACGTACTCGATGAATTCAATGCCTTGTGGCATCAGCGCTTGCCGTGGCACGACGAGCAAAGCCTGCTGATGCCGCTGCAACGGTTCCTCCAGTCGATCCTGTACCGGCGCGACACCTTGCTGCCAATGGACGCGGCCCACCCCCCGAGCCTGGACACTCTGTATTACCGGCTGCTGCCTTCCAGTGCGGGGCGGGCGCGCAGGGTCGAACCCCGACCGGCACCGCAAACCGCCGCCAACAAACCGTTCTATGACGTACAGGCGATCGTCGGCAAAGCGGTACCGGGCAAGGTACAGGTCACGTTGTATTGCAATCAGCGGGAGTTTTCAGAACTGGAGCATGGCGACCAACTGTTCAGCGTGGTCGCCCGGGAAATCATCGAACAGCGCCGCGAAACCGAGCGCTATCGCTGCTACATCACCGACCTTGACCTGACAGGCCTGCTCGGTGATGGGCAGAGTTCAAGCAATTTGTATCTGCGTTACAAGGCCGACCTGGAGCACGCACTGAACGAGGCGCTCGAACAGGCCTGACAGGTTTCACTCGGGGAAGGCGCCGCCATTGGCTGGCTGCGATTCGACTTCCAGCAGGGTCAGTTTCAGGGTCTTGCCACCCGGCGCCGGCCAGTCGATGTGCTGACCAACCTTCAGGCCGAGCAGCGCACTGCCCACTGGCGCCAGGATCGAAATCCGGCCTTCGTCGGCGTTGGCATCCTTCGGATAAACCAGGGTCAGGTGATAATCCTTGCCACTGCTCTCTTCACGGCAGTGCACGCGGGAATTCATGGTCACGACATCGGCCGGCACTTCTTCGTGGCTGACCAATGTATCGGCGCGATCCAGTTCGGTTTGCAGCGCGATAACGCCCGGCAGCGTGTCATCCAGGCTGTCGATCAGACGCTCCAGACGCTGTACGTCCAGACGGGTAAGGGTGATGGAAGGTGCGGTCATGATCAGGGCAGACTCCTTTCTTCTGCACGAAAAAAGCAAAACCCCGCCAGAAAAAGGCGGGGTTTTCACAAGCCTCGATGAGTTGAGGCGTACCCGGACACTAACACAGCTCAAAAAATATACAAGCCAGAACCGGACAGCACGCAACCCTGCAGGCGCCGGCTTGCCGGCGATAAGATCTGAAGGGGGACGACCGCCATCGCTGTCAGGCCAGCGCCTACAGAGACCGGCGTTTCAGAGCCTGTTCGCAAATCACCCGGCGCCGCTCGTCATCCGCCGAGCGCCATTCGCGGATGTCTTCGACGTGGCGGAAACAGCCGAGGCAGACTTTTTGCTCATCCAGCCGGCACACGCCACTGCACGGCGATGGCACCGCCGGGCTGATATTGCTGTAGAGCGGCTTGGGCGGACGTACCGGCGCAGACTGTGTCACGTTGTTACAGACCTTCGAAATCGAGTTCGACATCAGCCTGGGCCTTGACGATGCGCTCGAGCATCTCGCCCAGTTGTTCTTCACTCTTGTCGCACATCCAGCGATCGCTCTCTTCGTCGTAATCGAAGTGGAAACCACCGGACACCGCCGCGAGCCACAACTGCCGCAACGGCTCTTGTCGACTGAAGATCAACTGAGTTCCGTTTTCGAACTTGACGGTGAGCACACCGGCCGAGCTTTCCAGATCGATATCCAGGTCGCTGTCGTCAAAGATGTCCTCCAACGTCTGTTGGGTGGCATCGACCAGGTCATGGAAACGCGCTTCGGACAAACTCATTACGGCAACCTCAAAAAGTGTCTGATCAGGCTCAAGCGCCGCAAGATACGACCGAGGCCTCCCGATTGCAAAGGATAACGCCCAGCAACCCCAATCTGTGAGAGCGAGCCTGCTCGCGATGACGCTGCCACATTATGGTCAACAGAAACACCGCTATCGCGAGCAAGCTCGCTCCCACAAGGATTGCATGATACCGACCGGCATCGAGCCGAGGCCCGCCGGACGGGAGCCCCGTCGCATAGGCAAGCCGCCGGGCGGCCGGTATACTCCGGCGCAATTAATGCATTTTCAAGGATTTCGCCATGAAGCGCCTGATCTCTTCCCTTGCTGCGCTCCTCGCGGTTGCCTGCCTTGTGTCGGCCTGCGGTCAAAAAGGCCCGCTGTACCTGCCCGACGAAGACCAGGACCCTGCGGCACAGGCCCAGTCCTCGCAAAAGCCTGCCTCCAAGGCGCACAAGCACGACGTCTACCAATAAGGGAACCTCATGGACGCTTTTAACTACCGTGACGGTGAACTGTTCGCGGAAGGTGTTGCCCTGTCTGCTATCGCCGAGCGCTTTGGTACACCGACTTACGTTTACTCCCGCGCCCACATCGAAGCCCAGTACCTGGCTTTCGCCGATGCGCTGGCGGGCATGCCGCACCTGGTCTGCTTCGCGGTCAAGGCCAACTCCAACCTGGGTGTACTGAATGTCCTGGCGCGTCTGGGCGCCGGTTTCGACATCGTTTCCCGTGGCGAGCTGGAACGCGTACTGGCCGCCGGCGGCAGCGCCGACAAGATCGTGTTCTCCGGTGTCGGCAAGACCCGTGACGACATGCGTCGCGCCCTGGAAGTCGGCGTGCACTGCTTCAACGTCGAGTCCACCGACGAGCTGGAACGCCTGCAAGTGGTGGCCGCCGAACTGGGTGTTCGTGCGCCGATCTCGCTGCGCGTGAATCCGGATGTCGATGCCGGGACTCACCCGTACATTTCCACCGGTCTCAAAGAAAACAAGTTCGGCATCGCCATTGCCGATGCCGAAGACGTGTACGTGCGCGCCGCGCAGCTGCCGAACCTGGAAGTGGTCGGCGTCGACTGCCATATCGGCTCGCAACTGACCACCCTGCCGCCCTTCATCGACGCCCTCGATCGCCTGCTGGGCCTGGTCGACCGCCTCGGCGATTGCGGCATTTACCTGCGCCACATCGATCTCGGTGGCGGCCTGGGCGTGCGTTATCGCGATGAAGAGCCGCCATTGGCTGCCGACTACATCAAGGCCGTGCGCGAACGTCTTGACGGTCGCGACCTGGCGCTGGTGTTCGAACCGGGCCGCTTCATCGTGGCCAATGCCGGCGTGCTGCTGACGCAGGTCGAGTACCTCAAGCACACCGAACACAAGGATTTCGCCATCGTCGACGCGGCCATGAACGACCTGATCCGCCCGGCGCTGTACCAGGCCTGGATGGACGTCACGGCCGTGCGCCCGCGCAACACGGCCGGTCGCGCCTACGACATCGTCGGCCCGATCTGCGAGACCGGCGACTTCCTGGCCAAGGATCGTGAATTGGCCCTGGAAGAAGGCGATCTGCTGGCCGTGCATTCGGCTGGCGCCTACGGGTTTGTCATGAGCTCCAACTACAACACCCGTGGCCGTGCCGCTGAAGTGTTGGTGGACGGTGATCAGGCGTTTGAAGTGCGTCGCCGTGAAACGGTAGCCGAGTTGTTTGCTGGCGAAAGCCTGCTGCCGGAGTAAAACCATGCTGCTGCGTTTTACCAAAATGCACGGCCTGGGCAACGACTTCATGGTCCTCGACCTGGTCAGCCAGCACGCGCATATTCTGCCCAAGCACGCCAAGCTTTGGGGTGACCGACACACCGGTATCGGTTTCGACCAGCTGCTGATCGTTGAAGCGCCCAGCAACCCGGACGTGGATTTCCGTTATCGGATCTTCAACTCCGACGGCTCTGAAGTGGAACAGTGCGGCAATGGTGCGCGCTGTTTCGCCCGCTTCGTGCTCGACAAGCGCCTGACCGCAAAACGGCAGATCCGTGTCGAAACCAAAAGTGGCATCATCGAGCTGGACGTGCGCAGCGACGGGCAGATTGGCGTGAACATGGGCGCCCCGCGCCTGGTACCGGCCGACATCCCGTTCCAGGCACCCGAGCAGGCCCTGAGCTATCAGGTCGACGTCGATGGCACACCGGTAGAACTGGCCGCCGTGTCCATGGGCAATCCCCATGCGGTTCTGCGGGTCAGCGATATCAACAACGCACCGGTCCATGAACTGGGGCCGAAAATCGAACATCACCCGCGCTTCCCGGCACGGGTCAATGTCGGTTTTCTCCAGGTCATCGACCGGGGCCGCGCGCAGCTGCGCGTCTGGGAGCGTGGCGCCGGGGAAACCCAGGCCTGCGGCACCGGCGCCTGTGCCGCCGCAGTGGCCGCGATCAGCCAGGGGTGGATGGATTCGCCGCTATTGATCGACCTGCCTGGCGGGCGCCTGTCCATTGAATGGGCAGGCCCTGGCCACCCGGTCTTGATGACCGGCCCGGCAGTCCGTGTATATGAAGGACAAGTGCGTCTTTGAGTGAGCCAAAGCCATGACCGATAAGCCTCAGGTACCCGCCCGACAGTCCGACGAATCCCCGTCCGAGAGCCTGGAGGCGGCGGCAATTGCCGCGTACCTGGAGGCTCATCCGGACTTCTTCGTCCAGCATGAAGAACTGCTGCCGGCCTTGCGCATTCCCCACCGGCGCGGCGATACCGTGTCGCTGGTCGAGCGCCAGATGACCATCCTGCGTGACCGCAACATCGAGTTGCGGCACCGTCTCTCGCACTTGATGGACGTGGCCCGCGACAACGACCGGTTGTTCGACAAGACCCGCCGCCTGATCCTTGCACTGATGGATGCCGCCAGCCTGGAAGACGTGGTGATGTCCGTCGAAGACAGCCTGCGCCAGGACTTCCAGGTGCCTTTTGTCAGCCTCATCCTGCTCGGCGACAACGCCATGCCGGTCGGCCGCTGGGTGACTCATGCCGAGGCACAAGTGGCCATTGGCGGCTTGTTGCAGGAAGACAAAAGCGTCAGCGGCAGCCTGCGCGAGCACGAGCTGGACTTTCTGTTCGGCGAAGAGCAGCGCAAGCAGATCGGTTCCACCGCCGTCGTAGCCATCAGCCATCAGGGTATCCACGGCATCCTGGCCATCGCCAGCCGTGATCCGCAGCATTACAAAAGCTCGGTGGGCACCCTGTTCCTGAGCTACATCGCCGAAGTCATGGGCCGCGTGCTGCCACGGGTCAACAACTCCCTGCGCTCGGTACGCTGAACATGGAACGGCAACTGGACGCTTACTGCGAACACCTGCGCAGTGAGCGACAGGTGTCGCCGCACACGCTTTCGGCCTATCGTCGCGACCTCGACAAGGTGCTGGGCTGGTGCGTCAAACAGAACATCGGCAGCTGGGCGGCGCTGGACATCCAGCGTCTGCGTAGCCTGATCGCTCGCCTGCATGCCCAGGGCCAGTCCTCCCGCAGCCTGGCGCGACTCTTGTCGGCGGTGCGCGGGCTCTATCACTACCTGAACCGCGAAGGCCTGTGCGACCACGACCCGGCCAACGGCCTGGCGCCACCCAGGGGCGAACGCCGCCTGCCGAAAACCCTCGACACTGACCGCGCGCTGCAATTGCTTGAAGGCGGTGTGGAGGATGATTTTCTGGCACGCCGCGATCAGGCGATACTTGAGCTGTTCTACTCTTCCGGGCTGCGCCTGTCGGAGCTGACCGGACTGAATCTTGATCAGCTTGATTTGGCGGATGGCATGATCCAGGTGCTCGGCAAGGGCAGCAAAACCCGTCTGCTGCCGGTGGGCAAAAAGGCGCGCGAGGCATTGGAGCTCTGGTTGCCATTGCGGGCATTGGCCAATCCAACGGACGACGCGGTGTTTGTCAGCCAGCAAGGCCGGCGACTGGGCCCACGGGCGATTCAGCTGCGGGTAAAAGCCGCTGGCGAACGGGAACTCGGGCAAAACCTGCACCCGCACATGTTGCGCCACTCCTTCGCCAGCCACTTGCTGGAGTCCTCCCAGGACCTGCGGGCGGTGCAGGAACTGCTCGGCCATTCGGACATCAAGACCACGCAGATCTATACCCACCTGGACTTCCAGCACCTGGCCACGGTCTATGACAGTGCTCATCCACGGGCCAAACGCATTAAAGGCGATGATTCATGACTCTCCAACTGATCACCTTCGACCTCGACGACACCCTGTGGGACACCGCGCCGGTGATCGTCAGCGCCGAAGCCATATTGCGTGAATGGCTGGCTGAACACGCACCGAATCTGGGCGCGGTGCCGGTGGAACACTTGTGGGCCATTCGCGAACGCATCCTGAGCATCGAGCCTAACCTCAAGCACCGCATCAGCGCCCTGCGCCGCCGGGTGCTGTTCCAGGCGCTGGAAGAAGCCGGTTACGCCCATACGGAAGCGTCCGACCTGGCCGATCAGAGTTTCGAAGTGTTTCTGCATGCCCGGCATCAGCTGGAAATCTTCCCTGAGGTACAACCGACCCTGGAAGTGCTGGCCAACCATTACACCCTCGGCGTAGTGACCAACGGCAATGCCGATGTGCGGCGCCTGGGGCTGGCGGATTATTTCAAGTTCGCGTTATGCGCCGAAGACATCGGCATCGCCAAACCTGACTCTCGATTGTTCCATGAGGCGCTGCAGCGTGGTGGCGCCACTGCCGAGACGGCGGTGCACATCGGTGACCACCCGGGCGACGACATTGCCGGCGCCCAGCAAGCGGGGCTGCGGGCGATCTGGTTCAACCCGGCCGGCAAGGGCTGGGAAGCGGACCGGTTGCCGGATGCCGAGATTCGCAGCCTGACCGAGTTGCCGGCGTTGCTGGCGAGCTGGACCAAGGCCTCGAACTGACAAGGAAACCTGTGCGAGCTTGCTTGCGATGAGGGCGCAACATTCAAAATAAAGGTTGCCTGACACTCCGCCATCGCGAGCAAGCTCGCTCCCAGAGGGATCACCACCGTTTTCATCTTTTTGTTTCAGGCATGAAAAAGCCCGCAGCGACGGCGGGCTTTTTCAGCAAGCAAGGAAACAGGCTTAGATAGGCCGGCTGCCGTACTTGTTATCAGGCTTCTTGGGAGGATCGGCGACCACATTGGCCTCCACTTCCTGAACCTTGCCGCCACGAGCCAGGAACTCTTCCATGGCCTTGGCCAGGGCGTCGCGTTCCTTGTTCTTGGCTTCGACACTTGGCAGCTCATCGACCGATACCGCTGCCTTGGCTTTGCCTTTGGCGGTCGGAACCGGCGCATCACCGCCGTCATCTTCAGCGACATCTTCCGCCGCCGCTTCCAGACCTTCTTCGGTTTCGTCGTCGTCGCCTACTTCGAGGTCGTCGTTTTCCAGATCATCGTCGCTCATGTTCTACCTCATGACTTGCGAAAAGCAGATTAGTTATAGCCCAGCTTTGCCCTCTGTCGAAGGCTGCCGGAAAAAAATCAACAGCCGCTGCTGACCAGCGGTTATGCCCCTTCACCGTGCACGGTGGCGAGGACTTTACGAGCACCGCCGTGATCACGGTGCTCGCCCAGATAAACGCCTTGCCAGGTCCCTAACGCCAATCGGCCTGCCGATATCGGCAGACTGAGCTGACAGCCAAGCACACTGGCCTTGAAGTGCGCCGGGAGGTCGTCCAGGCCTTCGTCGTTATGCTCATAGCCGTCTGCTCCTTGTGGGATCAGACGATTGAAAAACCGTTCGAAGTCGCGACGTACCGCCGGATCGGCGTTCTCGTTGATGGTCAACGACGCCGAGGTATGCTGTAGCCACAAATGCAGCAGACCAACCCGACACGCCCTGAGTTCAGGCAAGCCGGCGAGTAACTCGTCCGTTACCAGATGAAAGCCCCGGGGCCTCGCCCGCAGAGTAATCAGAGTCTGTTGCCACATACAGTTCTCCGCACGTTCGGGGCGCATTCTAGCGCGCTCTGGGAAAAAACAAAGGCCCTAATATTCCTTCAATCCTGTAAGCAATCGGCGGCACAAAAACCCGCGTCGCAAACAGTGCAAAAGCTGTCAGAAAAAACCTTTCAGCGCTTCCCTTAACGACAAAATCCGGACAAAAAAATGCCCGGCAAGCCGGGCAAGTTTTCTCATGCGCGTGCTTACAAGTTGTAGCCGCGTTCGTTGTGAAGCGCCAGATCGATACCGACGGCTTCTTCTTCCTCGGTGACACGCAGACCCATGACGGCATCCAGCACCTTGAGAATGATGAAGGTGACGATCGCGGTGTAGATCACCGTGAAGCCCACGCCTTTGCATTGAATCCAGACTTGTGCGGCGATGTCGGTGACGGTACCGAAGCCACCCAGGGACGGTGCAGCGAAAACACCGGTCAGGATTGCACCGAGGATACCGCCGATACCGTGCACGCCGAAGGCGTCCAGGGAATCGTCATAGCCGAGTTTGCGTTTCAGGGTCGTGGCGCAGAAGAAGCACACCACGCCTGCTGCCAGGCCGATCACCAGAGCGCCCATAGGGCCTACGGTGCCGGCCGCCGGAGTAATGGCCACCAGGCCTGCAACCACACCCGAAGCGATGCCCAGTGCGCTTGGTTTGCCGTGGGTGATCCACTCGGCGAACATCCAGCCCAATGCAGCAGCGGCGGTTGCGATCTGGGTCACCAGCATCGCCATGCCGGCAGTGCCGTTGGCCGCCGCAGCGGAACCGGCGTTGAAACCGAACCAGCCGACCCACAGCATCGCCGCACCCACCAGGGTATAGCCAAGGTTGTGCGGCGCCATTGGGGTAGTCGGGAAGCCTTTACGCTTGCCCAGCACCAGGCAGGCAATCAAACCGGCCACACCGGCGTTGATGTGCACCACGGTGCCACCGGCGAAGTCCAGCACGCCCCAGTCCCACAGCAGGCCGCCGTTACCGGACCAGACCATGTGCGCAATCGGTGCATAAACCAGAGTGAACCAGACGCCCATGAAAACCAGCATCGCGGAGAACTTCATCCGCTCGGCGAAGGCACCGACGATCAGCGCCGGGGTGATGATGGCGAAGGTCATCTGGAAGGTGACGAACACCGCCTCAGGGAACAGGGCCGCAGGGCCGGTCAGGCTGGCAGGGGTGATGCCGGCGAGGAACGCCTTGCCCATGCCGCCAAAGAACGAGTTGAAGTTGATGACGCCTTGTTCCATGCCGGTGGTGTCGAACGCGATGCTGTAGCCATAAATGACCCACAGGACGCTGATCAGACCGGTAATGGCGAAGCACTGCATCATCACGGAAAGAATGTTTTTCGACCGAACCATGCCGCCGTAGAACAGCGCGAGGCCGGGAATGGTCATGAACAGCACGAGGGCTGTCGAGGTCAACATCCAGGCGGTATCGCCGGAGTTGAGGACTGGAGCCGCCACTTCGTCTGCCGCCATGGCCAGGCCGGGCATTACGATGGACAACAGGGCTCCTAGCCCTGCGAATTTACGCAGAGTCATATTGTTTTCTCCTGGGGCGTTGGGTTTGTGGCGGCTTAGATTGCGTCGGTATCGGTTTCGCCGGTACGGATGCGAATCGCCTGTTCCAGATTGACCACGAAGATCTTGCCGTCACCGATCTTGCCGGTGTTGGCGGCCTTGGTTATCGCCTCGATAACCCGGTCGAGATCCTTGTCGTCAATGGCGACATCAATCTTCACCTTTGGCAGGAAATCGACCACGTACTCCGCGCCACGATACAGCTCGGTGTGTCCCTTCTGCCGACCGAAGCCTTTGACCTCAGTGACGGTAATGCCCTGCACGCCGATCTCGGACAACGACTCGCGCACATCGTCCAACTTGAACGGCTTGATGATGGCAGTGACTAGCTTCATGAAAACTCTCTCCCGAATTGGTGGACTTGCCCCAGGAAAACAAACCCGTCTCAAGTCTAAGCGCAGTGCCTGGCTTTGTAACGCATCGTCGACCTTACTTGCCCGTCCGACGCCAGCTACCCGCTCCTTACGAAACACTTCCCGTGCTCCGCTTGGCGCACTGCATTCGTCACATCGACTGCATCAGTGCATGGGTCACTACGGTCTAAGCAGAAAGCTTGCCATCTCCACAAAACGTACTGTTTTCAAGCCTTTACCAGCAGATGGCAGCGACTTCGCAACAACACCGCACGGGTTACGCACAACAACGGTGCGATGCCGTCCGTCCCCATGCGCGAAAAGCGTGCATCCTTTGCCCGCGAAATGACTATAGACACTCCGTGATACACTGCCGGCCATTGTTATCAGGACCTTTCCCATGCTCGCGCCCAAAGACTTCCTCGACGCCCTGACGGGCACCGCCTCCCGTCTCTTCAGCGGCGACACCCCATTGCCAAAAAGCGAAATCGAAAGCCAGTTCAAGGCCCTGCTGCAAAGCGGCTTCAGCAAACTGGATCTGGTGAGCCGGGAAGAGTTCGATAGCCAGATGGTCGTGCTGGCGCGGACGCGGGCACGGTTGGAAGCACTTGAAACGAAGGTCGCGGAGATGGAAGCGAAGCTCAATCCGCCTGCCGAATAACGTCTCACTCCTCAATGGTTAACCCCATCACGCCGTGTAAGCGAGCCTGCTCGCAACAAGGCCGTAACGACCGTCAGATTTATCTGTAGGAATTGCCGAGACTGCTGGCTTCAAGCCCGCAAGAGTCCCGGCAACATCCTACGAACCTCTCATCCGCCGTCTGATTGCGCCGCAAATCCACCCTTTCTAAGCTCAGCTTTCAAATGACTCATTTGAACGCGAGCGCTGAATCCGCACGAAAAAAATCTAGCCCGCAGTCAATATTAGTTATTGATACCAATGGAATGTTCATATCACTGCCACCCTTGCCAACAGGTAATTTTTTTCGGCAGGTCATATCTGACTTATAAAAACAAAGGAGCAGCAATGATGATTAACTCAACAAGCAATCCTGGAGTTGAAAGCGGTCTAGCACTGACTGGATCAAAAATGATGACACTCAATCCTGATGGAAATACAGGCATCAACCAGAAAACTTCCCAAGCCCCAGCTGATGTAAGTCGCAGCACTACTGTTTCCACGATGGCGAATCAATTAAGCGAGGCCTCATTACGTGCTCAGGCCCGAGATGCACGCCTGACCAGAGTGGAGCTGGAGTCGCTGGCTAGAAACACAGTCAATGAGCTCCTAAGCCCGTACTATACTGCAAACAAATTGAAACACGACACCGAAGTTCCTGACACAGACGACCCCACGTTATTAGCACGCGCCGAAAAAGCAACTTTATATACAAGAGGACTGGCCAGTAATCCATTTTCGGGAATGCCGGCGGATCAACTGGCTTTAATTACATACGATGACAGCGGCACGTTTACCGTCAATGAAAGACGGGCAGCGCTGGAAGAGTCAGACAAACAAGAATTCGCATGGAGGCAAAAAGTTGTTGCCGAGGCAGAGCATGAATACAACACCACCGGAAAACTGACCAAATTCTTCCAAAGCGTCCTTGACCATTACAAAGGCTTACCTCAAATAGAACAAGCAGAGTACCCGAGCGACTACGAATCCAGACTTAATGATTTGATAGCTTTAGATTTTAACTACTTGACGCATGTCGCAGAAGGCAAAAAGAAGATCGACATAGAAAGCTTTATACTAAAAATTCTAAAGGGTGATAGCAACCTGCCTGACGACGAACATTCTTCCTCAAAGCAGCCTCAGCCAAGCGAGAGATCCTGAGCCAGCCAAGTAGGCCACCTATATTTTCCCACACGCAGCAATGCAAGAACTGACACTTTCCACCAACACTAGCGCATCGCACATCAATGTCTCTTCAAAGAAATTAAACGATGGAATGTTTGTGGCGAGGAGCGCTCCCCTCGCCACAGAATCAATACGCTGCCCGTGGAACGGCGCAACATCCTGCGAAAGTTTGTTGCCCGGGTCATCACACCGAAACGCCTTCCCACAACTACCCTTCAAAAACCCGCAGGAAGCGGCCCCCGTACAACCCAAGGAACGACCATGTCCCTCTCCATCGTCCACAGCCGCGCCCAGATTGGCGTGGATGCCCCCGCCGTCACCGTCGAAGTTCATCTGGCCAATGGCTTGCCGTCGCTGACCATGGTCGGCCTGCCCGAAGCGGCGGTGAAGGAGAGCAAGGATCGGGTGCGCAGTGCGATCATCAATTCAGGTCTGCAATTCCCCGCGCGACGCATCACGCTGAATCTGGCGCCAGCAGATTTGCCCAAGGATGGCGGAAGGTTCGATCTGGCGATTGCCCTGGGGATTCTTTCGGCCAGCGTGCAGGTGCCGACGTTGACGCTCGATGACGTGGAATGTCTGGGTGAGCTGGCCCTGTCAGGCGCAGTGCGTGCCGTGCGGGGCGTGTTGCCGGCGGCACTGGCCGCGCGCAAGGCAGGGCGTTCGTTGATGGTGCCGAGCGCGAATGCCGAGGAGGCGTGCCTGGCGTCGGGTTTGAAGGTGATTGCGGTGGATCATCTGCTGCAGGCCGTGGCGCATTTCAATGGACACACGCCGGTAGAACCCTATGTCTCCGATGGATTGATCCACGCCAGCAAACCCTACCCCGACCTGAACGAAGTGCAGGGTCAGCAAGCCGCCAAACGGGCGTTGCTGATTGCAGCGGCGGGCGCGCATAACCTGCTGTTCAGCGGGCCTCCGGGAACGGGCAAGACGCTGCTGGCGAGTCGCCTGCCAGGGCTTTTGCCGCCCCTGGCCGAGTGCGAAGCACTGGAAGTGGCGGCGATTCAGTCAGTCACCAGTTGCGTCCCGTTGAGTCATTGGCCGCAACGCCCCTTCAGACAACCGCACCACTCGGCTTCAGGCCCGGCGCTGGTCGGTGGCGGCTCGAAACCGCAACCCGGTGAAATTACCCTCGCCCACCACGGTGTTTTGTTTCTCGATGAGCTTCCAGAGTTCGACCGCAAAGTACTGGAGGTGTTAAGGGAGCCGCTGGAGACTGGCAGGTGGTATTCTCACACTTTTCCAAACGTCACAGGAAGCCCGGAATGCCTACTGCCTACGCTTATATCCGCTACTCGTCTAAGGCCCAAGGTGAAGCCGGTAGGGACTCCGTAGACCGTCAAATGGCCTCAATCCAAGCCATTACAAAGCAACAAGGTATTAAGTTGCCGCCCGAGAATATCTACTCGGATACGGGCATATCTGCACACGACGGAAGCAACAAGAGAAAAGGAAAACTAAAAGAACTCATTGATATGATTAGTGATATGCATATCAAGGAAGGCGACTACATATTCGTTGAAAGTATCGACCGCCTTAGTCGCCAAAGACTTCTACAAGCAAAAGAACTGGTCAATGGCATCCTTGAAAAAGGTGTTATTTTAATAACGACTATTGATGGTCAACGATATGAAAAACCAAACGAAACAAACCGTATTGATGACCTACAACAAGATATTCTTTTAAGTGTTATCGCAAAGCGAGCATACGAAGAAAGTAAGACGAAATCAGTTCGTAGAAAATCCGCATGGAATAGAGCCAAGAAGTTAGCCGAAGAAGAAAAAGTCATTTTTAACGCCCATAATCCACCATATGGAATTCGATATAATACAGAGCTTAACTGCTTTGAAATCGAGGAAGAAGAAGCTCAGGAAATAAGAGATTTCTTTGAGAGCTTGAAATATGTTGGCGTGTCATTATCAATTAAAAAGCTCAATGCTTATTCAAAACGAAAATGGTCAAGTAGAAATATAAAGCATCTAATAGATACGAAATACGTTCTCGGTGCTTACATGGCTCAGCGAAGAGACGAAAACAAAAAGAAAGTATTTGAACGATACATTGAAAATTATTATCCGCAAATCGTTTCATATGAACTGTTTAATGAAGCAATAGCGGCAATGAAAAACAGAGCACAAAGAAAAAACTATGGCAACCAAAGTGTTGGAAGTCTGAACATTTTCCGTCACAGCATCAAATGTGATTGCTGTGATGCATCTATGCTTTTTGAAAAACAAACAAACCCCAAGGGCGTCGTTTATCCATATTTTCAATGCTACACACGCAAAGAGTTAAAAAATGGATGTGACCAACCACGCTTCCGTTTTGACTTGGCTTTTGGGTTATTTCTTGAACTCATATATCAATCCACGACACATGAAGACTTCGACGTTCATCCGTGGCAAAACGAAATCGAAGACACTGGAATTCAATATGAATGGATAACTCGCGAAAGCGGTATGAAGTATCGCCTTCCAACACAGGAAGATATTGACGAGGAAGAACGAACAGAAAACTTTAAAGAGTTACTAATCAAGCTCCTGTCAAACAGAGAAACCCAAACCAAAGACAACAAGAAAATTGTTGAACTGAACAACCTTTTGCTTGAACAAAAAAGTTACAGAGACAACCTAATGAAATCTTTTGCTGGCTTCACCAGCGGCGTTATCCCAAAAGAATTCTTAGAGGTAGTTAGCAAAACAGAAGCAAATATCAACGACATTGAACAAAACCTTGCAGAACTACAAACACAAATAAACATCAAGAAAACCACTATAAACATTTACTCGGAAAACGACATAATTGATTTGTATAAAACAGAAGATGGCCGCTTAAAAATAAATCAATTCTTTGTTGCTAATGACATCACTTTTAAATTCAACTTCGACAAAACAACAAGAACTTTGTTTGCTAAGATTTTCCAGAATGGCTTTGAAATTGACCGCATAGCAAAACAGTTCAGCCTACATAATCCACTTAAAGAGTTTGGCATCAATAATCTCAACGAATACTTTAATTGACGCCATCATAATCAAAGTAGGCTGCCTAAGTAGGTGGCCTTTTTTATGTCTGCTATACGTTACTATACGCTGCTACACACAACTAGCACGCCACCTACTCATTCTTGAACACTATACAAACTTGAAAACATTTTAATATATGGTAACTTGATATTAGTAGTTTGAATTCTTTATATGCGAGCAATGTAAATGTATAGCACCTCACTTCGTTCGTTGCTTACATTTACGCTCGATTTTTCGCACTACGTTTGAAAAATTAAAATCAAAAACAAATCAACAACCATGAGGAATGTATGAGTGATAATAAAAAACCAAGACAAATGAATGTAAGAATATCCGAAAGTGATTACATCAAAATTGAACACCAAAGAGAACTGATAAATAAAAGCCAGTCCGGCTTTATTTCTCACGTCGTCAATAATGGCATCAATGAAATTATTGAAATCACCAATCCTGAGCTTAGACAAGACATTGATAGAATTGAAAAGCTACTAGGACAATATGGCAACAACCTAAATCAAATAGCCAAATACCTTAACGCAAAAGAAGAACCACCTCTTGATATTCTGCAAGCAATAACTGCTCTCGACAAAAACATAAATATACTTACCACGAAATTGAACAAAATGAAAAAGGAGAAGTTAACCATTGTAGGTAAGTCATGATACGCAAAAAACTCAGCACTCAAAAATCAAAATCAGCCATTTACAAAACGGCCAAGTATTTCAACAAAGAAGATGGGTGCGTATTATTCGAGTCCAACATGCACACGCCTTTGAATGCTTCAAAGAAAGATATTGCGAAAGCAATATCACAATCAATTGAAAGCGATATTACTGACAGCAAGAAAGGTAGAAAGCAATCAGTTAGAACCCAGCACGATGTTGTTAGCTTTCATACGAATGACAATGTTACACCAGAGCAAGCCCGAGATATTGCAAAAGAACTTTATGAGGCCACGCATAAACTTTCAAACAGAAAGTATTCGTTAGGCGTTCACATTGATACAGATGAGGTTCATGTTCATATTGTATGGGCAATAAAAGACTTTGATGGTAAATGCTACAACGTCAGCAATGACTATCGCAAGATAGAAAGAGAGTGCGAACATCTAGAAAAGAAACACAACTTGATTGCTCCCAAAAACAGAATATCAAGAGACATTGATACCTTGAACAATAATTCAAAATACAAAGACAAAACAGCGGAGCAAAAGAGAGACTTAATAAATAAAAAATACGCCGACAAAAAACCATCATCGAATGAACGCATGCTTGAAATACGTGGGATTATTTCTAATAAAGAAGAAATGAAGACTGACTTAAAAGTTTTCCTGCAACAGTCGAGCTCTCCGAGTGACTTCATAAACAAAATCACAGATAACGGATACAACGTTATCTATAATGGGAGAACTTCCTTTGCCATTCAACATGAAGACCAGATATTCAAAGCATCCGAGCTTGGCCTATCTTACAAAACACTTAAAGCAAAACTAGGTGATGACACTGGCTTTGAGCAGACTTTGAAAAATAAGCACAACGTTAAGAAATACGAAGATTGTTCTATTGTTTCCGATGAAGCAGAACCCGACTACATGAAAAAGATTAAGCCGAACTCAGTGCTTGCCACCAAGTTCAAGTTTATTCAGCATAGTGACAAGGTTGAATATTTCTATAATTCAGCCAGCAGCAAGAAATCATTCGAGTATTACAAAGACCCGTCAAAAGTTTCATTCCATGATTTATCAAGACAGTCAGCAAAGGCTGGCATTCAAAGGCTTGTTGCTGACGCCAAACCACCACAATCATTCACAGTGAATGGCCCTAATTTCTTTAAGAAAAATATATGGCTTGAATTTCAGTTAATGGGATTGGAAGCCAAAGGGTTCAAGCTTGAAGGTTACAAACCTACACCAGCAGATTTAGACGAATTGAAGAAAATTCAGGAGCAATATGCTTCGATGAATAAGAAGCCAGAACCAAAACCACAACCAGCACCAAAATTCCCAACGGTGGCCGTAGAAGCACCTAAGCCAGTTGAGCCTGTCATTGCTCCACCCGTCATACCTACACCTGTTCAAACCACACCAGAGAAGCCAGCAGAACCTACAAAGCAGGTTGAACAAGAACAGGTTGCAGCCAACAATGACGACTTGATAGATGAGTTGATGAGAGAGTTTGAAACACCCAACCATATACCAGACGCACAAGCTCCTAGGGAAGCCATAGAACCATCAAAATCAGTCGAGCCTGTCGTAGATGACCTTTACACATCGATGGCACCAGAGCCGCTTCCAGAGCCTGAAAATCACAAGATTGAAGGTGTCTATTCAACATACTCTAATGATGAACTTGTTGAAGCGTTTGAAGGTATACAGAAAAAGCTTGATAAAACACTATTTACTGGAAACAGTAAAAGCGACATTGCGGGCCATAGATACATGGACAAACAAAATCTTATCTATGAGAGAAAAGGTGAAATTAAACGCCAATATAATTTAAGACAGGATTTTTATAAGATGTTTGATGAAATTAGTGAAAGAGACCCAACGGCAGCAAAACAGCTTGAACAAGCTTTTAAAGCACATATGGCAAACAAAAGAGCGGTAGCGTTTGACTTAAAACCACAGTTAAAAAAATAGCCCTATCAGGGCTTTTATTTGTCTTGGGCTTGAAAGTTCCTAATCCCCACTTGTAGCATTACATCTTTATTGAACCCGTTAACACGGCTTACATTCAAATACTCTTTCATGCAGTCATTTAAAAAACGAGACAAGGGAAACTTGTGTTCTTTTGCGACCAATTTGAATTGATTGAGTATTTCAGCGTTCAGTACAACTGTACAAGGCTTTAAGCTTGATTTTGTCTTTTTCATGGTGCCCCTTTTTATTTATATATATTTATTAGAGCACAAATTAAAGTATAGTCAAATAAATACATATTTTTGATGACAAAATTCGGGCACGAAAAAACCAGCATTAGCTGGCTGATAGTCTATCCGACCGATTACATCTTCAAGCAGTTATCCCAATACTCATACGGAACCTTACTTTGGTCTACTAACGCTTTGAACTCGCCATCCACGGTATCATAAAATAAATCGCATTCACTATTGTTGTGTATGTTTCTAATGTTTTCATACATACCATCGATGCCCAATTTTTTAATGAATTTTAAAACTTCTTTTTTTCCGCTAGCCACTCTTATTAATTTCATATTGATTATTCTCCCATGTCCTAGCTTCAATATAACATGGCATTCTAGCAAATCAATAGATAAGTATGTATTTATTAGATGACCGCACTATCAAGCGATGATGCATCGATAATCTTGCAAGTGGATTTAATATCAATCACTTCGTTCGTTTCCAAATCAATTATGTATTTACCTATTAGGCTTTTGCCAAATACATCGCCCAGCAAATCATTTTTCATAATTTGAATTTCATTAAAAACCCTCCTTATTTTAAGCTTTCCATTAACAAACATAGAGAAGCCTATAAAGTCGTTTCTTTCAACAAACATGAACGCCTTATCAAGAGCTTCATTTTTTCCTTTCAAGAATGATTTTCTTTTAAGTTCTCGCCATAATGAAAGCGTATTTTTAACTCCGAACATTGCGTATCGACGAACAGACCATAAAGCTTGAACAGCCCTCACTTTTTTATGATTTGAGATTTCTAGCTTGTCAATATTTAACACGCCGTCTTTCAGTTCAAAGTCCATGCTAAATGACTTAGTTAGATACTTCATCACGTATGATGTTGCCTTGCTTTTCTTTGTGTCAATCTCTTCTATTCTTACGGCGTTTTCCGAGTGTCTAAAATGCTTGTTAATCAAGATTACTAGTTCATCATAATGTTTCTTATTAACATACATTAAAGCATGCTTGTGAAAGCACTGGTCTTTGTGTGGCTCGACAGCCCAGAAACCATTCATCTCAATCTTATGTCTATGAATGTCTTTTCTAAAAGCATTCCATAAGCCTTTCAAGTAATCATTGCTATCCTTTGGGGTTGAACCGTCCCAAGAACTGGCACCTTTCGACGGCTTTGGGTGAAATCTTGCCGGAGCGGTGAAAGTGATAAATAGAGGCTTGTAGTCAAGTCGTTTGGCGTAGGTGTCCAACGATGAAACTTGAACATATATCTCAGCAAATCTTTGTTTTTCAGTGCTCACTACTTTTGATAGTGGGATTTTCTTATGGCCTTCATAAACAACGTATTTGCTCAATATATATTCATATTGTTTTTGTTCTGCGGCGTCTCTATCTCGAACAACTTCATCACTACAAATCTCAAATGTTCGACCTGAACCAATCAACCCTGAGTGCAGCTTCATAAGTTCGTTTCTTTGTTTTTGTATTCTTTTTATTTGTGATTTGAGTTTTCTTTCATCGGCAATATTGATGAGCTTGTCTTTTATAGCTGACCCTTTAATATCCTTTATTTTGATACCATAACCAATATCCCAATCATTTTTTATGCGTGAAAAAATACTCTCGCCGGATTCATCGTTTTTAAGGTTTCTCTGCTTTATTATCAGTTGCTCTTGAATTCTCTCGAAAACAAACGCGATATTTTTTACAATTTCGTTCAAGTCGCCATTAAGAACGTATTTATTTTGTATTTTCCAGCATTTATATTCGCCGCAATTGGCAACCCAGTTGAACTTATCCTTAATGCTTTTTATTTCCTTGGCTAATCTTGAACATTTTCTTTTTGATGAGTTATTTAGCTTATTTTCAAAATACTCTTTTGAAGTCATCTTTTTTTCGATGGCTCGCTCAAAAAAATACTGCCTTTCACATTCTGCAAAGAAGAATTCAGGGGTGAGATTTTTAAGGGTTATGCGTTGTGGAATAAATATCATGCAAGCTTTTATTGTTCATTACTAATATAAATAGCATGCCGAGCATGATTGTCAAATAAATACATAGTTTCTAACATCAACATTGAAAAGAGTTGATTTTTTTGAAAATTAAAAACGTCCAAGAAAACCTATAAAATCAGCTTGCGACACTTATTTAAGAGTTATCCAAGAAGAGCAAAATCAAAAGCATCTGAGAATTGCGAACCAAGTTCGCATATAAAAATCAAAAGCATTCTTGGCAATAAAATTCCCAAAAATCAAAACTTATGAAAGTGCCGTTTTTAATTGATTTACTATCTGATGCGTATGCTAATACAGAGAATAAAAAGAAGCCGCTTTTTACCTATTTCTGTTGACGCACGAAAAAAGTGCATTGAGTTTTTTATAGTTTTTTATGTCATTTTTTTGAGTTTTCATTTTCTTGGACAGTCGTATTTGGGCTTAAAATCAATGAAAAACCTTGTCAATAGAAAACCAAAAATAAATTCAGGGTCTGACCTTAAACATCGAATAGAGGTCAACCATATTCTTTAATATTTCACGAATATGAATTGACCATCCACTGCATTCATCTGGTCATTTTGAACGCCTGAACAAGTTCAACCGTTCAAAACGCCCCCCATTAACCGTTAGGCTTTGCTTTTGAAAAAACCTTCTTGAAAATATAAATTAATAACCAAGCAGATATAGAAATCAAGAATATGAATATGAACGGCACCATACGTTGCACCTGACTGGAGTCATAGGTCCCATTCATAGATGAGTTAACGGCAAGAGCCAAGTTTATTAAAATGACTAAAAACGACCCATACGTCAAAAACTTTAATGTCTTCATTTTTCACTCTCTGCTAGTCGATTTTTCGGAAGGCGAACAAAAATAGGCGAGAAGCCCAGATACTAAAATCACTGGCCCCAATATATAAGTTACTTGGACGCCAATATAAGAGACGGTGCACCATATTAAAATATAAAGTGCCAATGCCCCTAAGCATATTACTAACGATTTTTCATATATCCATTTTTTCATCATAGCAAGTCCCTTGTTTTGATGCCAAAACGATAGCATTTTTCATCATCTCAGCATAGAGGTGCGTTGTGCCGGATGTTGTTATGCCATCATTGACCGAGTAAAATAGTCGTGAGTAACAACATCGCCTAAGCTTTAATATGGAGGTTTGAAGTATGAATTATGGTGTTATACGTGAGTTAAATGATATTCAAAGAATATTTGAAGAATGCGGCCCAGAGAAGGCTGGTGAAATTATACGGAAGCAAGCTCTTGATGGTAATTTACTATGTCAGGTTTTCCTGTCAGGAGCTGGCCTTCAAATCTCCGAGGAAATGCGAAGCGACAGCATCAAAAATGATATTGAAGTTTTCACAAAAATGGCTGCGGAAAATGGAGACGTCGGCTCTCAATTCAACTTGGCACTTTTTTATATCAAGAGAGTTAACCTTACACAGGAATACTTCTCTGATAAAGATGTCCAAAATTTGAGAGAGGCAAAGCGGTGGCATTATCAAGCTGCCTCCCAAGGTTTCTCTCCCTCTATTAAGTCGATTGAGAATCTTAAATCCATCTTTGACCTGATTTAAGGGTAGCCCTTAAAAGGTGCCCAAGCTCGCTTGGTGCCTTTTGGGGCTGCTGGTTTCTATGTGTGAGATTCACCCCTACCATTCGAGTCGGGCCATATCGTGATTTCCCGGGCGAAGGATCGCGTGCGATTCCCGGCACGTTTTCAGCTGGTGGCGGCAATGAATCCGTGCCCCTGTGGATATCTTGGCGAACCCACCGGCCACTGCTCCTGCACGCCGGACATGGTTCAGCGCTATCGCAACAAACTGTCCGGGCCCTTGCTGGATCGGATCGATTTGCACCTGACGGTTGCGCGGGAGGCCACGGCGCTGAATCCGACGGTGAAACCCGGAGAGGACAGCGCCAGCGCGGCGGAGCGGGTCGCTGAAGCCCGTGAACGCCAGCAAAAGCGTCAGGGGTGCGCCAACGCCTTTCTTGATCTACCGGGGCTGCGCCGGCATTGCAAGTTATCCACAGTCGATGAGAACTGGCTGGAAACGGCCTGTGAAAGGCTGACCCTGTCGCTGCGCTCGGCGCATCGGCTGCTGAAGGTGGCGCGAACCTTGGCGGATCTGGAGCAGGTCGACGGGATCAGGCGCGAGCATCTGGCGGAGGCATTGCAGTATCGGCCGGCGACGCAGTAAGTGCGGGCATCGCGTCGACCCTATCGCGGGCAAGCCACGCTCCCACAGGCTCAGTGTCGTTCACAACATTCCAGACCAACAAAAACCTGTGGGAGCGTGGCTTGCCCGCGATGGCGATTTCAGCTGCACATCAACGAAACCGGTCAACCTCTGATCGCAAATCCGCCGCCAGCTTCTCCAACTCTTTGGCAGTGACCGCCAGGTTCGACACCACTTCCCGCTGCTCGCTATTCGCCAGGGCACTGCTTTGCAAGTTGCTGCTGAGCAGGGTCGCGGTGCTGCTCTGCTCCTGGGTCGCCGTGGTGATCGCGGCGAATTGCTGGCCGGCCGAACGACTTTGCTCGTCGATACGCGCCAGTGCGGAGGCGACGTTGGCGTTGCGCGACAAGCCTTCCTGCATCAGAACATTGCCCTGCTCCATGGTGCTGATGGCGTTGCCGGTTTCCTGCTGGATGCTCTGGATCATCACGGAAATCTCGTCCGTGGCCTGACGGGTGCGCGAGGCCAGGTTGCGCACCTCATCGGCCACCACGGCAAAGCCACGCCCCTGCTCACCGGCACGCGCCGCTTCGATCGCAGCGTTAAGCGCCAACAAGTTGGTTTGCTCGGCGATCGAGGTGATGACGCCAACGATGCCGCCGATTTCCTGGGAGCGCTGGCCCAAGGTGTTGATCACCGTCGCGGTGCTGTTCAGTGCACCGGCGATTTGCTCCAGGGACGAGGACGCTTCATCCATCGACGTACGACCGATCTGCGTTTGCTGGGCGTTTTCCTGGGCCAGACGCTGGGTGTTGCCCATGTTGTCGGCGATGTTCAGGGAAGTGGCGCTGAACTCCTCCACGGCACCGGCCATGCTGGAGATCTCGCCCGATTGCTGCTCCATCCCTTCATAGGCACCGCCGGACAAACCGGACAAGGCCTGGGCGCGACTGTTGACCTCCTTCGAAGCATTGCGGATGTGCTCGACCATGGTCGACAACGCTTGGCTCATCTGGTTGAACGCGCGGGCCAACTGGCCGATTTCGTCGTTACTCGACACACTTAGGCGCACGCTCAAATCACCGGCACCCAAGGCCTCGGCCTGACGCACCAGATCACCCAACGGCGCCAGTTTGCTGCGCAACAGCCAGACCGCCGCGCCGACCGCCAGCAACATCGCCAACAGACTGCCGATAGCCAACTGGATACCGACACTCCAGGTCACAGCGCTGATTTCGGTTTTCGGCATGCTCGCCACCACCGACCACGGGCCGCCTTCAAACGGCACGGCAATGCTGTAGAAGTCTTCGGACTTGTCGCTCCAGAACCGGCCTTTGCCTGGCACCTTGGCCAGGGCCACGACCGCCGGGACGGCCTGATCCAGCGCTTGCACACCGGCAATCGGCACCAGCCATTTGTTCTGCTCGTCCAGCAGCGCCAGAGAACCGGTCTGGCCGATGCGGAAACGCTTGAGGTTTTCGAACTGCGCGTTCTGCGCGTCGGTGTAATCGAAGCCCACGAACAGCACGGCAATCACCTTGCCGCTGCTGTCCCGTACCGGGGTGTATTGCGTCATGTAGGAGCGATCGAACAGCAAGGCACGCCCGACATAGCTCTGCCCCGCCATCAGGCGTGCATAGGCCGGGTGAGCATGATCAAGCATCGTGCCGATGGCCCGGCTGCCGTCCTGCTTGCTCAGGGACGTGCTGACCCGGATAAAGTCTTCGCCGCTGCGCACGAACACCGTGGCCACACCGGCAGTCATCTGCTTGAACTCGTCCACTTCCCTGAAGTCGTTGTTCAGCACATCGCCGCCCAGGTGCAGGCCCGGAGTCTGCGAGCCGGCCACCGTCACCGGCTCATCCGGGTGCAGGCTCAGGCCGGCGCTGAAACGCTTCTCGAACAGGCCCGCCAGGCGCTGGGTACTTTCGCGCAGCGTACCGTGGAAGGTGCTCAACTGATCGGCCAGCAATCGGGCTTCGCTCGCCAGATGCTCTTCGCGGGTGGCCAGGTTGGCGGCGTCCAGCGAACGCAGGGCGAACAAGGTACTTGCGCTGATGACAGTTACCAGAATCACAGCGAGCGCAAGGCCCAACTGCGAGGCGATCCGGGCACGAGGTTGAGACATGACGGCTCCTGGCCGAGCGCCCGGATCATCCTGATCGCAACGCACACTCAGCAAAATTTCTGATAATGGGGGAAAGCGTCGAACCTGCACGAAGGTCCCACTTGCAGATTTTCGGCGGCGGGAGGGAATACTTGAGTAATAAACCCGGATATTGCTTAAGGCCGCCATTGCGGCGGCTCTATCGTTTCAGCTCAAGTGCTCGACATCCGGCAATTCCATCGCCCGGACTTCACTTTGCAGGAAATCGCTGAGCCGACGCATACGCTCGCCACCGGGACGGGTTTTCGGCCAGACCAGGTAATAACACTCGCCGCTGGCGACCGCCGTCGGCCATGGCAGGCTCAAGCGTCCCTGCGCCACATCCTCCGCCACCATCAGCAGATCCCCCATGGACACGCCGTAGCCGCGGGCGGCCGCGATCATGCCCAGTTCCAGCGTATCGAACACCTGGCCCCCCTTGAGTGACACTTGATCGGCCAGGCCCATGCGCTCCAGCCAGTTACGCCAGTCGCGCCGGTCCGGTGTCGGGTGCAGCAACTCGGTGTTCGCCAGGCGTGCCGCGTCCCAGGGCTGATCGCTCGGCAGGTTGGGCGCGCCCACCGGGATCAGTTCCTCGAGAAACAGATAACTCGCCTCCCAATCCGGCGGGAAGTGCCCGTTGCTCAGCAACACGGCACAGTCGAACGGCTCGTCGTTGAAATCCACCGAATCGACATCCATCCAGGCGCTGGTCAATTGCACCTCGTTGCCCGGTTGCAAATGGCGGAAGCGACTCAGGCGCGCCAGCAACCAGCGCATGGTCAGGGTCGACGGGGCTTTCATGCGCAGGATGTCGTCTTCGGCGCGCAGGGTGTTACAGGCGCGCTCCAGTGCGGTGAAGCCCTCGCGGATGCCCGGCAACAGCAAGCGAGCCGATTCGGTCAGTTGCAGATGGCGGCCACTGCGATGAAACAAGCGGCAGGCAAAGTGCTCTTCGAGCGTACGAATGTGCCGGCTGACCGCACTCTGGGTGATCGACAGTTCTTCAGCCGCTCGCGTGAACGAACTGTGACGCGCCGCAGCTTCGAATGCGCGCAAGGCATACAAGGGAGGAAGACGACGTGACATTGGGAAAGCTCCTACAGCGGGATTAGGCCACCCTAGCAGAAACTCTCCAGCATGAGTTTTAATCATGCCACCCATCCTTTTTATCCCTTTGTGCATTCCGCGCAGAGCGCCGAGAATCGACGCTTTCCTGTCCTCTTTGATTAACGAGCGTGATGACCATGCAGCATCCAGCGCGTATTGAACTCTGGGCCATCCTGCGGCTGGCGGGGCCGTTGATTGCCTCGCAGTTGGCGCACATGTTGATGGTCCTCACCGACACCTTGATGATGGCGCGCCTGAGTCCCGAGGCACTGGCCGGTGGCGGACTCGGCGCGGCGACCTATTCGTTCGTGTCGATTTTCTGCATCGGCGTCATTGCGGCGGTCGGCACCCTGGTGGCGATCCGTCAGGGTGCCGGCGATATCCTCGGCGCGACCCGGTTGACCCAGGCCGGGTTGTGGCTGGCGTGGCTGATGGCGCTGGTCGCCGGTTTGCTGTTGTGGAACCTGAAACCAGTGCTGCTGCTGTTCGGCCAGACGGAAATCAACGTCCAGTCGGCGGGTCAGTTTCTGATCTTTCTGCCGTTCGCCCTGCCCGGCTACCTGAGCTTCATGGCCTTGCGTGGCTTCACCAGCGCCATCGGCCGGGCCACGCCAGTGATGGTGATCAGCCTGGGCGGTACGGTGGCGAACTTCCTGCTCAACTACGCCCTGATTACCGGCATGTTCGGCCTGCCGAAACTGGGGCTGATGGGGATTGGCCTGGTCACGGCGATTGTCGCCAACCTCATGGCCCTGGCATTGGCGCTGCACATTCGTCGGCATCCGGCTTACGACGCCTATCCGCTACGTCATGGCCTGCTGCGGCTCAACCGGCCGTACCTGAAAGAGCTGTGGCGCCTGGGCCTGCCGATTGGCGGCACCTACGCGGTGGAGGTCGGGTTGTTTGCCTTCGCGGCGCTGTGCATGGGCACCATGGGCAGCACGCCATTGGGAGCGCACCAGATCGCCCTGCAGATCGTTTCGGTGGCGTTCATGGTGCCGGCGGGGATTTCCTACGCGATCACCATGCGCATCGGCCAGCACTACGGCGCCGGGCAACTGCCCGATGCACGACTGGCTGGCCGGGTCGGCCTCGCTTTCGGTGCCGCGGCGATGCTGTGTTTTGCGATGGTGTTCTGGCTGTTGCCGAACCAGTTGGTGGGGTTGTTTCTTGACCACAACGATCCGGCGTTTCGCGACGTCATCAACCTGGCGGTGAGCCTGTTGGCGGTGGCGGCGTGGTTCGAACTGTTCGACGGTACGCAAACCATCGCCATGGGCTGCATTCGTGGCCTCAAGGACGCCAAGACCACGTTCCTGGTCGGCCTGGCTTGCTATTGGCTGATCGGCGCGCCAGCGGCGTGGTGGATGGCGTTCGACCTGCAATGGGGGCCGACGGGCGTCTGGTGGGGCCTGGCGCTGGGCCTGGCGTGCTCGGCGGTGAGTCTGACGCTGGCGTTCGAGTGGAAAATGAAGCGCATGATTCGGCGGGACACAGCGTCAGAGCAGCGCTTCGGGGTTGCTCAGACCGACTGAGCCCCCTTGTAATTGAATGGACTCGCCCAAGCCGAGGCGTCTGTGCGCCACGGTGGCATTCTTATAGAAGCCAACGACAGCGAG
>NZ_JAFEHE010000008.1:0-332011 GCF_016887925.1 Pseudomonas sp. MIL9 | reverse complement strand
TTTTTTACCGGTAGCTACGAGTCCAGCCGCAGTGCTGCGCCGCACGCCATGCGGACCGCCACACCGCAAGCCGCGCCACCGCCTCCCCCTCATCGGAGGTGGCCAATGACTAACCAACCCGAACTCAAAACCATCGGCCTAACCCCCGCCATTTACTGCGCAGATCAAGCGCTCTTCCATGTCACGCGCGACGTTCCCCTCGGCGATGCATTGGCCATGGCGTCCGATTTTCTGTTTCTAGCCAAGGCGCTGACCCAGGACGCGGCGTATGCCAAGGACACGGACTACCAGGCCTGGGCTGCGCATTATTTGACTGCGATGAGCAAGGCGGTGGTGGATGATGCGGTGAAGGTTTTGACCCGGGAACGGGCCTCGGTGTCCATGCCGAAGCGGGCGGGGGGGAAGTCTGGGGGGTAGTGGTTGAGCACTGTGTGAGCAAGCTTGCTCGCGATAGCGGTCTGTCAGTCAACATCTCTGTTGAATTTGACGGCCTCTTCGCTGGCGAGCCAGCTCCTACATTGGGTCCGGGTTGACCACAAAAATTCGGTTTGACCTAAAACCCTGTAGGAGCTGGCTTGCCAGCGAAGAAGGCCCCAAAAAAGAGCACCGCAAAAGCCATATCGTTATTCATTAACGGTATTTAAATTTCGATTCTTATATCTATAAAGTCACTCTCCTGCGTACCTGCCGACCAATCGGCGCGCCGCACGACACGAACCAACACGACATCCGTGAGTTTCTGATCGACGCGCGCGCCCTTGAGCGTGCCGTGCGTGGGAGTGATTTATGTCTGCAGCATCAGCATCAGCATCAGCATCAGCATCGCCAAGCATCGCGCCACAATTTTTTGAAATCCACCCGTTCAGCGGCGCGGTGGGTGCCGAAATCATCGGCCTCGATCTGTCCCGCCCGGTCAATGATCAGGACTTCGCCCGCATTCACCGCGCGCACCTGGATCATCACGTGGTGGTGTTCCGCGACCAGCGCATTACTCCTCAGCAGCAAATCGATTTCAGCCGCCGTTTTGGCGTGTTGCAGATTCATGTGCTCAAACAATTCCTGCTCGCCGGTCACCCGGAAATCCTCATCGTTTCCAACATCGTCGAGAACGGCCGGAACATCGGCCTCGGTGACGCCGGCAAGTTCTGGCACTCCGACCTGTCCTATAAAGAATTGCCGAGCCTGGGCTCGATGCTGCACGCCCAGGAGCTGCCGTCGGAAGGCGGCGACACGCTGTTCGCCGACATGCACAAAGCCTGGGACAACCTGCCCGAAGCGCTGCGTAAAGCGGTCGAAGGTCGCTCGGCCGCGCACTCCTATACGGCGCGCTACAGCGAGACCAAATTCGAAGGCAACTGGCGCCCGACCCTGACCTCGGAGCAACTGGCCCAGGTCGCCGAAGTGGTTCACCCCGTGGTGCGCACCCACCCGGAAAACGGCCGCAAGGCGCTATTCGTCAGTGAAGGCTTCACCACTCGCATCGTTGGTTTGCCCGAAGACGAGAGCAAGCAGCTGCTCGACGAGCTCTACGCCCACAGCGTGTTGCCGCAAAACATCTACCGCCATCAATGGCAGGCCCATGACCTGGTGTTCTGGGACAACCGTTCGCTGATCCATCTCGCCGCCGGATGCCCGAGCTATCTGCGCCGCAAGCTGTATCGCACCACCATCCAGGGCGACGCGCCTTTCTGATTTGTCGGAGATCTGATCATGTCCAAACGTCTTTCATTTGCCCCGCTGGCCGCGGCCATCGGCCTGGGTTTCAGCCTGATCGCCGGTAGCCTGGTGGCGCCGACCGTAGCCCACGCCGAAGGTGAAATCCGCATCGCCGAACAGTTCGGCATCGTTTATCTGTTGCTCAACGTCGTGCGCGACCAGAACCTGATCGAGAAATACGGCAAGCAGGAAGGCATCGACATCAAGGTCGACTGGACCCAGCTCTCCGGCGGTGCGGCGGTCAACGATGCGTTGCTCTCCGGTTCCATCGACATTGCCGGTGCCGGGGTCGGCCCATTGCTGACCATCTGGGACCGCACCCACGGCAAGCAGAACGTCAAGGCCGTGGTCTCGCTGGGCAACTTTCCGTACTACCTGGTGAGCAACAATCCGAAGGTCAAGACCATCGCCGACTTCACCGAGAAGGACCGCATCGCGGTGCCGGCCGTGGGCGTGTCGGTGCAGTCGCGTTTCCTGCAATACGCGGCCGCCAAGCAGTGGGGTGACAAGGAATTCAATCGCCTCGACAAGTACACCATCGCCGTGCCGCACCCCGACGCCACGGCGGCGCTGATCGCCGGTGGCACCGAATTGACCGGGCACTTCTCCAACCCGCCGTTCCAGGATCAGGCCCTGGAAAACCCGAACGTCCACGTGGTGCTCAACTCTTACGACGTGCTCGGCCCGAACTCGCCGACGGTGCTGTTCGCCACCGAAAAATTCCGCGATGAAAACCCGAAAACCTACAAAGCCTTTGTCGAAGCGTTGACCGAAGCCGCGCAATTCGCCCAGAACGACAAAGGCGCGGCGGCGGACACTTACATCCGCGTCACCAAGGCCAAGATCGACCGCGCCGCGCTGCTGAAAATCATCGACAACCCGCAGTTCGAATTCAGTGTCACACCGAAAAATACCTACCCGCTGGCCGAGTTCCTCTACCGCGTGGGTGCGATCAAAAACAAGCCGGACTCGTGGAAGGATTACTTCTTCCAGGACGCCAAACCGCTGCAAGGGAGCTGACCGACATGAACGCCCCTTTGCAAGGCCACACGGTCAGCAAACCGATCACGGCAGCCCAGGCGCTGCTGTCGGTCGACAAGGTCAGCCTCGAATACCGCACGCCGCAACGGGTGGTGCGAGCGACCCACCAGGTCAGTTTCGAAATCGATCCGGCGGACCGCTTTGTCTTGCTCGGCCCGTCCGGTTGCGGCAAGTCGACCTTGCTCAAGGCCGCCGCCGGATTCATCCAGCCGGTCGAAGGCGAGATTCGGCTGCAAGGCCAGCGTGTCGATGCGCCGGGGCCGGACCGGATCGTGGTGTTCCAGGAATTCGATCAACTGCCGCCGTGGAAAACCGTTAAGCAGAACGTGATGTTTCCGCTGCTGGCCTCCAAAACCCTCAAGCGCAAGGAGGCAGAAGAACGGGCGCTGCACTACTTGGAGAAAGTCGGTTTGGCGGCGTTTGCCGATGCCTATCCGCATACCCTGTCCGGCGGCATGAAGGCGCGGGTCGCCATCGCCCGGGCGTTGGCCATGCAGCCGAAAATCCTGCTCATGGACGAACCCTTCGCCGCCCTCGACGCCCTGACCCGACGCAAGATGCAGGAAGAATTGCTGCTGCTCTGGGAGGAGGTGCGCTTCACACTGTTGTTCGTCACTCACTCCATCGAAGAAGCGCTGGTGGTGGGTAACCGGATCCTGCTGTTGTCACCGCATCCGGGGCGGGTGCGCGCGCAAGTGCACAGCCATCAATACGATTTGCACAGCCTTGGTGGCGTGGAATTCCAGGCGTCGGCGCGGCGTATCCATCGGTTGTTATTTGATGAAGGTCAGTCGCCGGAGACCGAGCGCGAGCTGGATTTCGCCGACATCCGCATCGCTTATTGAGCCAGTTGAGAGGAGGGCCCGATGAGCCATTTATCATCCCCGCGTGAAGAGTTCGAAATCGTCCTGCAACCGCTGACCAGTGTCCCGCTGGAGCGTGAGTTACCGCTGGGCCAACGCCTGTGGCAACAAGGCTGGTTGCGCAAAAGCCTGATCCTGATTCTGCTCGCCGTCCTCTGGGAAGCCGTCGCCCGTTATCAAAACAACGATTTGCTGTTGCCGAGTTTTCTGCAAACCAGCCATGCGCTGTATGACGGCCTGCTCAGTGGCGAGTTGTTGGGCAAGGTGTGGATTTCCCTGGTGGTGCTGGTCAAGGGGTACCTGATCGGCATCGTCCTGGCGTTCGCCCTGACCACGTTGGCGGTATCGACCCAGTTCGGTCGCGACCTGCTCAGTACACTGACCTCGATGTTCAACCCGCTGCCGGCGATTGCCCTGCTGCCGCTGGCGCTTTTGTGGTTCGGGCTGGGACAGAACAGCCTGATTTTCGTGCTGGTGCATTCGGTGCTCTGGGCCTTGGCGCTGAACACCTACGCCGGGTTTCTCGGCGTCTCGGAAACCCTGCGCATGGCCGGGCGCAACTATGGCCTCAAGGGCATGCGATTCGTGTTGTTCATCCTGATTCCCGCCGCACTGCCGTCGATCCTCGCCGGGCTGAAAATCGGTTGGGCGTTTGCCTGGCGCACGCTGATCGCCGCCGAACTGGTGTTTGGTGCAACCAGCGGCAAGGGCGGGTTGGGCTGGTACATCTTCCAGAATCGCAATGAGCTGTACACCGACAAGGTGTTTGCCGGGTTGGCGGTGGTGATTCTGATCGGGTTGCTGGTGGAGAACCTGGTGTTTGATTCGTTGGAGCGGGTGATGGTGAAGCGGTGGGGGATGCAGCGGTAGGGAGTATGAGGTTGGTAAGACTATCCAGTCCGTCGGGTCGGATGCTTAAGGCAGCTCTGCCAACCCAACCTAATACATTCGTCATTACGTAGTGTTTTAACCTGGTTTCTAGTTTGGTGGCGGAACAACGACAATTAGCGGCGGAGGTGGTAGGGCTGGCGGTTGTCTTATTGACTGAATCGGATGAGCAAAATCGATGACAGGATAGTTGACGTGAGGAGCCCCGCTGGCGACCACAAAGATTTTACCCCGCTGCGATGCAGCAAAAGTATCTTTGTTCCAGAGGTCCATTCCGTATGTCGCCTCCTCATACGTCGGGGGGGCCGCCGGTCTATTCGGTCTTGCAGAAAGGCTTGCGCCCCCGCGATGCGCTCTCGGCGAATGAGATTGCTGCGCAGAAGGGCTCACTCTCCAAGAAGTGCCTTGTCCGGTAACTGGGCGCTCCCATCCTTTTACGCCTTGGGGGGCGATGTCACCCCCGGGATACAAACCACTTGGTTTTTTCACTGGTGCGCCAGCTATAACAGCCTTGGCGACATTAGCAAGTCCGTTTCCCTCGCCTGTTTTCTCTGGTCTTAGTCCCCCAAGTCTCTCGATTGTGCTGGCCTGTGCTGAGGTCAGTCTGCGTGGACCCGTAACGTCCGCACCACCGAAAAAGAAATCAAAGGACTTACTTAAAAACTTCAATAAAGTCATATGCCCTGTCGGATCCACCCGATTCACCGGATCCCCCACGCAATACATATACGCATTCAACCCACCCGGCCCGAACGGACTCCAACTGTCCGGGCTATGAAACCGCATCAATCGCGTGTTGTAGGCGCGATAGCCATTGCCCAGGATGTACCAGCCGAATCTGGCTTCGCGCAATTGGCCATTGAAACCCAGCACCGTCGCGACGTCCTGCTGCGCGGACTGTTCGCCGTAGGCGGTGTAACCGATGGTGTTGACCTTGCCCTCGACGCTTTCGCCAATGATCGATTGGCTGCTGTCGGTCGCCAGCAGTATCACGCGCTGATTCACATCGTTGGCTCTGGTCATCCAGCGAGCTCCGCGGGGCCGAAGAGAATTGGTCATCAGTTCTACTCGCCGGGCTCAAAATTGAGAACTATCAGAACTGCTAGGTCTTGGCGGCTCAGCCCCTGCTTGGCTGGAGCAAGCCCGGTATCGACAGCCTGATCGAAGCCGTTCGTCAGAATCAGATCGCCCTGCGGATGGTGCAACAGCGGTACGTGGAAGGGAGGGCAGGTAGCGTCGGTGTATCCGCTGGCCGTGGCGGCTGACATTAGCCTAAAGTGAGGGCAACGTTTCGGCAGCGCAGGTGAACAGAGTGGTAGTGGAGGCGCAGCGAAAAGAGCGGTTGGCCAAACCCCGGTCATCGACCGCGAACTTGGCAGTGCTCGACGCAAGGCAGCGACTGCTGTGGTGGGGCGGTGGGTTGCTGGTCCTGGTGCTGGCCGTCCTGACCCGTTTATACGGCCTGACCGATGCCGCGATTTGGGGCGATGAAGGTTCCAGCCTGTTGATGAGTCGGTACACCCTGGATGGTATCTGGGCTCATGCCGCCCGTGACGTCCATCCACCGATGTACTTCATGATGCTGCACGGCTGGATCGGGCTGTTTGGCGATGGCATTTTTTCGATACGCAGTTTGAGTGCGCTGCCGGGTGTCGCGTCGGTCATGTTGGGGATGTGGCTGGTCCGGTTGATCGCCAATCCGCGGGCGGCATTACTGGCCGGGTTGATGCTGGCGCTGTTGCCTACGGCGGTGCGCTACAGTCAGGAAGTGCGGATGTATTCGTGGCTGGGGTTGTGGTTGCTCGGTGCCACCATTGCGCTGGTGTATTGGGTCAAACAGCCTCGCCACACCCATGCACTGGTGATCTACGCACTACTGATGGCCACCGCGTTCTATACCCACTATTTCACTGCACTCTGTGTGCTCGTCCATTGGGCGTACTTGCTGGTGTTGCGCCTGCAGCCAGACCCACCCTTGAAACACATCACTCGCCCGGCCTGGTGGCTGAGCAACGTAGCCATTGTGGTGCTGTTTGCTCCATGGATCCCTGGCCTGGTCGGCCTGATCCAGCACATGGCCGAGCTCAAGGCCAATGGCGATGTGGGGTGGGAATTGCCGGTCACTCTCAGCTCCCTGCCGTCGATGGTGTGGGACTTTCTGATCCAGGACGATGGGGATAATTTGCCCCGGCTCCTGTTCGTTGCGCTGCCAATACTATTGCTGGTGGTGATCCTGCTGACGGTTCTGCGTGATCGCAGCCCCTTTCGCTGGAGTGCATTGCTGGCACTCTACACCCTGCTGCCGTTGTTGCTGGTTTACGGGGTTTCGTTTATTTCACCCGTGTTTATCGAGCGCTATCTGAATGCCTATGCGATGGGCCTGCCGCTGATCATGGCACTGGCCATCGACCGCTTGCTGAGCGGCTTTCGGGTATTGGCGCTGGGGTTGTTGGTGCTGTTTGTCGGCACCGAGCTGGTCGGGCTGAAAAACAACTCCACCGTGGATGTGAATGACCAGATCAGTGTGATGGTCGAGTTCGTCAACCAGCACTACGTGGCCGGTGACCGAATCGTCATCAGCGACATGCTCTGGTACATGAGCTACGTCTATTACAACCGCACCGACACGGATCCGCTGCTGTACACCCCGCCCTTGGCCAACGGGACATCCAGCCGCCCGAATGATTATGGCTTTGGCACCCTGGTCAACGGTGATGCGCCAAGGATCTACCTCGACCACCTCAGTCAATTGCCCAGGGGAACCGGTCGCGTATGGTTGATCAGCACGGCGGATCAACCCGACGAATTCGCCCCGCTGCCCGGCGGTTGGCAGAAAGCCGCCGAGACCGCTGCGGGTAACACTCGGGCACGGTTGTTTGTCATGGGGGCTGAGTGACGGCGCTCAAGGTTTCGACGACAAGTCCGCCATGCCCTTGAGCAGCTCGATCGGCAGTGGGAAGACGATGGTCGAACTCTTGTCGCCGGCGATCGAGCTGAGCGTCTGCATGTAACGCAACTGCATGGCCCCCGGCTGGCGACCGAGCATTTCGGCGGCCTGCATGAGTTTTTCCGAGGCCTGCAATTCGCCTTCGGCGTGGATCACCTTGGCCCGGCGCTCGCGCTCCGCTTCGGCCTGTTTGGCGATGGCGCGAATCATCGATTCATTGAGGTCCACGTGCTTGATCTCGACATTGGCCACTTTGATCCCCCATGCATCAGTCTGGGCGTCGAGCACTTGCTGGATATCGATGTTCAGCCGTTCGCGCTCGGCCAGCAGCTCATCGAGTTCGTGTTTGCCCAGCACCGCGCGCAAGGTGGTTTGCGCCAACTGGCTGGTGGCCATCAGGAAGTCCTCGACCTGGATAATCGCCTTCTGTGGGTCGAGCACGCGGAAGTACAGCACGGCGTTGACCTTGACCGAGACGTTATCGCGGGTGATCACGTCTTGCGCCGGGACGTCGAGCACCACGGTGCGCAAGTCGACGCGAACCATTTGCTGAACCACCGGAATCAACAGAATCAGGCCCGGGCCCTTGACTTGCCAGAAGCGTCCGAGCTGGAACACCACCCCGCGTTCGTATTCACGCAGGATGCGGAAGGTCGAACCGGCCAGCGCGATCAGCAGTAACAGCAGCGCGACAAAACCCACTTGCAGGCCCATGACTATTCTCCCGCTGGCACCGCGTCAGTCGCGGCCACTTTCAGCATTAATCCCTTGCGCGACACCACGCGTACTTTCTGCCCGATCTGCAGGGGCTTGGCGCTCGACACTTGCCAGTATTCGCCCTGTAAATGCACCCAGCCGTGGCAGGCATCGTCGGCCAGCAATGACGTGATCGGGGTGACGCTGCCAACCAGTACGGCATCGCCGCTGACGGTATGGCGCGGGCGGGTCTTCAGGGCGCGGATCAGCAGGAACACCAGCAGCAAAGCACTGATCAGGCCCAAAACGATCATCAACGGAGCGGGGAGTTCGGCATTGGTCAGGATCAGCGCGCCGATCACGAACATCACGATTCCGCCCAGGCCAATCACGCCGTAATTGGGCAGGGCCGCCTCGGCGATCAGGAACGCGAGGCCGAAGGTGATCAACCAGACTCCGGCGGGATTGGTCGCCGGTAGCCCGACAGTGTCTGCGGCGAAGGCTGATGCGCTCAACGCCAATAGCAGTGCAACGGTACAACAGCGCGTATTCACGTCACCCTCCGGGAGCGTCGTGGCCGTTTCTGTATACAGTTTAGTTGACCGATCGGTTGTATGAATTTTGTTCAGATGTCGACGTGTCCAATGGGCGGATTTCCCACCGGTTTGGCCCGGCGGGCCTAGACTTTCACTACGTGGAAAAGCGTCAACCATCGTCCGCCAGACGTTGTTGCGGACACCGAGGTGCATCATGCGTATGGCAAGAACCGTGCAGCGAAGCCTGGAAAAGGCTCAATGCGAATATGACATCGTCACCCACCCTCACTCGGCCAGTAGCCTGGAAACGGCGCGAGTCGCGGGCATTCCAGCCGAGCGGGTGGCCAAGTCGGTCATCCTCGACGACCACCACGGCCATTACCTGATGGCCGTGTTGCCCGCCAGTCGCCACCTGGACCTGAGCAAAGTGCGCAGCAGCGGCGAATGGCAAGTCTCGCGCGAAAGCAATCTGCCGCACCTGTTCGATGACTGCGAACGCGGCGCCGTACCCGCCCTGGGCGAGGCCTATGGTCTGGACGTGGTCATCGACCCGCTGCTGACCCGGCAAAAGGACATTTATCTGGAAGCCGGCAACCACATCAACCTGCTGCACATGGATATGCCACAGTTCCTGAAAATGGTGCCGCATGCCGAGGTGCGGGAGTTGAGTCATTGAGTTTCGCGACGCCAGTGCCGCCGTCATCGCGGGCAAGCCTCGCTCCCACAGTGATTGAGTTGAGCCGCAGATTTGTGATCAACACTGAACCTGTTGGAGCGGGCTTGCCCGCGATTGACCGCGCAGCGGTCACCCATTCAACCCTTCCCCAAGGAGTCAGCCATGGAAAACCCGACCCACAGCCTCCCATCGCTGTTCAAACAACTCGGCCTGCCCGACGACGCCGAAAGCATCGATAAATTCATTTCCACCCATTCACCGCTCAAACCGGAACTGCACCTGGCGGATGCGTTCTTCTGGACCCAAAGCCAGGCGGATTTTCTGCGCGACGATATTCTGGAGGATGCCGATTGGGCGGAGGTGGTTGATCAATTGGATGTGATGTTGAGGAAAGGGCGGGGGGTATAGACGTTCAATTCTCTGGCGGCCACTGACGGGACGTATGAACCAGAGCAAGTATCCAGATTGCGTTCACTGCCTGTTCATAAACAATTCGATAACTCTGATGTGGAATCAGCTCGCGAGTGCCGGCAATGATTCCGGCAGGGCCACTTTCAGGGTGTTGCGCAAGCCTGGATATCGCATCGCTGAAGCGATTGTCCATGTCGATGGCCGCTTTCGGGTTGATGGCATACAGGTAGTCCCAAATATCTGCACGATCCTGTGCGGCTTCTCGCGTCCAGATTATCCTCATTGTTCTGTGGCTGCCTTCCCACGCCTGGCGGCGAACTCTGCTTCCACTTCCTCATTCGCCAGGCCGTTGCCGCTGTGCATTGAGGTGCGGGCGATGTCCACTTTGCGTTGCAGGAAGGCCTCGTATTCACGAGATTCTCGTTGCGTTTGGACAAACTGGCGCATCATTTCCCGGACGATTTGTGAGGCAGGGCGGTGAGCGGCTTCTGCTTCGGCCATGAATTGTTCGCGCAAATCTGATTCGAGCTTCATTGTAAAAACGGCTTGTTTTGACATGGTGAGTGTTCCTGGATCGGGTACCAAGAAAGTATATACATCATCAGTACTCTGTCAGGTCCATCGCGTTCTGCTTGCGACGGGTGGAAACCAATTTGTTTCAAAACTTGACGAAAAAACCTCTCCAATGCCATATTGATAGTTAGCAAACTAACAGTGTATTTTCTCCCGTGCCGAATAATCTCGACGTTCTGCAGATGAACATCAGCAGCTCCATGGTGGTGGCCGCCAGGCATTGGCGGAAAATCTGCCAGAGCACGCTGCTCAATTACGGAATTTCCGAAGCCTGTGCCGTGCCGTTGTTGATGATCGGACGGTTGGGCGAGGGGGTGCGGCAGGTGACGGTGGCGCAGGCGGCGGGGATGGAGAGCCCGTCCCTGGTGCGGTTGCTCGATCAGTTGTGTCACGCCGGGTACGTCTGTCGCACCGAGGATGCGCAGGATCGCCGCGCCAAATGCCTGAGCCTCACCGACAGCGGCCGGACACTGGTGCAAGCCGTCGAAGTTGAGCTGGTGCGCTTGCGCAGTGAGGTGCTCGAAGGCATCGATCCGCGCGATCTGGAAGCCACCTTGCGTGTATTGAAGGCCTTCGAGTCGGCCGGCCAAGCACCGGTGCTCCACCCTTGAGCGGCTTTTTTACCGGCGTGCCCCCGGCGCGGGACTGGTTCTTCGGTGTGCGCACGTTCGCCGCCTCGATGATTGCGCTCTACATCGCCTTGCTCATGCAAATGCCGCGGCCTTACTGGGCGATGGCCACGGTGTATATCGTTTCCAGCCCGTTTGTCGGCCCGACCAGTTCCAAGGCGCTGTACCGTGCAGTGGGCACCTTTCTCGGTGCTGCCGCTGCGGTTTTCTTGGTGCCGATGTTTGTCCAGAGTCCCTATGTGCTGGTGACGGTCATGGCACTGTGGACCGGGACTCTGCTGTTTCTGTCCTTGCACCTGCGCACCGCGAACAGCTACGCGTTGATGCTCGCCGGTTACACCTTGCCGCTGATCGCTCTGCCGGTAATGGATAATCCGTTGTCGGTGTGGGACGTCGCCGAAGCGCGCACGGAGGAGATCTTCCTCGGCATTGCCGTGGCGGCGGTCGTCGGCGCGATGTTCTGGCCCCGGCGGCTGGCCCCGGTGTTCAACGGTTCGGTGAGCAAATGGTTTGCCGATGCCTCGACCTACAGCCTGCAATTCCTCGGTCGCCATGTGCAACCGGCCGAAGTCAGTGCGCTGCGTGCGTCGATGGTGGCAACCTTCAACAGCCTGGAGCTGATGATCGGTCAGTTGCCCCACGAAGGCGCGCGGCCGCAAACGGTGCGCAACACCAAGGAGCTGCGCGGAAGGATGATCCACCTGCTGACCGTGGTCGATGCCCTGGACGATGCGCTTTACGCCCTGGAACGGCGCACTCCCGAACTTGTGGATAAGTTCGCGCCACTCCTCGGTGCCGCCAGCGAATGGCTGCAACACAAGGACGCGGATGTCGATCGCTGGCAGGCGCTCAAAGACCGGGTCCAAGCCCTTCAACCCAATGTCGAAGCGCTGGAGGACCGCAAGCAGCTGTTGTTCTCCAACGCGCTGTACCGCCTCGGCGAATGGATCGATCTGTGGCAGGACTGTCGCAGTCTGCAAATCGCCATCCAATGCGAAAACCAGGACAGTTGGCACGCGGTGTATCGGCATTGGCGGCTCGGCCGACTGTCGCCATTTCTGGATCGCGGCCTGATGCTTTATTCAGCGGCGTCCACCGTCACGGCGATCATCGTCGCCTCGGTGCTGTGGATTCTGCTGGGCTGGACCGACGGGGGCTCCGCCGTGATTCTGGCGGCCGTGGCCTGCAGCTTCTTTGCCTCGATGGATGACCCTGCGCCACAGATTTACCGGTTCTTTTTCTGGACGGCGATGTCGGTGTTGTTCGCCAGCCTTTACCTGTTTCTGGTGTTGCCCAACCTGCACGATTTCCCGATGCTGGTGCTGGCGTTCGCCGTGCCGTTCATCATCGTCGGCACCTTGACCGTCAAGCCGCAGTTTTACCTGGGCATGTTGCTGACACTGGTCAACACCTCGTCCTTCATCAGCATTCAGGGCGCGTACGACGCCGACTTCCTCAGCTTTGCCAACTCCAACCTGGCCGGCCCCGTGGGCTTGCTGTTTGCATTTGTCTGGACCCTGATCGCCCGGCCATTCGGTGCCGAGCTGGCGGCCAAGCGTCTGACTCGATTCAGTTGGCGTGACATTGTCGGCCTGTCCGAGCCGGCCAGCCTGGCCGAGCACCGGCATCTTGGCGTGCAAATGCTTGACCGCCTGATGCAGCATTTGCCGCGTCTGGCTTTGACCGGGCAGGACACCGGGATTGCCCTGCGGGAAGTCCGCGTGGCGCTGAATATGCTCGATCTTCTCGCCTACGCGCCGCGCATTGACGGGGTGCCAAGCGCGCTGCTGCGCCAGGTGGTGGCCGAGGTCGGCGAATACTTCAAGGCGTGCCTCAAGGCTGACAGGCGCTTGCCCGCGCCGAGCCCGTTGCTGATGACCATGGACCGTGCCCGCCGGGCGCTGGGCGGTGCGGGTGATGACGAGACCCGCCTGCAACTGTTGCACGCCTTGAGTGGCTTGCGCCTGGCGTTGTTGCCCGGCGTCGAATTTGTCGGTTCCGCCGAGCTTGAAGAACCGCTTCCCCATGGCATCGATGGAGCGCCTTTATGATTGGTGACCTGGATCTCAGCGGGGTTTTCCTGCCCACACTGCTGGTGCTGATGGGCATTACCTATGTGTTGTTCCTGTTGGTGCACGGGGTGCTCACGCGTCTGCACTTTTATCGTCTGGTCTGGCACCGGGCATTGTTTAACGTGGCTCTCTACGCCTTGCTGCTTGGCGTCGTGGACTCACTCAGTCGATACCTGATGACATGAAAAAGCCTTTATTGACCATCGGCCGCGTGGCCCTGACCCTGTTGATCGTGAGCTTCGCCGTGGTCGTGGTCTGGCGGATGGTGCTGTATTACATGTTTGCCCCCTGGACCCGCGACGGTCACATCCGTGCCGACATTGTGCAGATCGCTCCGGACGTTTCCGGGCTGATCCAGCAGGTGGACGTGCGCGACAATCAGCCGGTCAAACGCGGCCAGGTGCTGTTCAGCATCGATCAGGACCGTTTCAAACTGGCCTTGCGCCAGGCGAAAGCCGCCGTCGCCGACCGTGAAGAAACCCTGGCCCAGGCCCAGCGCGAAGCCAAGCGCAACAAGGGCCTGGGCAATCTGGTGCCTGCCGAACAGCTGGAAGAAAGCCAGTCGAAGGTCGCCCGTGCCCAAGTGGCGTTGATGGAAGCCCAGGTGGCGGTGGACAGCGCTCAGCTCAACCTCGACCGCTCGGTGATTCGCAGCCCGGTGGACGGTTATGTCAACGACCGCGCGCCGCGTGCCCAGGAATTCGTCAGTGCCGGGCGGCCGGTGCTGTCTATCGTCGACAGCAATTCGTTTCACATCGACGGCTATTTTGAAGAAACCAAACTGGACGGCATCCATATCGGCCAGAGCGTCGACATCCGGGTGATCGGTGACCGCGCGCGCCTGCGTGGCCATGTGGTCAGCATCGTCGCCGGTATCGAAGACCGCGACCGCACCAGCGGCAACAATCTGTTGCCCAACGTCAACCCGGCGTTCAGCTGGGTGCGCCTGGCCCAGCGGATTCCAGTGCGGATTGCTTTCGATGACGTACCGGCGGATTTCCGCATGATCGCCGGGCGCACCGCGACTGTGTCGATCATCGACGATCAGGTCCGGGAGCCTGCGCAATGAGCAAAGCCACGGGTTTGGCGGTTGCCGGATTAGGCTTGTTGCTGTCGGCGTGTCAGGTGGTCGGGCCGGACTATCACCTGCCAGAGGCGGCGGCCATCCACCGTGATGACTTGCAGGGCGAACTGGCGGTGGAGGGCAAGCCCGTGGTCTCGGCGCCGGTGCCTGCCGATTGGTGGCGCCTGTATCGGGACCCGCGTCTCGATCAACTGGTGCAGCAAGCCATGGCCTCCAACACCGATCTGCGCGTGGCGGCGGCCAGCCTGTTGCGCGCTCATGCGCAAGTCGACGAGGCCGAGGCGGCCGGTGGCTGGAGCGGTGGCGTGAAAATGGGCGCCGAGCGTTTGCAGGAGTCCGGCCAAGCCTTCCTGTTGCCGGAAAAGGTGCCGGTGGCCAACATCGGCGATATCGGTATTTCCGCGTCGTACCAGTTCGACCTGTTCGGTACGCTGCAGCGTGGCATCGAAGCGGCCAAGGCCAATGCCGATGCCACCCAGGCCGCCGCCGACACCGCGCGCATTACCCTGGTGGCGGATGTGGTTCGGGCCTACACCCAAGTCTGCGCGGCCAACGAAGAGCGGGAGATCGCCCAGCATTCCCTTGATCTGCAATCCCAGAGCACCACGCTGATCCAGCGCTTGCGCGACGCCGGACGCGGCGACGAAACCCAGGTCACGCGCTCGCAAACCCAATTCAAGTCGTTGCGTGCCGACATGCCCCGTTATGAGGCGGCGCGTCAGGCCGGGCTGTTCCGTTTGTCGATGCTGCTGGCCAAGCCTGTGGATCAATTGCCGGTCGGCACCGCGACTTGCGCTGAACTGCCGAAAATCGCGCAGTTGGTGCCCGTGGGCGATGGTGCCGCATTGCTCAAGCGTCGTCCCGACGTGCGGCAGGCCGAGCGCCGACTGGCGGCCGCGACGGCCGGTATCGGCATCGCTACGGGCGAGCTGTACCCGAACATCAGCATCGGCGCGACCATCGGTACCGTCGGCATCCTGGGTGATCTCGGCGACCCGTCCACCAACCGTTGGGGTTTCGGGCCGTCGCTGACCTGGACCGTACCGTCCAACGGCACCCGCGCCCGTATCCGTGAAGCCGAAGCCACGACCCAGGGTGTGTTGGCACACTTCGATGGCGTTGTGCTCAACGCCATTCGCGAAACCCAGACCGCCCTGGCCCAGTACGCCGCGCTGCTGCAACGCCGTGATGCCCTGGCGGATGCCGAGCAATCGGCGAAACTGGCGGCCGACCAGACGCACCGCTTCTTCCAGGCCGGCCGCGAGTCGTTCCTGGCGGACCTGCAAGCGACCCGCACTTACACCGACGTCACGGCACAACTGGCCACGGCGAACACGCAAGTCGCCATGAGCCAGATCGATTTGTTCCTCGCCCTGGGCGGAGGGTGGGAAAGCGGACGAACGCAAGCGTCGAACTCCGGCAAACCCTGAGGCCGTTGCTATGCTTTGAAGTGTTGGAGGGGCGTTGGAGTCAGGCGCCCTTGCTTCGCAAGGCTCGCGCAGGTCATGGGGAAACCAATAATGAAAAACCCTTATGCTCTCGGCTTCTGGTGCGCCGTCGTAGCGTTAGTGCTGCTTTCGGCCACCTACTTCTACGGCGTCATGCTGACCCACCAGATCGACAAGGCTCTGGTGTTCCTCGACAGCGCCACGGCGCTGATTGCCGTGATGTCCATCGCGGTGGTGGCCTGGGCCTCGGTCCAGAACCAGCGAATCAAAAAAAGACAACTCGAACAAGGCAAGACCCTGGTGCTGATCTGGGACACCAAGGTCGCGCTGCGTCGTGTCGAAACGGTGTTCGACCGTTATTTCTGGGGCAGTTACTGGCAGCCAGGGCGCACGTTCCAGGAGGTCATGGGCGAACTCACCGGTACACCGCTGGAAAAGAGTCTCGAAACCCTGAAAAAACAATGCCTGGCGCTCGACAAGCAAGTGGCCGACGACGGCTGGCACTGGCTCAACAATGCGCGGGAACTGGCCGATGTCGCCGCCGCCATGGCCCGCGAACGCTATCAGCTGGATTTCTGCGACCCGCAGGGGGACGTGACAGGCGGGGCGGTGATCAATCGCGACTTTGAAGTGCTGGTGTACACCTGGACCGCGCGGCTTAAAACCTTTGATCATCAGCTCGATGAGATCGAGGTTCAGTATTCCTGATGCTGCGTTGTCAGGGCTGACGCCATCGCGAGCAGGAGTTCGCATTCCAATGTGGGAGCGAGCCTGCTTGCGATGGCGATCCCATGGACACCGAATACTTGCCTGCCTATGAAGCTCCCATAGACATTCTTTCACTTTTAATCTTTGGGCCGTCCACCGCGCCTGATGCTAACCTGCATCCCACTTTTAGCGCAGTCGTGACCACAACCCGCTTCGGGTTCAGGGAAGACGACCACCTCTCAACAACGGACATTGAACGGGTCATTCATGAATAAATCAGCAGGCGTGTTACTGGGAATTGTCGTGGCCATCGGTGCAATCAGCGCCGGCGGTGCCTGGTACACCGGCACCAAAATCGAAAGCGTGCTGAACACTTCCCTGGCTGATGCCAACCAGCAACTGCAAGCGGCGCTGGTCGGTCATAAAGGCACGGCATCGCTGGAACTGGTCTCGCTGGAGCGCCATGTGTTCAGCAGCACCGCGCACTATCGCCTCAAGGGCGAAGGTGAAATGTTCGGCGAGGAGCCGATCGAACTGCTGTTTGTCGATCACATCGAACACGGTCCGCTGCCGTTCTCGCGCCTGGTGTCGCTGAAGTGGCTGCCGGTCATGGCCACCAGTCATTACGAACTGGAAAAGACGCCGCTCACTGAAAAATGGTTTGCCGCCGCCAAGGATGTCTCCCCGCTCAAAGGCGTGGTCAATATCGGCTACGACAACTCCACCAACGGCACGCTGGAAATGCTGCCGCTGGAAACCGCACTGGATGACAAGTCCAGCTTGAAGTTTTCCGGCCTGAAACTCGACGTTTCGGCCAGCGCCCAGGCGCAGAAGGTCAAGGCCGACGGCTACATGGACAGTCTGAAGCTGACCACCGTTTCCGAAGATCAGGCACCGGTGCAGGTCGAATTGAACGGCCTGACGCTGGCCAGCAACCTGAGCAAAAGCACCTACGGCTACTACACCGGCGAAAACACCGTTGTGCTGACCAGCAGCCAAACCACGTTCGGTGCCAAACAGTCAGTGCTGGGCTTCAAGAACTTCGAGATGAAGAACCAGACCGAGGAATCGGGCACCAGCGCATCCGGGCGTGCCGATTACAAGGTGGGTGAAGTGTCCTTGAACGGCAAGGCGTTCGGTTCGGCACAGTTGGCGATGAGCCTGAAGAACCTCGACATACCGGCGACGATGTCGCTGATGCAGATTTACCAGAGCAAACTGCAACCGTACGAGCAACTTGCCGCCGAGGCAGCCGAGGCGGGTCAACCGGTGCCGGAACTGAAGCTGACCGAAGCCGAAGAGGCGCAACTGAAAACCGGTCTGGAGCAATTGCTGGCGGCCGGCCCGCAGGTGGCCCTGGAAAACTTATCGTTCAAGACCACCAACGGCGAAAGCCGCGCCAACCTGGTGCTGGACCTGACCAAACCACAATCGATCGAATTGCCGACCGACCAACTGATCAGGCAGTTGATTGCGCTGCTGGACATCAATCTCCAAGTGTCCAAGCCAATGCTCGTTGACGTGTTCACCGTGCAATCGCAAATCGACGGCCAGACCGACGCCAAGCTGATCGCCGATCAGGCCACCGCCACTGCCGACATGTTTGGCAGCATGGCCGTCGGCTCGCAACTGGCGAAACTGGACGGAAGCAACATCGTCAGCAAACTGCACTACGCCAACAATCAGGTCGAGTTCAACGGCCAGAAAATGACAGTCGAAGAATTTGTCGGCTTCGTCATGAGCAAATTTGCTGGCGCAGGCGAGGTTCAATAAAACCGCCACCCTCCAGACAACGCCCGGCCTCTGCGCAATGCAGGCGCCGGGCGTTTTGCTGTTCGGCGGTTGAAATGCGGTCGACCTATCCTCGTCACCTTCTTCAGCAACGGGTGTAGGACGGTTCCGAGGCGCGGTGCTTCATTGAAAAAAAGCGGCGCAATTGTTGAAGGTTGCGCCAAATCCTGGTGCCACCAAATGAAAGCTCCAGCTATAGTTTGCACGCCGACGACGGCCCCACCCGCACAAGGTACTCCGGCATGACCCGATTGACCTCTCTGAACCCTTGGCTAGCGGCCATAGCGGTCGCCCTTTGCGTGCAATTGCCGGCGCATGCGGCGCAGGCGGCACAAGCGACCCAGGAGCGTTTTACCCTGAACATCCCAGGCGTGTCGGATGACCGGTTGTTCACTTCTGCCGCTGCCAGCGATGCTCCGGGCTGCGGCGGACATAATGTTTCACCTGCGCTGAGCTGGAGCGCCGGCCCGGCCGGTACGCTCAGTTATGCCATCGTCATGCACGACCCTGACGGCCAGAAAGGACAGGGTGTCGATCACTGGGTGCATTACGGCATCAAAGCCAGCACCCACCAGATCGCGTCCGGAGTCGGCGCAAAGTCCACACTTGAAGGCGTGTCCGGCATCAACAGCAAAGGCACCGCCGGTTACGTCGGCCCTTGCCCGCCGGCTGGCGACAGTGCGCACCATTACATCATCCAGATCTACGCCCTGGACCTCGCGCCGGATGCGTTGCCGGCAGGCCTGACCCGTGCGCAGCTGCTGGAACGAATCAACGGTCATGTGTTGAAAAACAGCAGCGTGGTCCGGCGTTACCACCGCTGAAGCCTGATCACTTCAGCGGCTTTGCAGAAAGCTGAAGTGCGCGGCCTTCCGGGGATTTGGCATCCCTCCCTGAAAGCGCGCACTATCAGCCTGTAGTCGATGCGTTGGAGGATGCCGTGACAAAAAAAATCGACCGCATCGCCCAAATGCTCAACTGCCCGGAAAAGGGTGAGGAACTACGGCGAGCGATTACCGAGAGTCGTAAGGATTTTCTGCTGAATCAGCCGGACGAAGACGTTGTTGAAGACGACGTGCTTGAAGATGAAGTCTTCGAGGATGACGAGGACGATGATGAATACGACGAGTTTGATTGGACGACGGAATGAAAAAAACCGCTTAGGCGGTTTTTTTGTGCCCCCACAAAAAAGCCCCAGTCCCTACGGCCTGAGGCTTTCTCGTTTCTATAGATGGTGCACCAGGCGGGATTCGAACCCACGACCCCTGCCTTCGGAGGGCAGTACTCTATCCAGCTGAGCTACTGGTGCAGCGCGGGCGCCATGATACTCATATGCACTGCGGGCGTCCATGCTGCTGAATCGCCTGCGTTTTTCCAAAGCGTAACCTGTCTTTGTTACGTTGATCAGAAAATCGCAGCAAAAAAGACGTTTTCGTTCTTTTTTTCGAACGCCCTATTGTCCTTTAACCCCTTTGATCCTAGGATTCGTTTGAGATTTCAAACGCTCTTGTCTGGGTGCTGAACCGCACGAATTCAATCCGTGCGCTATTTATGTGCTTCAGCCCGGTGAATGATTTCCCTGACGGCAGCCTACTGAGGCGCCTTTCTACAATCATAATTTGCTCCGCGTATCGCGCGGTGCTGTTAAGGAAAGCCGACATGCAGCTTAAAGACACCCAGTTGTTCCGCCAGCAAGCCTTCATCGATGGCGCTTGGGTTGATGCGGACAATGGTCAGACGATCAAGGTCAACAACCCGGCAACGGGCGAAATTCTGGGTACTGTGCCGAAAATGGGCGCTGCCGAAACCCGCCGTGCCATCGAAGCTGCTGACAAGGCGCTGCCGGCCTGGCGTGCACTGACCGCCAAAGAGCGTGCGAACAAGCTGCGTCGCTGGTTCGAACTGATCATCGAGAACCAGGACGACCTGGCTCGCCTGATGACCCTGGAACAAGGCAAGCCACTGGCCGAAGCCAAGGGCGAAATCGTTTACGCCGCTTCCTTCATCGAGTGGTTCGCCGAAGAAGCCAAGCGTATCTACGGTGACGTGATTCCGGGCCACCAGCCAGACAAGCGCCTGATCGTGATCAAGCAGCCAATCGGCGTGACCGCTGCCATCACCCCGTGGAACTTCCCGGCCGCAATGATCACCCGTAAAGCCGGCCCGGCCCTGGCCGCCGGTTGCACCATGGTGCTCAAGCCTGCTTCGCAAACCCCGTTCTCCGCGTTCGCCCTGGCTGAACTGGCCCAGCGTGCCGGCATCCCGGCTGGTGTGTTCAGCGTGGTTTCCGGCAGCGCCGGCGACATCGGCACCGAGCTGACCAGCAACCCGATCGTGCGCAAACTGTCCTTCACCGGTTCGACCGAAATCGGTCGCCAACTGATGGCCGAATGCGCCAAGGACATCAAGAAGGTTTCCCTGGAACTGGGTGGCAACGCTCCGTTCATCGTGTTCGACGACGCGGACCTGGATAAGGCCGTCGAAGGCGCGATCATTTCCAAGTACCGCAACAACGGCCAGACCTGCGTCTGCGCCAACCGCCTGTACATCCAGGATGCGGTCTACGACGCCTTCGCCGAGAAACTCAAGGCCGCAGTGGCCAAGTTGAAGATCGGCAACGGTCTGGAAGCCGGCACCACCACTGGCCCGCTGATCGACGAAAAAGCCGTGGCCAAGGTGCAAGAGCACATCGCTGACGCCGTTGCCAAAGGCGCCACCGTGCTGTCCGGCGGCAAGCCGATGGAAGGCAACTTCTTCGAGCCGACCATCCTGACCAACGTGCCGAACAACGCGGCCGTGGCCAAGGAAGAAACCTTCGGTCCATTGGCGCCGCTGTTCCGTTTCAAAGACGAAGCCGACGTGATCGCGATGTCCAACGACACCGAGTTCGGTCTGGCCTCGTACTTCTATGCGCGTGACCTGGGTCGTGTGTTCCGTGTGGCTGAAGCCCTGGAATACGGCATGGTCGGCGTCAACACCGGGCTGATCTCCAACGAAGTCGCGCCGTTCGGCGGCATCAAGGCCTCGGGCCTGGGCCGTGAAGGCTCCAAGTACGGCATCGAAGATTACCTGGAAATCAAATACCTCTGCCTGGGCATCTAAGCTCGAGGGCATAAGCCCGGCAAGGCATTGCTTCAAACGCAAAGGGCACGAGAGCGCTGTTCCTTTGCGTGCTTCAAACGGAATTTTCTCTGTGGCGGGGAAAGCTGTGGCAGTCGATCATCGCATGCTGCCGAAGTTGCCTCCTCGCTGCCTAATCCTTGAACCACGCCGACCGATGAGCGGCGAATGAGGAATGTATGAGCAAGACTAACGCTTCTTTGATGGCCCGCCGTACCGCTGCTGTACCACGTGGCGTAGGCCAGATTCACCCGATCTTCGCCGAGTCCGCGAAGAACGCTACCGTGACCGACGTTGAAGGTCGCGAGTTCATCGACTTCGCCGGCGGTATCGCTGTGCTGAACACCGGTCACGTGCACCCGAAAGTCATCGCCGCCGTGACCGAGCAAATGAACAAGCTGACTCACACCTGCTTCCAGGTACTGGCCTACGAGCCGTACGTGGAACTGTGCGAAAAAATCAACGCCAAGGTGCCAGGTGACTTCGCCAAGAAAACCCTGCTGGTCACCACCGGTTCCGAAGCCGTGGAAAACGCCGTGAAAATCGCTCGTGCCGCCACTGGCCGTGCCGGCGTGATCGCCTTCACCGGCGCTTACCACGGTCGCACCATGATGACCCTGGGCCTGACCGGTAAAGTCGTGCCTTACTCGGCCGGCATGGGTCTGATGCCAGGCGGTATCTTCCGCGCGCTGTACCCGAACGAACTGCATGGCGTGAGCATCGACGATTCGATCGCTTCCATCGAGCGCATCTTCAAGAACGACGCCGAGCCGAAAGACATCGCCGCGATCATCATCGAGCCTGTACAGGGTGAAGGTGGTTTCTACGTCGCGCCGAAAGAATTCATGAAGCGTCTGCGCGCCCTGTGCGACCACCACGGCATCCTGCTGATCGCTGACGAAGTACAGACGGGCGCTGGCCGCACCGGTACGTTCTTCGCCATGGAACAGATGGGCGTTGCTGCCGACCTGACCACCTTCGCCAAATCCATCGCTGGCGGCTTCCCGTTGGCCGGTGTGTGCGGCAAGGCCGAATACATGGACGCCATCGCTCCAGGCGGCCTGGGCGGCACCTACGCCGGTAGCCCGATCGCTTGCGCCGCGGCCCTGGCCGTGCTGGAAGTGTTCGAAGAAGAGCACCTGCTGGACCGCTGCAAGGCCGTCGGCGAGCGTCTGGTCACTGGCCTCAAGGCCATCCAGGCCAAGTACCCGTCGGTGATCGGCGAAGTCCGTGCCCTGGGCGCGATGATTGCTGTCGAGCTGTTCGAAAACGGCGACAGCCACAAGCCGAACGCTGCCGCTGTGGCATCCGTTGTGGCCAAGGCTCGCGACAAAGGCCTGATCCTGCTGTCCTGCGGCACCTACGGCAACGTTCTGCGCGTCCTGGTACCGCTGACTGCTCCGGACGAACAACTGGACAAAGGTCTGGCGATCATCGAAGAATGCTTCGCTGAGCTCTGATCGCCAAGTGTGACTTGATCGACAAAAAACCCGCTTCGGCGGGTTTTTTCATATCTGCCAGAACAGATACAACGTATTGATACTATTTCGAAGGAGCGGCATTGGATAAGGTTCGAGCATTGTCAGGGAGAGCTGTATGACAGCTGTCATTTTACCCGCGGTTCCGAGAGTACTGATCGCTGAGGCCGACCCTTGGTCCCGTGATCTGCTCAAGGAAGTGTTGTTGAACGTTCGCTGTGACGCACGACTGGATCTGTGCGCCGACGGCCAGCAGGCGTTGGAGCTGCTGGCAGCCAACCCTTACGATCTGGTGATCGTCGACTGGGAATTGCCCGGTGTCGATGGCCTGAATGTGTTGCGCAGTGTTCGCCAGCGCAAACGCAACCCTCCGTTGCCATTCATCCTGATGAGCAGCCGCAACGACAGCGCCAGCGTACGCGAGGTCTTGCCGCTGGCGCCTGCCGCCTACCTGACCAAACCGTTGAACATGGAAAGCCTGACTCAACGCTTGCAGGGGTTGCTGCTCGATGCGGGGGAAGAGGTGTCGTGCGAAGTGCCGGCACTGGCGCCGGGCATGACCCTGTCCGTATTCCTGGAGCGTCGTCGCGAACTGTCCGAGGGCGCGCCGCTGATGACCGACGTGCAGTTGGCGGTCAAGCGTAGCCTCAATCCTGACGGTCTGGACTTGACGGCGCTGGAAGACGAGATCCGCACAGACCCGCAGGTCACGGCGGTTCTGATCGCCGCCGCCAACAGCGCGGCCCAGCATCACGGCGCACCTGTACAAACCCTGTCGCAGGCGCTGCACCGACTGGGTACCGGGCAAAGCATGAACCTGATTCTCGGCCTGGCCCTCAAACGCAGTGCACGGCTCAGTGATCCGTCCCTGTCGGACTACGCCGAGCGCTATTGGGACTTGTCGCTGCACACCGCCGAATACGCGCGAACGCTGGCGCGCTTGCTCGATCTGGATCAGGCGCGATGCTATTGCGCGGGCATGTTGCATCGGCTCGGCGATCTGGCGTTGTTGCGTTGTTTGCAGGAATGGAAGCAGGCCGGTGGCGAGCTGGACGAGCAAGAGGCGGTTGGCGAGGCGTTGGCCGAATTCAGCGCGGCCTACGGTTCGGCGCTGCGTACCCGCTGGCGATTGCCGCTGGAGCTACGAGAGCTGATTGCGGCGACCTACCAGCTCGGTGGCGGGGTCTACTCCCGTGAAGCGCTGGTGATGAACATGGCGGCGCAGCTGGCGCGCTTGAGCGAGCATGAGGGGCTTGAGGACCTGGCCAAGAGCCGTACGGCGCGCCTGCTCAAGATCGGCTTGCCGGAGTTGGTGCGCCTGCGCAAGAAATAAGGCTTCACCCAAACCCTGCAGGAGCTGGCAAGGCAGTTCCTGGAAGGGCATTCAGGCCGTCACTATCCGGTTCTTGCCCTCACGCTTGGCCTGATACATCGCTGCGTCCGCGCGGGCAAACAGGCTATCCACATTTTCGTCCCCGGCGACAAGGCTGGTCAGCCCCTGACTGACGGTGATGCCAAACGTCTGGCCGTCATGCCTGAAGCTCAAACGCTGGATCTCCCTCTGCAGTCGTTCAGCCACTTGCAGGGCCATGTCCGGCGAGCAGCCGGGGAACACCGCCGCGAACTCCTCACCGCCAATGCGCCCGAACAGATCGCCACGGCGCAACGCCGCTCGACCGCTCTCCGCGATACGCTGCAGCACGTTATCGCCTTCCTGGTGACCATAGGTGTCGTTGATCATTTTGAAGTCATCGATGTCCAGCATCAGGAAGGACAACGGCGTGCCCTGTTGCAGCGCCTTTTCGAATTCCTGATGAGCGCCTTCGAAGAAGTGGCGACGATTGCTGCTCTGGGTCAGCGCGTCGGTGGTGGCCAGGCGTTGCAGCTCGGTTTCCATTTGCTTCTTGTCGGTGATGTCTTCAGCGATGCCAACGATGATGACCGGCTGCCCTGGCTCGGCCTGGCGGTTCATGAAGCATTTGTCGCTGAGCCAGCGCACCTGGCCGTCGGCGGCAATGATCCGGTATTCGCGGTCTTCGATCGCGCCTTTTTCCAGCACGTCCGCCAGGCTGCGCTCGGCATATTCCAGATCGTCGGGGTAGATGCTGTCACGCCACTGGTTGTAGTCGGACAACAGCAGGTCGGCGGAGCGCCCGAAAATCCGCTCATAAGCCGGGCTGACATACAGCACCTGGCGGGTTTCCCAGTTGAATGCCCAGAGCACGGCATTGACACTCACCAGCAGGGTGCTGAACAGCTGTTCGCGTTCGCTCAGTCGCGCCACTTCACCTTGGGCATGCATCAGCGCCAGCAGGGTTTGCGCGGCCTCGGGCCATTGCGAAGGGGATGGGTCTTCTTGGTTTTTAATGACCATGGGTACACATCTCAAAGGGCGTGCGCCGCTTTGGATTCGAAAGCGGCCACAACGAAGCCCGCCTGGATGGCGAAGTGTCTTTGAGAGGGACGATTTGAAGCGAAGTTCCCACATTTTTGTGGCGAGGGAGCTTGCTCCCGCTGGGCGGTATCGGCGACGCCTTTTATTCGATTAAAACGCGTCGCCGATTTTGCGTCTGCTGCGCAGCCGCCGCCACAGTCAGGCAGCGGTCGGACGCAGGGAGTAGGTTTTGAGTTGGTCGGCGAAGTCACGCAGGGATTGAATCCCGCTGGCTTCGGCTTCGTGTACCCAATCCTTGATGGCGGCCAGCATGTCGTGACCATTGGAGCTGGTCTTGACCCAGATCTGCTGCAAGGCCAGGCGTTTTTCGTAAATGACCTTCAGCGCCTGGCTGTGCTCGAGCATGTTCTGGATGCGCACATGGTGTTTGTCGTCCAGCAGGCTCGTTTCGCGCGAAAGCAAGCGCTTGGCGCGGTGGAACTGGTGACGGACCGAGTGATCGACCTTTTCCAGCTCCTGCTTGACCAGCGGCCCGATCACCAATTTGCGGTACTGGGCCATGATCTGGAAGCGGTTGTTGAGGATCGCCATGGCGGTGTCCATGTCCAGGTGGCCTTTGCCTTCGACACGATGGGCAATCGGCGCGACCCGCTGGACCTTGGCCAGACGCAGGAAGCTGAATACTTGAATCCAGGCCCAGCCCATATCGAACTCCCACTTCTTCACCGACAGTTTTGCCGAGTTAGGGTAGGTGTGATGATTGTTATGCAGTTCTTCACCGCCGATCAGGATGCCCCAGGGCACCAGATTGGTCGCCGCGTCACGGCATTCGAAGTTGCGGTAGCCGATGGCGTGGCCCAGGCCATTGACCACGCCGGCGGCCCATACCGGGATCCACATCATCTGGACGGCCCAGATGGTGATGCCGATGGTGCCGAACAGCAGCAGGTCGATCACGGCCATGATCGCCACGCCCAGCAGCGGGAAGGGGGTATAGAGATTGCGCTCGATCCAGTCTTCGGGGCAGTTCTTGCCGTAGATGCGCAGGGTCTCGGGGTTTTCCGCTTCGGCGCGGTACAACTCGGCGCCTTTGCGCAGAACGGTGGACAGACCCTTGATGACCGGGCTGTGCGGGTCATCGACGGTTTCGCATTTAGCGTGATGCTTGCGGTGGATGGCGGTCCACTCGCGGGTGTTCTGCGCCGTGGTCAACCACAGCCAGAAACGGAAGAAATGTTTCAGGCCGGCATTCAGCTCAAGCGAGCGATGGGCTGAGTAACGGTGCAGATAGACCGTGACGCCGACGATCGTCACGTGGGTCATCAGCAGGGTGACTGCCACCAATGACCAGGGCGACAAGCCGAGAAAACCTTCGTACCACATAGGCTATAGGGCCCTCGATAAAGAAAAAACAGCCGTTGCATTATCACTAAGCCCGCGGAGAAAACCAGTCGCCCTTTCGGATATGAGTGGCTGGATGTGTCTTTGCCCTATAATCCCGGTTTTTTGCAGGGATATGGACAGCCTAATGTCTGCCAGCTATCGCTATGCCATGCGTGCAGCGCTGCTTTACCTCTTGCTTTCCATGATCTGGCTGCAGTTCAGTGGCTACTTATTGAACAGCTTCTTCGATGGTTCTGCCGAGCTTTCGCGATGGCAACTGATCAACGGTTATGCCTGGGTGGTGATCAGTGCCGGGTTTATCTTCATTGCCCGGGCGCGATTGCTTCGTTGTCTCGGCATCGGCGCCAAATTGCGTGAGCGCAGTGAAGATCGGGAGCGACTGCGTCAAGCCGCCGCCGTATTCGATTGCACCCGCGAAGGGGTGTTGGTCACCAATCACGATGGGTTGATTGTCCATGTGAACCGGGCTTTCATCCAAATCACCGGTTATCAGAGTGAGGAAGTGCTGGGGCAAAGGCCCAACCTGTTCAAGTCCGGGCGCCATCCGGCCGCTTTCTACCAGGCGATGTTCGCGACACTCCAGAGCAAAGGCGAGTGGAGCGGGGAAATCTGGAACCGTCGCAAAAGCGGCGAAATCTATCCGCAATGGCAGACGATTCGCCTCATTCATGATGATCGGGGGCGGCTCAGCCATTTCGTGGCAGTGTTTTCCGACATCAGCGCGATCAAGAACTCCGAACACGAACTGATTCGCCTGGCGCACCACGATCCATTGACCGATCTGCCCAACCGCTTGCTGTTCACCGATCGCGCCCAGCAGGCGTTGACCTCGGCGCAGGCTCAAAAGCGCGGCTGTGCGCTGCTGATGGTCGATCTGGATCACTTCAAGATGATCAACGACAGCCTCGGGCACACCATCGGCGACCACATGCTCAAGGCGGTGGCGGAGCGTCTTGCGGCGATGTTCGGGCCGGGCATTACGCTGGCACGGCTGGGGGGCGATGAGTTTGCCGTGCTGGCCGAGAGCTGTCCGCAATTGGTCCAGGCGGCGGCGCTGGCGCAGCGGATCATCGATGGCCTCAAAGAGCCGTTCCTTATCGACGAGCACCAGCTGTTCATCAACACCAGCATCGGTATCAGCCTGTTTCCCGGCGATGCCTTGAGCGCCGAGCAATTGTTGCGCAACGCCGACTCGGCGCTGTTCAAGGCCAAGAGCGCCGGCCGCAATGGCTATGCCCTCTACACCGAAGAGCTGACCGCCCACGCGCAACAACGGGTCGAGCTTGCATTCGAGCTGCGCCGCGCGCTGGAGCAGCAGCAATTGCGGGTTTTCTACCAGCCGGTCCATGACCTGAAAACCAGCCGCATGATCGGAGTCGAGGCGCTGGTGCGCTGGGAGCATCCGGAGCGCGGATTGGTGTCGCCGGCAGAGTTCATTCCCGTCGCCGAGCGCACCGGGCTGATTGCCGAAATCGACGCCTGGGTCATGCAGCAAGCGTGTCAGCAAATGTGCCAGTGGCAACAGGCTGGCGTGGCCTTGTCGTTCGTCGCGGTGAATGTCTCATCGCGCCTCTTCGCCCGCCGTGAGCTGTATCAGCAAGTGGCTCAGGTGTTGCGTGACACCGGGCTGGACCCGGCCTATCTGGAACTGGAGGTCACCGAGAGCGCGGTGATGGAAGACCCGGAGGTCGCGCTTGAGCAAATGCACCGATTGCGCGAATTGGGGGTGCGCCTGGCCATCGATGACTTTGGCACCGGTTATTCGTCGCTGCTGCGGCTCAAGCGCCTGCCGGTGCAGAAGCTCAAGATCGATCAGGGTTTTGTCGCCGGGCTGCCGGGGGACGAAGACGACGGCGCCATTGTGCGGGTGATCATTGCCCTGGCGCACAGCATGGGAATGCAAGTGCAGGCCGAGGGGATCGAGCAGGTCGAACAGGCGGCGCTCCTGCTTGAGCTTGGCAGCCATCTGGGCCAGGGGTATTGGTTCGGGCGGCCGGTGCCGGCATTGCAGCTGGATTGGGCGCATGCACCGGTAATCCGCTAAATCTGCACAAAACCTGTGGGCGAGCTTGCTCGCTCCCACCGGGTTTTGCATACCTCTGGAAGGGTTGTCTTCCCGCAAACCCTTGCCCCATCAAATAATTTCTTTTGGTTATATAAACATTCTTAAATAGTCTTTTTAAGAATATCAGCGCCTCTCTACTATTGGTCTCACGCCGCAAGCAGTGCCGCCACTGCCAGGCAACCTCTCAGTCGAAGGAGCAGCACCATGAGCGCATCTCTACGTAGCGTTGACGGCCAGGACGAAGCAACCATCCTGCGTGAAATCCAGAGCGCCCTGCGCGATCTGCGTTTTGGCGCAGTGGAAATCACCGTCCACAACGCCCAGGTGGTTCAGATCGAACGCAAAGAAAAATTCCGCCTGCAGAACCCGGGAAACAAACCGGGCTGAAGCGAAAAATCAAAAGATCACAGCCTGCGGCAGTTCTAGCGGGGGATTGTGCGGGAGCTGCCGCAGGCTGCGATCTTTGAGCAAGCATCCGATTCCAGACCATAAAAAAAGCCAATTTCCAAGAATTCCAGGAGCTTTCACCATGTCGTCGATTCGTCAGTTCGCTTTGGCCGCCCTGGCCAGTGCCCTTTTTGCGGGTTCTGCGGTTGCCAAGGATTACGAGTTACTCAACGTGTCGTACGACCCGACCCGTGAGCTGTATCAGGACTACAACGCCGAGTTCATCAAGTTCTGGCAGAAGGACCATGCTGGCGACACCGTGAAGATCCAGCAGTCCCACGGCGGTTCGGGCAAGCAGGGTCGGGCGGTGATCGACGGTCTGCGTGCTGACGTCGTCACCCTGGCCCTGGCCGGTGACATCGACGAAATCGCCAAGCTGGGCAAGACGCTGCCTGTCGACTGGCAAAAACGCCTGCCGGAGGCGAGCACGCCTTACACCTCGACCATCGTGTTCCTGGTGCGCAAGGGCAACCCTAAAGGCATCAAGGACTGGGGCGACCTGGTCAAGAACGACGTATCGGTGATCACACCGAACCCGAAAACCTCCGGCGGTGCGCGCTGGAACTTCCTCGCCGCCTGGGCCTACGGCCTGAAAGCCAACGGCGGCGACGAAGCCAAAGCCAAGGAATACGTGCAAACCCTGTTCAAGCACGTACCTGTGCTGGACACCGGTGCTCGCGGTTCGACCATCACCTTCGTCAACAACGGTCAGGGTGACGTGTTGCTGGCCTGGGAAAACGAAGCCTTCCTGGCGCTGAAAGAAGATGGCGGCGCCGACAAATTCGACATCGTCGTACCTTCGCTGTCGATCCTCGCCGAACCTCCGGTCGCCGTAGTCGACAAGAACGCCGAGAAAAAGGGCAACGAGCAGATCGCCGAAGCCTACCTCAAGCACCTGTACAGCCCGGCGGGCCAGGAAATTGCGGCGAAAAACTTCTATCGTCCACGGGACAAGGATGTCGCCGCCAAGTACGCCAACCAGTTCCCGAAACTGGAACTGGTCACCATCGATAAAGACTTCGGCGGCTGGAAAACCGCGCAACCGAAATTCTTCAACGACGGTGGCGTGTTCGACCAGATCTACCAGGCGCAATAGCCTGAAATAGACTGACAACCGGCCGGGTACCTGTCAGTTAAGGTGCGCAACGTGTGGGAGCGAGCCTGCTCGCGATGATGGCGGTACATTCAGCATTGATGTTGGCTGGCCCACCGGTATCGCGAGCAGGCTCGCTCCCACAGGGGTTGCGGCGTTCAAGCCCTTAACCGACCGGCACTGGCCAACGGGCCCCGATCTTGCTGACGGGGCTTTGCGCATTCTCAACCAAGGACTTTTATGTCGCGTCGTATCTCCCCCGTCATACCCGGCTTCGGGCTGACGCTGGGCTACACCTTGGTGTACCTCAGCCTGATTGTGCTCATACCACTGGCGGCGATGTTCGTGCATGCCGCTCAACTCACCTGGGATCAGTTCTGGGCAATCATCTCTGCGCCACGGGTGCTGTCGGCGTTGAAGCTCAGCTTCGGCACCGCGCTGTACGCCGCGATTATCAACGGCGTCATCGGCACGCTGCTGGCCTGGGTGCTGGTGCGCTATACCTTCCCCGGGCGCAAAGTCATCGATGCAATGATCGACTTGCCGTTTGCATTGCCCACGGCCGTGGCCGGTATTGCGTTGACCGCGTTGTACACCCCCACCGGTCTGGTGGGTCAGTTCGCAGCGGATCTGGGGTTCAAGATCGCCTATACCCCCCTCGGCATCACCCTTGCCCTCACTTTTGTGACACTTCCATTCGTGGTACGTACCGTACAACCTGTACTGGCCGATATCCCTCGTGAAGTGGAAGAAGCGGCGGCGTGCCTGGGGGCAAAACCGTTACAGGTTTTCCGCCATATCCTGTTGCCGGCACTGCTTCCTGCCTGGCTCACCGGTTTTGCCCTGGCCTTTGCCCGTGGGGTCGGCGAGTACGGTTCGGTGATTTTCATCGCCGGCAACATGCCGATGAAAACCGAAATCCTGCCGCTGCTGATCATGGTCAAGCTCGACCAGTACGATTACACCGGCGCTACCTCCATTGGCGTATTGATGCTGGTGGTTTCCTTCGTCCTGTTGCTGCTGATCAACCTGTTGCAGCGACGCATCGAAACCCCATAAGGAGGCGCACACATGTCCCAATCGTCCATTGCTGCCGCTTCTTCGAACGCAGCCCGTCGTGGCAGTGCGACTTCGCGGCGAATCCTGATCGGCCTTGGCTGGCTGGTCTTTACGCTGTTCCTGCTACTGCCGCTGTTCATCGTGGTGTCCCAGGGTCTGAAGAATGGCCTGGGTGCTTTCTTCACCGCGATTTTTGAGCCCGACGCCTTGTCCGCGCTGAAACTCACGGTGATCGCCGTGCTCATTTCGGTGCCGCTGAACCTGGTGTTCGGTGTCAGCGCGGCCTGGTGTGTGAGCAAGTATTCGTTCCGTGGCAAGAGCATGCTGGTCACGCTGATCGACCTGCCGTTCTCGGTGTCGCCGGTGATCGCCGGTCTGGTCTACGTGCTGATGTTCGGCGCCCAAGGGCTGTTCGGCCCGTGGTTGCAGGATCACGACATCCAGATTGTCTTCGCCTTGCCGGGCATCGTGCTGGCGACGATTTTCGTCACTGTGCCGTTCGTGGCGCGCGAGCTGATCCCGCTGATGCAGGAGCAGGGCACCCAGGAAGAAGAGGCCGCACGTTTGCTCGGGGCCAATGGCTGGCAGATGTTCTGGCACGTCACGGTGCCGAACATCAAATGGGGCCTGATCTACGGCGTGGTGCTGTGTACCGCGCGGGCCATGGGTGAATTCGGTGCGGTGTCGGTGGTGTCCGGGCACATTCGCGGGGTGACCAACACCTTGCCGCTGCACGTCGAGATCCTCTACAACGAATACAACCACGTGGCCGCGTTCGCTGTGGCGAGCCTGTTGCTGATCCTGGCGCTCTTCATCCTGCTGCTCAAGCAGTGGAGCGAAAACCGTATTAACCGCCTGCGCGCCAGCGCCGCGGAGGAATAATTCATGTCGATCGAAGTGCGTAACGTCAGCAAGAATTTCAATGCGTTCAAGGCGCTGGACAACATCAGCCTGGACATCCAGAGCGGTGAACTGGTGGCGCTGCTCGGCCCGTCCGGCTGCGGCAAGACCACGCTGCTGCGGATCATCGCCGGCCTGGAAACCCCGGACCAGGGCAACATCGTGTTCCACGGCGAGGACGTTTCCGGTCATGACGTGCGTGATCGCAACGTCGGTTTCGTGTTCCAGCACTACGCCTTGTTCCGCCACATGACGGTGTTCGACAACGTCGCGTTCGGCCTGCGCATGAAGCCCAAGAACCAGCGCCCGAGCGAAAGCCAGATCGCGACCAAGGTCCACGAACTGTTGAACATGGTGCAGCTCGATTGGCTGTCGGATCGCTACCCGGAACAACTGTCCGGTGGCCAGCGTCAGCGGATCGCCCTGGCCCGTGCCCTCGCGGTGGAACCGAAGGTGCTGCTGCTCGACGAGCCGTTCGGCGCCCTCGACGCCAAGGTCCGTAAAGAGCTGCGCCGCTGGCTGGCGCGCCTGCACGAAGACATCAACCTGACGTCGGTGTTCGTGACCCACGACCAGGAAGAAGCAATGGAAGTCGCCGACCGCATCGTGGTGATGAACAAAGGCGTGATCGAGCAGATCGGCTCACCGGGCGACGTCTACGAAAACCCGGCCAGCGATTTCGTTTATCACTTTCTCGGTGATTCGAACCGTCTGCATCTGGGCGAAGACAATCACGTGCTGTTCCGCCCGCATGAAGTGTCGCTGTCGCGGCATGAACTGGAAGATCACCATGCCGCCGAGGTGCGCGATATCCGTCCATTGGGTGCGACGACTCGGGTGACCCTGAAGGTCGAAGGGCAGAGCGATCTGATCGAAGCCGAAGTGGTGAAGGACCACGACAGCCTGATTGGGCTGGCGAAGGGCGAGACGTTGTTCTTCAAACCGAAGGTCTGGCAGAAGGTCGCCAACCTCTAAAGCAAGAGCATCGCGAGCAGGCTCGCTCCCACAATGGATCGGTGTTGAGCACAAAATCTGTGACCGACACCGAACCCTGTGGGAGCGAGCCTGCTCGCGATTGCGATCTAAACAGCCGCACGCTTCGGATTGACCCGCACACCCCCCGCCCGCGCTTCGATCTGCTCTTTCAGCTCATGGCGCATCCCCAGCAGGAACGCCAGTTCCGCCACCACAAACAGCGGCCCGACAATCAACCCTGTCACGTCATCGACGAACGCCGGTTTGCGCCCCTCGTAGTGATGGCCGACAAACTGAATCGCCCAACCCACCACAAACATACCGATGCCGGTGGCGAGCCAGACGCCTGTGCTTTGCTGCGCCAGCGCATGCCCGGCCCAGGTACACAGCCCCAGCAATACCGTCATCAGCACGCCAAGGCGCAATTCCAGGCGCAGGTAAAACCACGCCGAAAGCAGTGACACCAGCACCGCCGGAGAAAACCAGCCCCCGGCCCATTGCGGACGAGACAGCAGGATCGCCACCGCGACCACAATCAGCGGAATGCCGATGAAGTGGGTGGCGATGTTGCGCGGGTCACGGTGGTAAGTGGCGTATTGACTGAGATGGTCAACGAGGCTTTTCATTGTTATTCCTCCTGTAGGGTGATTGATCTTGCCCCGGGGCCATTTCTCACTCTGTCAGCCAGGCGACAATCTCTAGGAGTTTTCATGGATATGCAGGTCTGGCGTCCACGCTTGATGCACGGTCAGTGGTTCAGTCATTTGCCTGTTTCCTTTCAGGATAGTCTGCTGGCCGCCGCCAGGGTTCGGCGCCTGTCGCCCGGCCAGCGCTTGTTCAAGCGTGGTGATCCGCCCTGCGGTCTGTACGCGGTGCTCGAAGGTGCCGTGCGCATTGGCGCGGTCAGCGAGCAAGGCAAGGAAGCGTTGCTCAGTCTGGTGGAGGCGCCGCACTGGTTCGGTGAGATCTGTCTGTTCGATGGCCAGGCGCGCACCCACGATGCGTACGGCCTGGGCAACTGCACCCTGTTGCACATCCCGCAAACGGCGCTGCTGATATTGCTCGACGAACAACCGCAGTACTGGCGGCAACTGGCCTTGCTCATGAGCCAGAAACTGCGCCTGACCTTCATTCACCTCGAACAGCTGAGCCTGATGCCTGCCCCGACACGGCTGGCCCATCGCTTGCTGATGATCGCCCACGGCTATGGCGAGATCGACCCGCCGCGCCTGGTCCTGCAACTGCCGCAGGAACAGCTTGCGTCAATGTTGTCGTTGTCGCGCCAGACCACCAATCAAATGCTCAAGGATCTGCAAGGGCAGGGGATTTTGAGTCTGGGCTACGGTGAGATCGAAATCCTCGATATCGAACGGTTGCGGGCGCTGGCGATCTTTTAAAGGTGGGCTTTATCCCCGAACACGCCTAGCCTGTGAAGACGACAATCGAGGTGTGCCATGCGTGTGCTGTTAGTGGAAGACGAACCCGAGACCGCCAAACGCCTGGCCAATGGCCTGAGCGAGGCCAGTTATGCGGTGGATGTGGCGGTCAACGGGATGGATGGCCGGCGCTTCATCGAGTCCGGCGAATACGAGCTGATCATCCTCGACGTCATGCTGCCGGGGCTCAATGGCTGGCAGTTGCTGCAACAGATCCGCAAGCTCGGTGAAACGCCAGTACTGTTCCTCACCACCAGGGATGGCATCGAGGATCGCCTGCGCGGGCTGGAGCTGCATGAAGATGACTACCTGCTCAAGCCGTTCGCCGTGAGTGAGCTGGTGGCGCGGGTGCGCAAGTTGTTGCGGCGGGGTCAGGGGCGGTAGTGGTTTTTGTGGCGTTTGAGCCACCGCCATCGCGAGCAGGCTCGCTCCCACAGTGGACGGTGTTGAACACAACATCTTCAAACACACCAAAAACCTGTGGGAACAAGCTCGCTCCCACAGTGGACGGTGTTGAACACAACATTTTCAAACACATCAAAAACCTGTGGGAGCAAACACATCAAAAACCTGTGGGAGCGAGCCTGCTCGCGATGAGGCCGGAACAGACAACCTTCCATCGCGAATCGCTCAGCGCAACTCATCCCGAAACTGCCCCGGTGTCATCCCGGTCCAGCGCTTGAATGCGCGGCTGAAACTGCTGGTATCGGCAAACCCAAGCAAATAACTGATCTCGCTCAGCGAAACCTGGGGATCACGCAGGTGCAGCAACGCCAGATTCTCGCGGCTTTCATTGAGCAGCGTGTCAAACCGGCAACCCTCATCCGCCAAGTGCCGTTGCAAGCTGCGCAGGCTCAAGTGCAGGGCTTTGGCGATATGTTCGGCGCTGGGTTCGCCTTCGGGTAACTGCTCTTCAATGGCATCACGCACTTTGCGTTCCCAGGTCAGCGGTTTGAGCTGCGCGAGCGTTCGCTTGAGCACGGTTTCGTTGTGTTCGGCCAGCTCCGGGTTGGCGTCGTCCAGGTGACTGTCGAAGTCAACGAGGGCGAATTCCAGTCGGTCTTCGTCGGCGCCGAAGTACACGGGCGAGCGGAAGACTTTGTGCCATTGATGCGAGTCTTCAGGTTCCGGCCGACGCAGGTAAACCGCCAGCGGGGCATAGTCGCGTCCCAGGCGATTGCGACAGGTACGCACGTAAATCGCCATGAACGCATCGATGGCCTCGTAGGCCGGGGCTGGATTGCCGATCGGAACTTTCAGGTGGAAGCGGTAGCGATCCTCGCCGCGGGTCAGTTCCAGTTCCAGGGCATCACTGACCACCTGGTGATAACGCACGATGCGCTCGAACACTTCGCGCAAACTGCCGCTGGCCACCAGCGCATAACCGAGCGCGTGAAAGGTCGTGGGGCTGACGAAGCGTGAGACGCGCAGGCCAATCGCCGGGTCGCCGCTGGCCTGCACCGCCAGCTCCCACAGTCGCGTGGTGCCGGACAACGGGTATCGGGCGTTCGGGTCGTCCATCAACTGCGGATCGAGCCCGGCCTGGTGGCACAGGGCGGCGCTGTCGAGGCCCAGGGCGTCGAGTTGCTTGCGCAGGGCGCGGGTCCAACTGGCGAGGGAGGTCGGTTCAGTCATGCTGATTGGCGCTTCCGGTCAACAGGTTGGCGTTCACGGCTACCGCGTTGTGCAGGATCACAAGGCAGCATGCGAACATCAATAACCAGAGGATGGAAGCATGCACGGTACTTCTGCAAGTCCCCGACGACTGAATGCGGCTCAGCGATCAGCACATATTCGCGAAGTGGTGCTGGCCAAGGGCGTCGAACTGCGTCAGCGCTACCCGATACTCAAGCATCAGGACGCGCTGGGCGCGGGCATCCTGGCCTTCGCCCTGGCCGGGATGATCGGCTGCGCAGCGCTCTACATCACCGGGCACATGGCCTGGTGGGCATGCCTGCTGCTCAATGCGTTCTTCGCCTCGTTGACCCACGAACTTGAGCACGACCTGATCCATAGCATGTACTTCCGCAAACAGCGCGTGCCGCACAACCTGATGATGGGCCTGGTCTGGCTGGCACGGCCGAGTACGATCAATCCATGGATTCGCCGTCACCTGCACCTCAACCATCACAAGGTCTCCGGCTCCGAGGCCGACATGGAAGAACGCGCCATCACCAACGGCGAGCCTTGGGGGTTGGCGCGGTTGCTCATGGTCGGCGACAACGTCATGTCGGCGTTTATTCGCATGCTGCGGGCCAAGACCTGGGCTCACAAGTTCAGCATCATCAAACGCACGCTGAAGGTCTATGCGCCGCTGGCGCTGGTGCATTGGGGGGCGTGGTATGTGTTTCTCGGCTTCCACGCCGCGAACGGCATCGCGCATCTGCTGGGCACCCCGATTGAATGGTCGGCGACCACGCTGTCGGTGATGAGCGTGATCGACATCGCGGCGGTGGTGATCATCGGCCCCAACGTGCTGCGCACGTTCTGCCTGCACTTCATCAGCTCGAACATGCACTACTACGGCGACATCGAGCCCGGGAACGTGATGCAGCAATGCCAGGTGCTGAACGCCTGGTGGCTGTGGCCGTTGCAGGCGTTCTGCTTCAACTTCGGCAGCAGTCATGGCATCCATCACTTCGTGGTGAAGGAACCCTTCTACATTCGCCAGCTGACCGTCCCGGTGGGGCATAAGGTGATGCGGGAAATGGGTGTGCGCTTCAATGATTTCGGCACGTTTGCGCGGGCGAACCGGTTTGTGGGCAAGGAGGAAGTTCAGGGGCAGGCTGTGGAGGGTGCGCGCGTCTGAGGGGTTTTTCGCTGGCAAGCCGGCTCCTACAGGGTTCGGTGTTGAACACGAGATTTGTGTTCAACACCGAACCAACTGTAGGAGCCGGCTTGTCGGCGATTTCACGCACACTCATCCGGACTTCTTATTCTTCGTATTGGGCCGCACTTTGGTGCCCTCAACCACAAACACCTGCGTCGGCAATTCAAAGCCCCTCAGCTTGAGCAGCGCCATCGGCCCCGCGCCCAGCTCGGTGCGCAGGTGCCAGGTCAGGTCGATGCCGTCCGGGGCCTTGAGTTGCACCTGGTAGTGGCTGTCGCTGTCGTTCAGGGCGGTGATCCGTGCCTGTTCCAGCAGGCGGATCAGGCCCCAGGTGCCCTGGTAGTCGCCGAACAGGCGTTCGCCGGCAACGACGCTGGTCCAGGTCAGGCTGGTGCCCGGGTGGCTGGTGAAACCGGGCCAGCTGAAGCGCTGCCAACGCTCTTTCTGGTTGAAGTAGTGATGTTTGTCGCCATTGAGGATGAAGGTGGTCTGCACCAGGTCGCGCACCGGTTTGGCCCGCAGTTCGAAACTCAGGCCCATGCCGCCGTCGGTGAACAGCACGTCGGCCAGGTGGCTGAGCTGGTTGATCGCGCTGAGAAATTGCGGGTTGAAATGCAGGCCCTGGCTATGGCGCGTATCGGCCACCCAACGCTGGCCTTCCTTGCGCAGCACCCCGCCCAGTTGCTGCTGCAGGAACTGTTCGATGCGCCCGGAGTCGGCCCGAATCATTTGCCCCAGCATCGGCAGCGACGCGTCGCTGGGGGTCGCGGCGAAGGGGAAGCGGCCGGCGAAGGCGCCGCGCCAGTCGTCGACGATCGCCCGTTGCCACTGGCTGTTGAGGCCGGCGGCCGAGGGTTGCAGGACCCGTTGCCAGGCCTGTTCCAGCGGTTGCACGAACAGGGTCTGGCCGACCCCGTCCCACTCCGCGCCGAGGCTGGCGGCGACCAGGCTGCCATAGGACTGGGTGTCGGTGAGGTCGACGTTCTGACCCTGAAACACACTCTGCGCCAAGGCCTGGGTCGTGTCCTGCGGGTTGGCGGCGTTGCTCACTTGTTGCAGTTTCAGGCGCACCCGGGTGACGCGGTTGAGGAAGGCTTGCAGGCTCAGGCGGTCGCTGTCGTTGCGGCTCTCGGCGTCCTTGCCCAGCAGCGCCAGCAACGGCCCGAAGGTGGCGTCCAGTGGACTGACCGGGCCCTGCGGCTGCTGGTCGATCACCGGCACCTTGTCCTGCCCGATCAGCTTCTGCGCCGATTTGACCAGCGAATCGGCGAACGCCTGACCGCGCACGCCGGCCTGGCCCTGATACGCCAGGGTGTTCATCAGGGCAATCAGCGGCGACTGGCGCACATCGCTCATCAGCGCCAATTGGTCGATGACCTCGCCCAGGCTTTGCACCTGGCGCCAGCGCAGACGGTTGAGGAAGTCCAGCCAGGCGTTGGCGTAGTCCTGGAAATAGCGTTCGGTCAGGCGTTGGCGCAGTTCATCCGGGGTCAGTTCGGCGGCGATGTCGGTGGGGTTGTCGCTGAGCACCCAGTCGATTTCTTCGCGGCGCGCCTCGGCGATCTCGTCGATGGCCTGGCGCACCTGGCCTTCCCAGGCTTGACGGGTGAACACGCCGGGGACCTGGGCTTTGCTGGAGAACAGCGCGGCGGCATCGGTATCGCCGACCATCTGCGGCAGGCTCAACGCCGGGAAGTGATTGGCCGAGGCGTCGATGACGCTCTGGTACAGGCTGGACTCGGCATTGCGCTGGCCCAACTGCCCGAGCAGCACCTGCCGGGCCTGGGCCACCAGCTTCGGGTCGGCCTCGATGCGCCAGTCCGGGTGGGCGGCCAGTTGCTGCGCGTAAAACTGCCACAAGGTCGGCGCCAGCGCCTGCCAGAGCCCCGGCGAAATCCCGCGCGGCGGCTCGACCGCCATTAAGGTCTTGGCGAGAAAACCCGGGTCGGCCTTGTCCGGACGCGCCAGCATCAGGTAGGCCTTGAGCTGGTCGTAGGCCGCACCGGCACGTCGGGCGCGCTCGGGGCTGTCCGCCGGCAGCTTGATCAGGCGGTCGAGCTGCGCCTCCAGCTGGCTCACGGCCGGGTCGCGCAGCAGCCGCTGATTGGCCTCGACGTAACGCGGCCACAGCGCGGTCAGCAGCGCATCGTTCTGGTTCAGGCCAAAGCGCTGGTACCACGGCACGCCGTGTTCGGCGCGGTAATCCAGGCGCGACAATTCACGCGCCAGTTCGTTGAGCGCGTGCAACTGCTCATCGCCCTGGCCCGACGGCTGCAGCGCCGCCAGCGAGCTGTGCAGTTGGGCGATCTGCACGCGGTTGCTGACGAACGACAACAGCAACCCGGCGCCCCACAACAACGCCAGGCCCAGGACCAACACGTAGGCGACGCGCGGGGCGCTCCAGCCCAGGCGCCGACGTTGGCGCGCCCGGTCGCCCAGCACGCCTTCCCAGGCCGGCTCCAGGGGCCAATGGTGCTCGGAAGCATCCGACCCGCCCGCCAACGGCAGGCTGAACCACAGCCCGCGCAACGGCACCTCCTGAGCCAACACACCGAGCAACGGCGTCAGCGCCTGACGCCAGCGGGCCATGCCCTCGACTTGCAAATCACGGGACAGACGCAACAGAAAGTCATACCGGCGCTGCTCGTTCATCTGCGCCAGGCCTTCGCGGCGCAGCGGTTCGAGCAGGCTGGCCAGCGCCGTGTCCAGAGCTTCGGGTGTCAGGGCGGTGGGCAGCCGGCAACCGACGGGCTGGACCGGGCGGCCGTCCTGCGCCCACTGACTGTCGCAGACCTGCCACAGGTGCAGGGGCAAGGGCCATTTCAGCTCACGGGCGAGGGATTGCAGGTGATTCACGCCGAGGCTGACGGCTCGCTGATCGGCGCTCTGGTCGCGGCTCAAGGCCCAGACCACGCCGTCGAGGGCGCGCCAGCGGGTCAAGCGGCGACACAGTTCGATGACCGAATCGTCGAGCTTGCCCTGCACGCTGCCGCCGCAGATCAGCACGGTGTGCTGGCCTTGCAGCCAATGCTCCGGGCTCAGGTTCGGGGCGATGGTCTTGATCTGTTCGGGTTCGCCGATGAGCAGGAACAGGCGGGTCTTGCGGCGCCAGAAGAGGCCGTGGTTTTTGCTCTGACGGGCTTTGATCGCCGCGAAGGTTCGCGCTGCCGGCGTATCGACGGATTTGTCTGGGGACGTTTGCGCAGGCTGGCGCACATCATCCGCATCCGGCCGACGATAGATCGAGCGCCCCAACGGGCGCCCCAGCAGGTAATACCCCCCCAGGAACGCCAGCAGCACCAGGGTAGTGGCCGAGATCACGGAAAACCAGAGGGTTTGCCGCACGCTGCCGGCCGCCATGCCCAAGGATTCAGGGTGATACCAGACCAAAACGCCCAACACCACACCCGTGAGTAACAGCACGCCAAACAGCCCATAAAATCCTACCGCGCGTCGCAACTGCATTCGCTATACCTGTTTTGAAAGGGGTGACACGGGCATTAACACCGTGCTCCAGAGTCCAGCAGCGACATCGCCCCCGCTGAAAATGAATTGCGCCCCGGCACTGCGTTCAATCGTCTGCGTCGCGGCGGCGATCGCCAGCCAGGGTGAGGCTTTCCCGGGATTGCCCAGCAAGTCATCGAGGTCGCACAAGCCCTGCTTGGGCTTGGCTGGCAGAGGAACGTCGGCCGATGCCGTTGCCAGGTCGGCACGACGTTGCGCATCGATACCGACCCGCCAGACCTGTTCGATCGACGGCGCAGGCAACGGCACCCAGTCGAGCGCCTGACGTGCGGCGTAAAGCAGATCGGCGCCGGTGGGCGTGCGCTCCTGCTCAGGGCGATGCAGATAGGCGATCGGCGCCAGGGTGGTTTGCGTCAGGCGGTTGCCGAACAACAGGCCAACGGCTGCTTCCGCCGTGCCTTCGACCTGTTCCGGTGCAAACTGCGCCGCCACCACCATCAGCAGGGCCTGATCGTTAATGCGCTGGTCGAGCCATTGATCCACCGCGGCCAGGCCATGGCCCTCGACGGCGACCGTCGATTGGCGGATGCCGCATTCACTCCAGGCCTTTCGCCAGACGCGTTGCAACGTGCTGTCAGGCAAACCGCTATCGACCTCCAGCAACAATGCCAACGGCGTGGCGTCCGGTAACGGCTCCAGGGTTTGCCTCAGGTCTTCGAGTACCTGCAGCAGCATCCTCAGCAACGCGAGTTCTGGATCTTTCCTGTCGCCAGGCAAACGACTGTGTCGCAGGGGTAATTCACCCTGACTGGCCGGTTGAGCCTCAAGCGAAGCGTTTCCATCCAGCAAGGCATCGAGTTGGCCGGTTGGCGGCGACCCCGGAGTTCGAAGCGCGGTGTATAAACTCACGCCCAGTATTTGCTGAGAGCGTCGCCCTTGCCGGGTTTGGTTTATCAGATCGTCCTGACGCGCTTCATCCCAGCCATCGGCGACCCGATGTTGACCCAGGTAAAGCGCCGTCCGCCCGAAACCCAGCAAGCACCACCCCACCAAAGGCCCGCCCAACGCTGCCCCCCACAACATCATTGGCTGCTCGCGCCACGCTGGAGGCGCGAACACCCAGGCCACCCCAACACCCACCAGCAAAAAAAGCGGAAGTAGAATTAGCCAAACCCACACACGAGGAGGTGCCGGTCGTAACGCCGGCGCAGGGATCTGATCCAGTCTGATCGGCATGGCTAGTTCGCGCCCGCGACAGGCAGTGAGGAAATCAACACGTAGCCGCAAGCGCAGCGATGACCGTCGAACGCGACCGGCACGCCATTGTCGCGAAACGCCGGGTGCCCCTCGGCGATCACTGTGCGGCCATGACCCGGAACCGGGCAGCGCACGGGATCGCCCTCACGCGCCACACCTATGCCGTCAAACAGCATGTCGGATGAGCCCGACAGTACGGTGCCGCCGCCGGTATTTTTGTCTCCCACGCGAATGATGCCTTGCATATCCCTGCTCCTTTTTATTAATCGATAATTACTGATTCGAGTGCTCTTGACTCACTACGTCTTGCTGTAAAAAAACGCCGTCATGCAATACGAAATTCGAAAACTGCAATGAGCGCCCAGCCGCATCACGCTGCTCGAACCACTCAATGGAAAACCCCTGCAAGTTCCACTGCACCGAAGAGAAGTCCTGGTCTTGCATCGCCGTCCCCGAGTTCTGACTTGCCATTGAAATCGAATGCAAACAACTGCTCACCAGCGTCCTGGTTATCTCAGTCAATGCCGTGCCGGTTATTCGATAAACATGAAGCCATATTTCGTTTCCTGCGCCACAAAGCCCTAACGGACTTCCAGACTTAGAGGGTGAGACCTGAAACAGCGAAACATACTCACTCTCGCCAAGTTCGTGCTTTCTTTTGTCATAGAACACACCGTCTACGCCGAGATGTAACTTCACGTCGTAGGCCGTTCCGTCCGTCATTGAAAAATGCACCTGGCCACTCTTGTTTTTCATCCACGAGATTTCGTTACTTGCAAAAACACGAATAGTCGCGACAAAAACAATTAATAAGCACAATAGAACCTTACCGAGCGTGTTAAATTTCTTGAAATTGCTCTTCCATATCCAATGCACACAAACACCTTCTTATAAAATTAACCACCGCCTATCTCTGCGTTGCCAAACTTTCTATTTCTCTCTGGGCCTGCTGTGCTTCTAGTCATCGTCACTAGTATAATTTTCGACCCCCAAGTTCCGAGCCCCATAGGCGTCATTAGTTATTGCTTTGCAATCGGATCCCCCCATCGCAGTATTCGTGCAAAAAATGAGATCACCACTATGTAGAGTGTCAAGCCTATAAGATGATTGTCATTTAATTCATCTGTAGTTATCTGCAAGCCACCATGTTTATCAATGACTGGTTTTGAATGTTGAGATTGGCATTTGCGGCTCACTTATTTGAGTTCATGTCATTATTCTTTTGAATTGTCTTTCTCAATAGGAGTAGCTAAAGCTCTCCCTGCGCACATTTCTTAATGGCTAATCCTTCCAGATCTTTTTCCTTTAATCTTTGAAGCCTTATAGGCTCTTCAGACTGAAGAAGGTCAAGGTATTTAGGCTTTGACCCGTCTTCTTTAGAGAAGACAAAAAAAACGACAGAGGATCCGAAATCGTAACAACCAAGAGGGCCTTTAACGTATTTTCGTGGCGCTGCATTTATTAGGGATTCTCTTGATTCGTATCTATCATAAATTTCTATATTGCCAATAGAACCGAGTAAAAAATTGGTCGCCAAACCATCTTTGAATACCGGTCGCGTATCGAAAGAATAAATAGAAGACCACCATTTATTTGAGTTGCTCTCAGCAATCTCAATATAATTTTCATCAAGCATGGTGTTCAATCCGCACATTCCGGCAGTCATTCTGGCTCCATTATAGTTGTTGCGCTTGTCGGAATAGGCGCAATCAATTACTACCGAATGATCTTTTGTTAATAGCGTAAAGTAAAAAGTATCCTTAGACAGAACGAGCAACCCAGGAGATCCATTTATTTCGACCAGACTCCGATCAACTTCGTACTCAGTTCCAGTAATGTTTTTGTACACTTTTTCACCGCCGCTATCACGCAATATAATACTACCTGCCTCAGATCCATTTATTAACTCCCCCGCAATCACGGACGCATTGAAAAATATAAAGATGAAAGACATGAAAACTAAGGCGCTTCGTATCATTCGTGGAATTCCACTGACAGTTGAGAAGTTTTTTTGAGAATTGACTCGAATTTTTCTGCGTGCGATGCCAGCAACTCTTGCTTGTCAGTGCCGTTTATGATTTTTCTAGCTGATAAATAATCAATTCCTTTTCTATTTAAGTAATCAGCCATTTTTCTCCCCGTAAATAAGCCTCTACTCATGCCAATAATCATTATCGGCACGGAATACTCAAATTTTCCTGCAGCCTCAGGATTTGAGACAAAATCAAACCCGAGTAATCTTGAAAATTTCTGATAATTATTTTTCCATGTCAGATGCACGCAACCGCGACCTCTGTATTTGTACCCATCACCCTCCTCGGTATTTCCATTCTGTCTAGCCCTCATCCGAAGCTTTTCAGTTGGCGCAAGAATCGGATCATATTTATTAAAATAGGATAGTTCTCCAATCTCCGGTTTTTCGCTAAAAAACTCTCCAGTTGGATAGTAATAAGTTTCATGCCTTACGGTCGCCAGCATGTAGGATATCTCGTAAATATTTGCACTAAGAGACGAGGATTTATAATGGTTATTTATAGTGCGTACTAATTTTTTTAAATTCTTTCTTGAGTCTGCTGTAAGTGCCGGTGTGCCAGGCAAGAAAAATGTGTGCACAAGTTCATACTGCTGCAGAAAATCATCTACATTAATTAACTCGCCTGTTCTTGGAAAGTTGCTTAACAACCCTACCGGATGAAAGTGATAAGCCTTCCCCCAGGACGAAAACCCCAACTTTTTCGCAACTTCCGTCCACCACCCCATCTGCTCGATACGCTGCTTCTCCGCCACCCAATTCAAGTGCGGCGTCGAGCCGCTATGGCCGAGCAGTTCGTCCAGTGCATCCCACTTTTGCGTGTTGTGAAACCACTCGCTTTCCTTGTAGAGGATCATCTGCGAGATCGCTTGCGCGTGGGCTGGCAGGCGCATTGCCGCCTGCAGTTCGTCGGCGGTCAGCTTGCCGTCGCGGTTGCGGTCGATGATGTCGTACAGCCGGCTCTTCATTGGCCCCTTAAGGTCTTCCTCAGCCATGGCGCGAAAGCGCTCGCGCTGGGTTTCCGTGAAGCGGTCGACGGCACTGAAAAACGACGCCATGGCGTGTCTGGACGTGTTGTAGTCGAAGATGAGGTCATACCCCTCCCACGACCATGGACTGAGCCATGGGGTGACACCCACCTCTTCGCACACCCAGCCATTGAGCAGGTTGTTGTTCGCATCGTGCAGCAGCCCGTCCAGGCGATACCAGTGGCGGGCGTTGTGGCTGCCGCCGGCGGGTACGTGGATTTTTCGCTCGGGCGGCAGGTCATCCAGCAGACTTTTGGGCACCAGCAGGTCGGCTGCGCTGAGTGGGCTGGAGCTACTGCGCGCTTTCATTTGAGCAGCGGTGGCATTCTCCTGATGAGCCACCACCGGAGTGCCCTTGGCCAACTTGAGCAAGGTTCGATCTTTCTCCGGCAGGCGCTTGGCCCAGGCGCGACTGTCCTTAAGGAATAGATCGATCTCTTCAACATCGGTGAACACTTCCAGATGCAGCTTTTCCTCGGGGAGTTCTGCGCCGCTTTCCTGATACTCACCGAGGTGGCCGATCAACGCGGCGGCCTTGATCGGGACAGGCTGATCGAGCACCACGATGCGATCCAGCGCCAGCGCCAGCGGTTCCGGTTCGGCTTCGAGCATGTCGAAATACACGTACTGGTTGACGCGCTCCAGCTTGCGGTATTCGCCCTCGCCGATGGCCGTGACGACCGTGCCAGTCGGTAACTCTCTGAGTTCCTGACCGGTTTTGACCGGTTCGGCACGCACGTAAACCGACGCTCTGGACGATCGGATGCGGTACTCGTTGCCGGTCATCGGTTGCAGAACACTGGCGGCGATGTAGCCCTTCAGCGAGCCGTCGGCGTTGATCAGATCGGCGGGGCCCAGGCTGTTTTCCAGCTTGCGGTAGCGCCCCGCGCCGCTGACGGTCACTGCTGCGCCGCGCGGCAGGAGGTCGATGATCTGGCCCTGGTTGTCCGCATGACGCACGTTCAGGCCACGCGCCTCGGGGTGGCGGGGATGCACGTCATTCGCCGTCTGCTTGACGCGCAGGGTCGGGCTCGGGGGCCAGAACGCCGGGCGCGCCGTGGCGGGATCTTTCCGGTACATCTGCCAATCCCGCAGGTGCATGTACAGGCTGTAGAAGGTCAGGCTGGGCGGCGTCTCCGGGCTGCCGTTGATCCTGGGTGGCTGCATCCGGTGACGCACCAGTACGAAATTGCGCGAGAAGGGTTTGTCGACGGTGAGGGTATTGATGAAGTAGCGCGTAGTCGGTGACTGTGTGTCGACACGGTAGGCCACCACTTCGCCGTCGGCCAGACAGTGCACGGATTTATCCGGAGTGACGCCGGTGCCGCTGTCGAAATGCACGCCGCCGTGAAACAGGCCACTGCGGCCGATGGGGTAGTAACCGGCCTTGGCGTTGGCCAGGTGGGTCAGTTGCGCCAGTGGTTGCCGTGTGTCCTTGAAGGGGTGGCACCAGTTCTTCAGCGGCGGCAATAGCTCGGCGCTGGTAGGCGCAGCCAATGGTGCGGGGGCGGGCCGGGGAGCGGGTGCCGGCAGCACCTCATCCCATCGCGCGTCCCTGCGGTTGTCGTGTAATCCAAACAGTCGGGCAAGCAAACTGGCCATGTTGAAATATCACTCCTTGTTCTGCAAAAGGGATCAGGCAGAGAAATCCGTAAGGTCCATGGACTTCGCGTCGTGCTCGGTCAGTGGCGAGAGCGTCGGCATTTGCAGCTCTTGCTTGGCCGCACCGCTGTAGGCGAAGTGCGCGGCCTTAACCTTGTGATCCCCCGCCGTACCCGATTCGATGCCGACCCCGTCCAGCGTGAAGTAACTGCCACCGCCATTCAGAACGATTTTCTTCTTCGCCGTGATGCGGATTTCGTCCTCGGTGCTGGTGATGTCCAGACCATGCCGCGCCATCAACTCCAACTTGTCGTTTTGCGCCTGGATCTGCACCGCGCCCTGGTTGGCGATCAGCTTGATGCCGAGCTTGCGCACGAACAGGCTCAAGCCCTGGCCCACGCCGATGAACAGGCGCTTGACCACGCTGAGGTCCGCTTCGCCGCCGGCGTTGAGCATCAGGTTGTGCTGGGCCGCCAGTTGCAGGTGCTGGCCGCTGGTGAGGGCGATGCCTTTGGGGGCGCTGAGCAGCAGCACTTGGGACTTGAGCTGTTCGAGGTCCTGCCTTAGCAGCTGCAGTTGCGCGGCCACGTCCGCCGGTTCGGCGCTGGCGGCCTGGGCGTCGACCGAGAGTTGTTGCAGTTGTTCGCCGGCCTGTTGCAGACGGTCCACGGCGGTCTGCATTTCCAGTGCTTGGCCTTGCGCCTTGGGCTGTCCATCGGCGCTGATAAAAATGCCCTTACCACCGCGAATCGCCCCCCAATCATCCGTCCTCAGCTCAAACCCTTCCCCGCGCTTGTGCTTCTTCGCATCCACCAGATGCCCCAGGTTCAGCTGGCTCTTGCCGCCATACTCGGTGCTGAGCTTGACGTGCTCCTGCCCGCGCCGATCCTCCATGCGCAGCTTGTTGTTCGCCGGGGTGCGCAGCACGTTGCGGGTGTAGTCGCGCTTGGCCAGGGTGACGGGGTCGGGGTGCTGGTTGTCGTGCAGGGCGTGGGCGATGTAGGGGCGGTCGGGGTCGCCTTGTTCGAAGGCGATGGCCACTTCGGTGCCGGCGATCAGCGGCAGGTGCAGGCCGTGGGTGTCGCCGGCGTAGGCGCGTGCTTGGCGCAGCCACATGCTTTCCTGGCCGGGTTTCCAGGTGTCGCGGTCGAACAGGAAGTTGACCCGGTAACGGCCTTCGAGGTCGATTTCGGCGTAGGGGTCGTTGGCCTGGGGGTTGGTGACCCGGGCCGGGACGGTGCCGGCGATTTGCGGTTTGTCCACCAGCGGCGGCCGAAAGCAGATGGTTTCGGCGTAGGGCATGGCCTCGAAGCGGGCTTCGAAGCTGCGGTCGCGGGCGGCGCGGGTGACCAGTCGGGTGATGACCGCACCGGGGGCGAAGGCCTGGGGCGCGCCGCCGGTGATTTTCAGGACCTGGCCGGGCGCCAGGGTGGCGCTGCTGCTGACGCCGCTGAGCAGGGTCTGGTCGTTGAGGTAGCGCTCGTGACGCAGGCGTGCGTAGAAGTAGCCGCTTTCGCTTTGCAGGTCTTCGTCCTGGAGGTAGGCGTTGCCCAGTTCGCGGTAGCCTTCGGCGTAGTGATAGGCCTCGCCATAAGTGGTGGTGGCGCCACGGGCCTGGTCGACGTCGCCGTCGAGGTAGGCGTGGGCATCGCGGTGATGATAGGCGCGGACGTTGACCTGCCGTTCCACCACCTGATGGCGGGTTTGCAGGTCCCAGACGCCGTCCTCGTCGCTGCTGCTCAGGCCGGCGGGGGGATGATGCGGCAGGCGCACATCGAACTGGTAGCCGCGCTGGTCGTCGCAGAACTCCACCACGTCGATGCGCAGGCGCTCGTCGCTGGTGAAGCGGTACCAGATGCCGACGTCGGCCAGCAGGCGGCTGATGAACATCAGGTCGCTCTCGTTGTATTGCATCACCTGCTCGCGCCTGGGGTACTCGCGCACCAGGCGAAAGAAGAAATCCTGCCCCCGGAAACCGTGGCGGCTGCGCAGGATGCTCTCGACGATTTCCGGCACCGATTGCTGCTGGTAGATGCGGTACTGCCGGCCGCGATCGAGCAGCGCCAGGCGTGGTTGCAGGGTGATTTCGTAACGCGCTTCGTCCACCGACGCGGACAGGCGCTTGAAGCCACTGACCACGCCAAACACGGTGCGCAACGGCTTGACCTCGGGCAGGCTCAACCCCGGCAAGGGCTTGATCGGCGGCGCGTGCAGGCTGAACCGCGCGTCCTGGCCGAGCAGTTGCGGGGCGCCGAGGTCGAGGTCGCTGCTGGTGAATTCGACGGTGTAAAGGAAGGGCTCGCTCAGGCGTTCCTGGCCTTCGAAGGCGAGTACGTCGAGGGTGGCCTTGAGGTCGCGGACCTGGAGTTTGTGGCGGCTGTGGTCGAAGAAAATACGCGGGGCGATTTGCAAAATTCAGACCTCCCTGGCCTGTTTGAGGTGCACGGGGAGGCATTTTTTCCACCCTCGTTCAAGCGCGTGACAGCTTTCACGAAGGTGAAAAGGGTTGAAATAGGAGGTTTCCGAGGGTGGTGTAGGAGGCTTCCGTATCTAGATGCGCCGGGGCTGTAGGATTTTTGGGGGATGGTGATTGCCTGGGGGGAGGGGGCTTGTTGGATTGCTGCACCGGCGCATCCGTCGTCCTGCTTGGATACAGTGTACTGCCGAGGAAATGCCGGGGCCGCTTCACCGCCCAACAGGACGGTGCGGCGATTCGACAAGCTCTCTCGCCATAGATGCTCATCACTCAGCCGCTCTCATGGTTACTTCCCGAAAGCCACAACGCCTTGCCACTTGCACCCAGCTTGGCCCTAACCAGGCGCGGGAGTGGGAGTGGGCGCGGACGATGGTGGATGGGGCAGGGCTATGTCGACCACTTGCTTGATCCGTCCGGGACGCGGCACCACCACCACGCGGTTGACGAGAAATTGCTCAGGCCTGCCGTTTGTACGTTGCAATCCTTGCAACTTCATATTCTATTTTGATCTGCTTCTAGTGTTAAAAATTACTTTAAGAAATAAGCGTCAAGGTCAATGATTCACCCACTGATACGTCGTTCGGGGGAGTTTGGCTCGGCGTATCGGGCGATTCGCAAAAAGACCGCAGGGAGTCAATCAATGGGCATTCTGGAGGTGCCCTGGGCGCCGCGAAGCGTCGAGGGGTGACGTCTCCCGGGATGGCTGACATCGAGATTCATGAAACCGAAACCTGTTTCGCGCGAAATGGTTACACGAGGCGTACACCATGACGTCACAGGCATCTCCTCTGCATTCCAGCTTCAGGCAGCCAAGGCCAAGGACCCGGAGGTGCGGGTGCAGTTGCAGGCCGATGATGGCGTCCATTGAGCGGGCAGGCATCACCACGTTGTCGGTGATCACTGCGCGCTGACAGATTTACGATTTTCCGGGGCCGTCTCCTTGGCAGGGTGCGGCCCCTTTTTTATTCCGCAAAAACACACAAGTCCCCCGGTGGGAGCGAGCCTGCTCGCGATGGCTGAATGGCAGTCGACATCGCTGTGTCTGAAGCACCGCTATCGCGTGCAGGCTCGCTCCCACAAGGATCGCTTGTATATTCGATATAGGTCTTAATAAATAGCTTCTTATTCCTTAACGAATATAAATCCCGTCCCTATACTCGATCAGGAACAGACACGCAGCAGGAGAGCTCCCCCATGCGCAACGAATCCATTCGCTATCTGATTGTGCCGGGCTGGCAAGGATCGCCAGAAGATCATTGGCAAAGCCACTGGCAGAACAGCCTGCCGAACAGCGCACGGGTGGAGCAGGCCGATTGGCTGACGCCACGTCGTGAAGACTGGGTCGCGGCGCTGGCCGAGGCGATTGCCGCCGACAGCACCCCGGTGATCCTGATCGCCCACAGCCTGGGTTGCATCACCGTCGCGCATTGGGCGGCGACCGCGCCCGTGCAGTTTCTGCGGCAGGTTCGTGGCGCCTTGCTGGTCGCGCCGGCGGACGTCGAGCGTCCGGCCTGCGCACCGGCCCTGCGTAACTTCGCGCCGATTCCTGGCGATCTTCTGCCCTTTCCCAGCCAGGTCGTCAGCTCCGACAACGACGCTGCCGTCAGTGCGCCACGGGCGCTGGAGCTGGCGCGCAACTGGGGCGCTGAAGCGGGGATTCTGGCGGGTGCCGGGCACATCAATGTGAAGTCGGGTCACCAGCGGTGGGAGCAGGGGTTTGCCTATCTCTACCGTCTGCAAAACCGCATGGAACATCACGCCCTGCGTCGCGCCTGAGCCTTTATTTTTTTCTTTTTTAAATAACGCCCCCGTCTCCCGGCGGTTTTGGGCGGGAGTCTGCCATGAGCTTTGAAACCTTCGGTCAGCCACTGCTGACCTTTCCCGATGCTGAAAAAAGTCCCCTGAGCATCCGCGCCAAGGCGCTGGTGTTCGTCGATCCGCGCTCACGGCAACTGCGCCAGGATCTCGAACAACTGGCGCCGCGTTCAATCTCGGTGCTGATCCGAGGCGAAACCGGCAGCGGCAAGGAATTGCTGGCGCGGCACATCCATCGCGCCAGCGATCGCGGCGGGTTGTTTGTTTCGGTCAACTGCGGCGCCATCAGTCCGACCTACGCTGACGCGGAATTGTTCGGCTACGCCGCGGGCAGTTACAGCGGCTCGGCCAGCAGTCGTGCCGGCTGGTTCGGCTCGGCCAATGGCGGCACCTTGTACCTGGACGAGATTGGCGACCTGCCGCTGCCGATTCAGATCAAACTGCTCGCGGCCCTGGAAAACCACGAAGTGACCCGTGTCGGCGCGCACCAGCCAAGCCCGGTGGACGTGCGCCTGGTGGCTGCCACCAGCATCGACCTGGCCCAAGCGGTCGCCGCCGGCAAATTCCATGAACGGCTCTATCACTACCTCAGCGAAGGCCAGCTCGAACTGCCGGCCTTGCGCGAGCGGGTGGGCGATATTCTGTCGCTGGCCGAATACTTCCTCGGCATCTACAGCCAACGCCTGGACCTGCCCGTGCCGCTGATCAGCGAGGCCGCGCAAGCGGTGCTGGAACGCCATTCCTGGCCCGGCAATACCCGAGAGCTGGAAAACGTCATCCACTTTGCGCTGTTGGTGAGTACCGGCGACGAAATTTTGCCCGAGCATCTGAATTTGCCGGATGAAGGGCTGGCGCAAATTGAACGGCAACTCCAACAGATTCTCGCCAAGGGTTCAGCCACCGAAAAAGACGCCCTGAAACAAATACTTAAGCAAACCGGCCTCCTGTAGGAGCGAGCCTGCTCGCGATGAACCTGAGAGCGCCGCGGGGTGTCAGGTGCCCCACGTTATCGTTGACGACCATCGCGAGCCGGCTCGCTCCTACAGGGGAATGTGCGGGCTAGAACTGTAGGAGCGAGCCTGCTCGCGATGAACCTGGGAGCGCCGCGGGGTGTCAGGTGCCCAACGTTATCGTTGACGACCATCGTCGGAACGCCGCCCGGAGCCGGCTCGCTCCTACAAGGGAAGGTGCGAGCTAGAGCTGTATGAACAAAATGGAATATGAAAGTGAATAAAAGATATTGTTCTGGAATAAAAAATCCCGGTATTGTCCGCTTCACGCCAGCGATAGCACTTCACTGGCACCTCAATAGCAAGCCGTCGCCACAAGCGACTGTGATTGTCGATAAGGACACTGCATGAAAAAGGTTCTGTTGTTCACCGCATTGGCGGCTGCCCTGACTGCTGGCCTGGCCCAGGCGGGCGAGAAACTGGTGGTCGCGGCGACCCCGGTTCCACACGCCGAGATTCTGGAACTGATCAAACCCACCCTCGCCAAAGAAGGCGTGGACTTGGAAATCAAAGTCTTCACCGACTACGTTCAGCCGAACGTGCAGGTCGACCAGAAGCGTCTGGACGCCAACTACTTCCAGACCCTGCCGTACCTGAAGAACTTCAACGAAGGTAAAGGGACTCACCTGGAAACCGTGATCGGCGTTCACGTCGAACCGTTCGGTGGCTACTCGAAGAAAGTCAAAACCCTGGCTGAGCTGAAGGACGGCGCGACCATTGCCATCCCGAACGAAGGCAGCAACAGCGGCCGTGCCCTGATCCTGCTGCAGAAGGCAGGTCTGATCGAGTTGAAAGACCCGAAAAACGCCGTGGCTACTCCGAAGGACATCGCCAAGAACCCGCACAACTTCAAGTTCAAGGAACTTGAGTCGGCCATGCTGCCGCGTGTGCTGGATCAGGTCGACCTGGACATGATCAACACCAACTACGCGCTGGAAGCGGGCCTGAACCCGGCTAAAGACGCCCTGGTGATCGAAGGCGCCGATTCGCCTTACGTGAACTTCCTGGTGGCTCGTCCGGACAACAAGGACAGCGTGGCCATCCAGAAACTGGCCAAAGCCCTGACCAGTCCGGAAGTGAAAGCGTTCATCGAGAAGAAATACAACGGCGCGGTACTGCCGGCGTTCTGATCGACGCAGTAAACCCCTTCAAGGTTTGAAAACGCCGACGGCTGATACAGCGTCGGCGTTTTTTTGCCTGCGCACATTTCATGTGGGAGCGAGCAGGCTCGCTCCCACAGATTCGCCCAAGATCCCTCAGGCTGATCTCGCCTTCAACGCCCTGCGCAACGCCACCAATAATTTCACGATGTCCTGTGGATTCATCGGCTTGCGCACTTTTGCGTCTGCCATTTTCTCTTCCTTGTGAGTAGCTGGCCGGGGAGTCTGGCCAAAAGTGGTCCGTCCTTGGAGGGGCAATTTGAAAAAAAGATCTTTCCTACGGTGCAAGGGAAAATAGACGTCTTCCGTTGCCTCGGCAAATGTGGGAGCGAGCCTGCTCGCGATTCGATGTTTCGGGCGCCGCCTAATCCGGCCAATACCACGTCGGTTCATCCAGCGTCCGTTGCCGATAGCCGTCGCAGCACACCCATTGAAAAAACTGCGTGGATATCGCCCAGCCTGCCACGGCCGACCTGACAGTTCTGATAGGTACGTTGAGTGGCCTGATTAGGGCAAGCTGATGTTTTGCGAGGTTCGAATGATGAACACGTTAAAAAAATGTCGGTATCGGTATGACGCGCTGGATCTGCTGGTCGGGATCGAACCTGCCGAGGCCCAGGCGCTGCAACGGTTTTACTGTCGTGAACATCTGGTTACCGAACTTCAGGGGACGTCCAGTCAGCGTGTGTTTCAGCACGACAAGCAACTGCTGGCGCTGCAATCGCGCCGAGGTGATGTCTTCAACAGCGGTTTGCTGGCCACTGATCGACAGCGCTCTGTCTTGCGGGTGACCGAGCCCGGCGGACTTGTGCGCCAGGCTTATGCCCCCTACGGACATCGTCGGGTGGAGCATGGTCCAGGCAGCCTCCTGGGGTTTGCCGGTGAAGCGCTCGATCCGGTCACCGGGCATTATTTGCTGGGTAATGGGCACCGTCTGTTCAACACGCGGCTGATGCGCTTCAACGGCCCGGACAGCTTGAGTCCGTTTGGGCGGGGTGGGTTGAATTCGTATGCGTATTGTCTGGGGGATCCGGTGAACTTCAGTGATCCGACGGGCAACGTCTCCGAGGCCAATTTGATCGGAATGATTTTTAGCGGTGTTGTCCTGCTCACGACGGTGATAACACTCTTTCCCGCGGTGCCTTTTCTGGTCGGGAAAAATGCATTGGGGGCAGGCATTTTGAGGTCAGGTCAATCCGCCAAACTTAAAGTTGGGGCGCTTTCCAGTGGGCTGGCAGGACCATTGGCCGTGGTCGGTGCGGGCGCCGGGCTGACTCGAGCGGTTATTCAAGAAGTCGACCCTGATTCTTCAGCGCAGAGTTTCCTTTCGTGGGTGTCGTTAATGGCAGGATCCACCGCACTGCTTGCGCGAGGGGGCTCATATTGGGCTGCCCGTGATCCCAAAACATTGCCGGCCTTGAAGCGTTTTACCGAGAACAAACACGCCGCATCGATTGCCCGTTCGACATCGCCATCCTCGTCAGCACCTGAAAATTCGCAAGAGTTCATGCTCTCTGCTTTACAACAAGCGGCGACGGGTATTCGCCGACATTCTGTCTGACACCGGAGCCCGGCCATGCATACCGGATGGTTGCTCCCGGACTCAAATTTCCGGGGGCCGAAGGCCTGCGCGATGGCGTCAACGTGGATTACGCCGGCTTACGCCAGACACTCGCCAACCATGGCTGTTGCTCCCGTGGCAGCCCCGCGGGCCGGTAGTAATGCTCCAGCTCGACAAAGCCTGCTTCGGTCAGCAATTGCTGCCACGCCTGAAGGTCGTGATAGGCGCCATAGCGAGGACCGTTCCAGCCTTCCTGGTTCTCGCCACGGGGGTTGGAGCTGAACAGCACGCCGCCCGGTTTCAGCGTTTCGCGCAATTGCTTCAACACCCGGGGCAATTCCTGACGCGGGATGTGAAACAGCACGGCGTTGGCGAAGATCCCGTCGAAGCGCTCGGCCGGCAGATCGAGTTTTAAAAAGTCCTGCTGCCAGACCTCGCAACCGCTGTCCTCGCGCGCCATCTGCGCAAACTTTTCTGAACCGTCGAGGCCGACCGCCTTGTGCCCCATGCGGGTGAACGTCTGCAAATCACGGCCCGGCCCACAGCCAAAGTCCAGAATGTCGAACGGCGCCTCACCCTGGATATGCCGCATCAACGCGTCGATGTTCTGGCTGACATCGTGATCGCGGGTGCCTTCACGAAAACCTTCGGCCACCGAGTTGTAATGGCCCAGGGTGGTGGCGGTGATTTGCTGGAGGTCGTCGGGGGTCTGTTTCATGGTGGGCTGCGCAGGTAATTGGAATGGGTCGAATATACGCCATCAGGTAGGGGGCTGCTGCGCAGCCCATCGCGAGCAGGCTCGCTCCCACATTTGGATTGCGTTTCCCTGTGGGAGCCTGCTCGCGATGGCGGTTTTAATGGCTCAACCGTGTTTCATCCCCAAACACTCAATCGATCGATCAATCATTGCCTTGGCGATCTCCAGCAAATGCCAGACCGAGAACACCATGGCCCGGTCGGCGCCCTTGAGGTGGTCGCCGCACTGATAGGCAGTGACCGAAGCGCAGCGCAGCAGATCGGCGACGTAGAGCTGGGTGTCTTCGAAGCTCACGTCTTTGCTGACGTTGTAGAAACGCAGTTCGTCGGGCGGTGAGGGTTGATCGCCGGTGAGGTAGAAATCGATGGCGCGGTAGAGCGCCGAGCGGTCTCTGAGCAGGTCGTCGGTGATGGCTTCGTTGGAGGGTGTTTCGGGGGGTGGATCGGGAACGGATCTGTCCATGAGTGTTGCTCCTATTGCTTCATGGGAGCCGTCACTTCTCGCCTACTAAACGATTGGGTGGCGGCTGTACGCAGGTTAGTAGGCCGGTCAATAGGAAAACCGTGCATCCGAAGATGCCCCGCGCACAGCCACCATATTCTGCATGCGGCAATAAGTGCCGAACATGAGCATGGAATCGCTATGCGCCTATTGTTCCGGGCTACTAAACCCGATCACTGATGAGCAGTGACGGGCCGAGACTAGTCACCCAAATTGGCAGGCGCAAGCGAGCGGAATAATCTAGGAAATGTCCTGCAAAGGAAAGGGAACAGGGCTGTAGGAGGTCTGTTATTCCCGTAGGAAAAATCCGCTTTTTGTAGGAGCGAGCCTGCTCGCGATGGACGTAAACGATAACGAGGGCTGCCTGGATGAACGCGGCGCTCTTGCGCTCATCGCGAGCAGGCTCGCTCCTACAAAAGGCCCCTTTAGCGTTTGTTGAGCCCTCGCGCCAACCGATCCCCGCCCAACTGAATCACCGCCACCAACGCCACCAGCAACACAATCACCGTGAGCATGATCTGGCTGTCGAAGCGCTGATACCCGTATCGATAGGCAATGTCCCCCAAGCCCCCCGCGCCAATCGCCCCGGCCATGGCCGAGGAGTTGATCATGGTCACCAAGGTAATGGTGAAGCCCCCGACGATGCCCGGCAGTGCCTCGGGCAACAGCACGTGCCAAACGATGTGCCCACGCCGGCAGCCCATGGCTTGCGCCGCTTCGATCAAGCCGTGATCGACCTCGCGCAGGCTGACTTCGGCGATGCGCGCGAAGAACGGCGTAGCGGCAATGGTCAACGGCACCACGGCTGCCCACACGCCGTACGTGGTGCCGACGATCAAGCGAGTGAACGGGATCAGCGCGACCATCAAGATCAGGAACGGAATCGAGCGGAACAGGTTCACGAACGCACCCAGGGCGCGGTTGATGGCCGGTGCCTCGTAGATGCCGCCCTTGGAACTGGTGACCAGGATCACCGCCAGCGGAATGCCCGCCAGCAGGGCGATCAAGGACGACACGCCGACCATCAGGAACGTGTCGATGAAGCCTTGCAGCAATCGATCAAACCACATAGCCCAATACCTCAACCTGTTGCGCCCATTGGCTCGCACGCTGGCGCAGTGCTTCGGCGTCGAGGGACGAGCCGGTCACGGCCAGCAGCAGTTGCCCGAGGGCGTGACCCTGAATCCGTTCCACGCCACCTTGCAGCAAGCGCACGCGACCGCCGAGGGCCGCGAACAGGGCGGCGATGTCCGGTTCGTCCTGAGCCGTGCCGGTGAATTGCAGACGCAGAACGACCGCGTCATCCGAGGTCTGCGGTTGCGCCTGCAAACGGCTTTGCAGTTCTGTCGGCAGCGCATGTTGCAACGGCGCGAGCAAGGTCTTGCTGACCTCGTGCTGCGGGTTACCGAACACTTCCCACACCGGCCCCTGCTCAACGATGCGCCCGTGTTCGAGCACGACCACGCGATCACAGATCTCGCGGATCACCGCCATTTCGTGGGTGATCAAAATGATGGTCAGGCCCAGGCGCTGATTGATCTCGCGCAGCAGGCCGAGGATCGATTGGGTGGTCTCCGGATCGAGCGCCGAGGTGGCCTCGTCGCAGAGCAGAATGGCCGGGTCGTGCACCAGTGCGCGGGCAATGCCGACGCGCTGTTTCTGGCCGCCGGACAGCTGCGCCGGGTAGGCCTTGTGTTTGGCTTGCAGGCCCACCAGCTCCAACAATTCGCGGACCTTTTGATCGCGTTTTTCCTTGGGCACCCCGGCGACTTTCAGCGGCAGTTCGACGTTCTGCCAAACGGTCTTGGCCGACATCAGGTTGAAGTGCTGGAAGATCATGCCGATGCGCCGGCGCAGCGCCACCAGGCGCTCTTCATCGAACTCGCCGATGTCCACTTGATCGATCAGCACACGCCCCGACGTCGGTTGTTCGAGGCGGTTGATGGTGCGGATCAGCGACGACTTGCCGGCGCCGCTGCGGCCGATGATGCCGAACACTTCACCGCGCTGGATCGCCAGGTCGATGCCTTGCAGGGCGGCCACCGGGCCTTGCTTGCCTTCATAGGTTTTGCCCAGGCCGACAAAGCGCACGTGGGCACGATTGAGCTGCGGGTGCAGCTCGGTGTGTTGTGCCTGTTCTTGTAGAGGGCGGGGCTCTGGAATCTCCAGTCGCCGTTGGGTCGCAGCCGTCATGCTCAGCTCTCCCAACCGGCTTGGTAGAGCTTGCCGTGGGCTTTATCCAGGGCGGCGCGCACGGCTGGCGAGTGCTGGTAAATGTCGACGAACTTGATCAGGCGCGGGTCGGTTTTACTCTTGGGCTGGATCACGAACTGGATCACGTATTCCTTGTGATCGAGGCCGTCGAACAGCAGGGCGGAGCCGGCATCGAAGGTCTTTGACAGGTGAATGTAGGCCGGGTAGCCCTGGACCAGGTCGGCGTCGTCATAGGCGCGCACCAACTGCACGGCTTCGACTTGCAGAATCTTGATTTTCTTCGGGTTGGCGATGATGTCTTCTTCGGTGGCCTTGTAGCCGACGCCCGGCTTGAGGGTGATCAAACCGGCCTTGGCCAGCAGCTGCAAGCCACGACCGCTGTTGATCGGGTCGTTGGCGATGGCCACGCTGGCGCCTTCGGGCAACTCATCGAAGCTTTTGTATTTTTTCGAGTAGAGGCCGACGTTATTGATGATTCCCGGCGCGAAAGGCACCAAGTCAAAACCGGAGGCGGCCTTGGCGTTTTCCAGGAACGGGATGTGCTGGAAGTAGTTCACGTCGATGTCGCCGGCGGCGAGGCTGACGTTGGGGGCGATCCAGTCGGTGAACTCCACCAGCTCGACTTTCAGGCCTTGTTTGCCGGCTTCTTCGACCGCCGCTTCCAGGGGAATGGCGAAGGCGGCGGTGGTGCCGATTTTCAGCGGTGCGTCGGCGGCGAATACCGCAGAGCTGAACAGGCCGAGGGCCAGGGCCAGTGCTTTGACTGGGTTAGAGAGGTGGTTCTTTTTCATGATGGTTTTTCCAGTCAGTGCATGAATTTTGGGTGTTTGGTCGGGCCTCATCGCGAGCAGGCTCGCTCCCACAGGGGAATGCATTCCAAATGTGGGAGCGAGCCTGCTCGCGATGCTTTTAGCGTCTGAACGTCGATCCGGTATGTTGCTCAGGCAAATGCGCCTCTGCGTGAAACAGCTTTTCGCGCAGGCTGCCATTGTCGTAGGCGGTCTTGTACGAGCCTCGGCGTTGCAGCTCGGGGATCACCAGATCGATGAAGTCCACGTAGCTTTCCGGCGTGACGATCCGCGTCAGGTTGAAGCCGTCCAGCCCGGTTTCGGCGATCCACGATTCCAGCTCATCCGCCACTTGCTGCGGTGAACCGACCACGGTGATGTAGCGGCCGCCGAGGGCGTGTTGCTCGAGCAATTTGCGTCGGGTCCAGTCGTTGTTTTGCAGGTTTTTAGTGGCCGACTGGATCGCGTTGCTTTTCACGTACTGGATCGGTTCGTCGATGGCGTACTCGGAAAAATCGATGCCGGTGGACGCGGAAAAATGCGCCACGCCGGCTTCGGCGCTGGCGTAGCTCAGGTACTCGGCGTGCTTCTTCCAGGCCAGTTCTTCGGTTTCGCCGACGATCACGTTCAACCCCATGAACACCTTGATGTCCTCGGGGTTGCGCCCGGCTTCGACGGCGCTGGCGCGGACTTTGTCCACCTGCACTTTGGTCGACGGCTTGTTCTGGCCGCTGATGAACACGCACTCGGCGTGGCGCCCGGCGAACAGCAAACCGCGATCGGAACTGCCGGCCTGGAACAGCACCGGTGTGCGTTGCGGCGACGGCTCGCAGAGGTGATACCCCTCGACCTGGTAGAACTCGCCCTTGTGCTCGACCTTGTGCACTTTCTCGGGCTGCGCGTAGATCCGTTGTCGGGGATCGTTGAGTACGGCGTCCTTTTCCCAACTGCCCTCCCAGAGCTTGTAGAGCACCTCCAGGTATTCGTCGGCCTGGTCGTAGCGGCGGTCATGTTCGACCTGTTCGCTCAGGCCCATGGCCTTGGCGGCGCTGTCGAGGTAGCCGGTGACGATGTTCCAGCCCACCCGGCCACGGCTCAGGTGATCCAGGGTCGACATGCGCCGGGCGAACAGGTACGGCGGTTCGTAGGTGAGGTTGGCGGTGAGGCCGAAGCCGAGGTTTCTGGTCACGGCGGCCATGGCCGAGACGAGCAGCAACGGGTCGTTGACCGGCAACTGGATCGACTCTTTCAGCGTGACGTCCACTGACTGCTGGTAGACGTCGTAGACGCCGACGATGTCAGCGATGAACAAGCCGTCGAAGAGCCCGCGTTCCAGCAACTGCGCCAGTTCGGTCCAGTATTCGATGGTTTTGTATTGGGTCGAGGTGTCCCGGGGGTGGGTCCACAAACCGTGGTTGATGTGCCCGATGCAATTCATGTTGAACGCGTTGAGCAGGATCTTTTTCCTGGCCATCAGATAGTCCCCCGCAGTGGCGGGTTTTCATCGTTGAGGTAGTAGTTGCCCACCGCGTGGTACTTCCAGCGCACCGGGTCGTGCAGGGTGTGCACGCGCGCGTTGCGCCAGTGGCGATCCAGACCGTGTTCGGCCAGGGTTGCCTGGCTGCCGGCCAGTTCGAACAGGGTGCTGCCGGCGGCCAGGGAAATTTCGGTGCTGAGGGCGCGGGCTTCGGCGACGGCAATCGACGCGGCGGCCACGGTCTCGGCGTGGGTGTCGGCCTGGGCCTGGTCGAGAAACTCACCGGCACGTTCCAGCAGCGCTTCGGCGGCGTGCAGGCGAATGCTCAAGTGGCCGAAGCTCTTGATCGTCAGCGGGTCATCGGTGGCTTTTTCGTGGGTGGCGTCGATCCACGGCCGGGTTTTGGTGCGCACGAAGTGCAGCGCATCTTCATAGGCCGCGCGGGCGATGCCGGTGTCGATGGCGGCGTGGAGAATCTGCGCCAGCGGGCCGACTGGCGTCGGGCGCTCGAAAGCGCTCTGGAACGGGATCACGTCTTCGGCGGCGACGAAGACATCTTCGAATACCACCGAGCCGCTGCCGGTGGTGCGCTGGCCGAAGCCGCTCCAGTCGTCGATCACGGTCAGGCCCTTGCTGTTGCGCGGGACGAACGCCAGTTGCTGCACGCCGTTTTCATCCACGACGGACGTCGGAATGCGTTGGGCGTAGATGGCCCCGGTGGCGTAGAACTTGCGGCCGTTGATGCGATAGCCGTCGCGCTCTCCCTGTAATTCAGGGGTCAGGCGGGTGACGCGATCGTGGGCGGTTTTGGTGCCCAGTTCGGCGAGGGCATTGCCGAAGCGCTGACCGGCCAGCACTTCGGCGTACAGGCGTTTTTTCTGCTCGGGGCTGCCGTTCACGCGCAGCACTTCGAGGGCGTAGAAATGGTTCTGCGGGATCTGCCCCAGCGAGCTGTCCGCTTGAGCGATCAGGGCGATGACTTTGGCCAGGGTGACGTTGGACACCCCGGCGCCGCCGTACTCTTTCGGCACGCTGATGCCCCACAGGCCCGAGCGGGAAAACACTTCCAGTTCCGGGTGTGGCAAACGGCGTTCACGGTCACGCAGGGCGCTATCGCGTTTGAAATCTTCGGCCAGGTCACTGGCGACAATCAGGGCTTGCTCATCGCTGGTGATGACCGCGACGTGTTGAGAAAGGGTCATGTGTTTCTCCAGATGTCTGGTCGTTAAATCCAGGAATGGCGAGCCGGCAATGTGCCGTTCAGGTGGTAGCTGCCAACGGCGTGGTATTTCCAGCGCACCGGGTCGTGCAGGGTGTGCACCCGGGCGTTGCGCCAGTGGCGGTCGAGGTTGAATTCGGCGAGGGTGGCGCGGCTGCCGGCCAGCTCGAACAGCTTTTCGCTGGCTTGCAGCGAAATTTCGGTTGTCAGCACTTTGGCTTCGGCCACGGCAATCGAGGCGCGGGCGGCGGACTCGGCGGTGAGCGGCGCGGCGCTGACCTGATCGAGCACCTGCCCGGCCTTGCGCAGCAGGGCTTCGGCGGCGTGCAGTTCGATTTTCAGTTTGCCGATGTCGGCGATCACGTACAGGTCATCGCTGGCCCGGTCGACCTGGGCGTCGATCCATGGCCGGGCACGGGTTTTCACGAATTCGATGGCGTCGTCGATGGCGCCACGGGCGATACCGGCGTCGATGGCGGCTTGAATCAGCTGCGAGACGGCGCCCTGGGTATTGGGCTTTTCATTGATCTTCCAGTTGTCCACCACCCGCTCGGCATCGACCCGCACGTTGTTGAGCAAAATGGTGCCGCTGGCGGTGGTGCGCTGGCCGAAACCGGACCAGTCGTCGACGATACGCAAGCCCGGTGTGCCGCGAGGCACGAAGGCCAGTACTTGCTTGCCGTCGTCATTGAGCGCCTTGACCGCGACCCAATGCGCGAACAGCGCGCCCGTGGAGTAAAACTTCTGCCCGTTGAGGACATAACCATCGCCGTCGGCGGTGATGCGCGCCTTGAGTTCAAGGGTGTTTTTGCTGCCGCGTTCAGGGCCGGCATTGCCGATGCGCGAGCCGTCGAGCACGCTTTTGAAGATCTGTTTTTTCTGCGCTTCGGTGGCGCTGCCCAACACCAGGTTGAGGATGCCGAACTGGTTCTGCGGGATCTGTCCGAGGGCCGGGTCTGCCGCGGAAATGATCGCGAACACCTCGGCTAATGTGACGAACGAAACCTGCGGGCCACCGTACTCGCGCGGGATGGCAATGCTGCCCAGGCCGCTGCGGGTGAACTGTTCGATTTCCGACCATGGCAGCTTGCGCTGCTGGTCGCGTTTGGCGGCCTGCAGGCGGGCGACTTGCGCCAACTCATGGGCGGCCTCGATGGCTTGTGCGTCGTTGTGCAACACCTGCGCGGGCAACAAGCGTGGGGCGACGTCCAGATCACTCTGGACAATTGCATCTGCCAGACTGGACATCAGCGCCACTCCTTGGCTGCACGCAATGCCCTGGCGATCTGCACTGGGGTGATTGTGTTCCGGACCATACCTACCTCGCATCTCATGGAAACGCCGCGGTGTGCGGCGAACGAAAACAAGAATGTCCGGTGGTCCGGTGTATATACCCTAAGCGTTTATAAATAAGTTTTGAACTAACTTTTAGGAATATAGATAGAAGTGTGTCATCACCCACTGTTCGTGGGGCAACAGTTGTTTGCGGGGCAACAGTTCAAGGCTGGATTTGGCTTTTTCCAGGCGCAAGGCTTGCCCGCGATAGGGCCCGTTGGATCGCCATCGCGGGCAAGCCTTGCTCCTGCAGAAAAAGCTCTGCGCAAGGCGCCTGTTTCTCATCGCCTGCGGGGTTCGGCGGCTTTGAGGGGTTCTTTCTTCGGGACTTTGAGGTAAGGGTTGGCGCAACCGATCTTCAGCGTTCGCGCCGGCGCCCAGCGCGAGTTGTTGCCCACGCGGTCGAGGATGCAGTACGTCACTTCCAGGCGCAGGTCTTCGCCGGCTTCGAGGATGATCGCCGGCGGCACCCAGACCTGGATCGGTTGACCCACGTCGCTGGCTTTCAGCCGGGGCAGGTCCATGCGCACATCACCCCAGCGCAGGGTGATTTCGTCGTCGACCGCCATGTTCATGTACGGCTCGATGGTGAGCGGCACACCCCGTTTGACCTGGCTCGGATTGACCCCCTGGCGGCGAATCGTCTCGGGAATGCTCACCGGTGCCAGGCTCTGTATTTCGTCGCCATACAAGGCACAGGGCTGGCCACCGGGGCAGTCGAGTTTGATCTGCACGTGGCGGACGGCCGACATGACCGGACCTCGGCCCACCTGCATGACCCGGTAGTGGATGTGCGAACTGCCATTGGCGATGAAGCTCTCGGGCACGCGCAACTGAACGGGGTGGCCGATATCGGCGGTTGTCAGCACCCGGGAAGTGACGTAGCAGTGATTCCAGAAGAGTTCGATCAGGTCGCCTTCGTCCATTGCGGTGTAGGACGGCACCTGGATCAGCAGATGCGCGGCTGAGGTGATGTTGATGCCGGTCTTGTGAGATTGCGCCAGGGTCGGTGCCGCCAGCTCGGTTTTGTTCGAGGTAGTTGCCATTTAAGTCTCCTTTAAGTCTTGCAGCGAAGTCCGTTTCTTAAACATCGGGAAAGTGAATTTCGAACAGCAAAACCGTTCATTACTTTTGAGTTGAAATAATGAGTGAGCGTGATGAGTGACGCCGGTGGGAGACTAGATACGAGTTCGCTTGAATAAGTGTCAATAGAGTTAGTTGGTTAAATACAAAATCATCTGTTATTCAGAAAGTTCCTACGCAGTGCAGTTAATAAACGCTATGGGTGCGTCGAAATTGACTATGAAGCCCTGAGTTCAGGCCGCTTAAGACCAAAGGGATGAGGTGGTTGGTGACCTGGTCGTTCCTGGGCAGCAGACGTATTGAGTCTGTTTCGGGATATATATATGTACCCCGCGCGCTGACAAAAAGCGGTCTATTGTTTGTGCGGTTTATTTATGTGTGAATAGGGTGCTGATAGAGGGGTGCAACTTCCTTCCTTGGAAATTGGCGATTGTTGCGAAGGTTTTTAGTTGTGTGAGTTGTTCAGGAACTTGCTGAGAAACTGTTTCGTGCGTTCTTCTTTAGGGTGGGCAAACAGCGCCTTCGCTTCGCCTTGTTCGACGATCACGCCCTTGTCGAAAAACACCACACGATTGGCCACGTCGCGGGCAAAGCCCATTTCGTGGGTGACGATGACCATGGTGCGTTTTTCCTCGGCCAGGCTGCGAATGGTCGAGAGCACTTCGCCTACCAGCTCCGGGTCGAGCGCCGAGGTCGGTTCGTCGAACAGGATCACTTCAGGTTCCATCGCCAGCGCACGGGCAATCGCCACGCGCTGTTGCTGACCGCCCGAGAGGCGGCGCGGGTAGGCGTCTTCCTTGCCCGCCAGGCCGACCCTGGCCAACAGCTTTTTACCCAGGGCAACGGCGTCGGCGTGCGGGACCTTCTTGACGATGATCGGGCCTTCGATGACGTTTTCCAGGGCGGTGCGATGGGGGAACAGGTTGAAGTTCTGGAACACGAAGCCCACGTGCTGGCGCAAGCGGCGCACCAGGCTCTGCTGCTGGTTCAACGGACGGCTGGTATCGATCTCGATATCGCCGACCTTGATCCGGCCGCTGGTGGGTTCTTCCAGGAAGTTCAGGCAACGCAGGAACGTGGTCTTGCCCGAGCCGCTCGGCCCGATGATCGCCACCACCTCACCTTCCTTCACTTGCAGATCGATGCCGTTGAGCACGACTTGACCCTTGAACTGCTTTGTCAGTTTTTCCACGACAATCATGGGGTCAGGACTCCTGGTCGTGCCGATTGACCCGGGCTTCCAACTGGTTCTGCAGGTGCGACAGCACCGTGGCCAGAATCCAGTAGATCAGCGCGGCGGCCAGATACATGGTGAACACTTCGAAGGTACGGGCGGTGATCAGCTGCGCCTGACGGAACAGCTCCGGCACCTGGATGGTGGCTGCCAGGGCGGTGTCCTTGACCAGCGAGATGAAGCTGTTGCCCAGCGGCGGCAATGCGGTGCGCATCGCCTGCGGCAGGATGGCCCGGCGCAGGGTCTGCGCCCGGGTCATGCCGATACTGGCAGCCGCTTCCCACTGACCGCGCTCGATGGAGCTGATCGCGGCACGCAGGATTTCACAGGCGTAGGCGGCCATGTTCAGCGAGAAGCCGATCAGGGCCGCCGGCAGCGGATCGAGTTCCATGCCCATTTGCGGCAAGCCGTAATAGATCACGAACAGTTGGACCAGCAACGGCGTGCCGCGAAAGAACGACACGTAGATGCGGGCGATCCAGCTCACCAGTTTGAAGCGCGACAGGCGCATCAGTGCCAGGCCGAAGCCCATCACCAGGCCGAAGAACATTCCGCCCAGGCTCAAGATGACCGTGTAGTAGGCCCCCTTGAGCAGGAAGGGCAGGGAGTCCAGTGCGAGTTGAAAAGCTTCTTCCATTATTGAGTGACGTCAGCGCTGAAGTATTTTTCCGAAAGCTTTTTCAGCGTGCCGTCTGCGCGCAGCTTGTCGATGGCTTTGTTCACAGCGGCCAACAGTTCAGGCTCGCCTTTGCGCAGGGCAATGCCGGCTTCCTGACGGGAGAACGCTTCGCCGGCGGCAGAAGTGTCCTTGGCTTTCTTGGCGTATTCCAGCGCGGCGAGGCGGTCGATCAGGATGGCGTCAATGCGGCCGACGCGCAGGTCCTGGAACTTGGTTGGGTCATCTTCGTAGGTACGGACGTCAGCCTTGGGTACATTCTCTTTCACCCACGCTTCGTAGTTGGTGCCCAGGCCTACGCCGACTTTCTTGCCGGCCAGGTCGGCGGCGGTCTTGATGGTGTCCTTGTTCTTGGTCAGGGTCAGCGCCTGAATCCCGGAAACGGTGTAAGGCTCGGAGAAGTCATACTTCTTCTTGCGCTCTTCGGAGATGGTCACCTGGTTGATCACGGCGTCCAGACGCTTGGATTCCAGCGCCGCGAGGATGCCGTCCCATTTGGTCGGTTGCAGTTTGACCTTCACGCCCAGCTCTTTGGCCAGGGCTTCGGAGAACTCGACTTCGAAGCCGGTCAGTTTGCCGTCGGCGTCGACGAAACTGAACGGCGGGTAGGTGCCTTCCAGACCGACGTTGATCACGCCAGCGTCCTTGATTTTTTGCAGTTGCTCACCGGCAACCGCTTGTCCCAGCAGACCGACGCCCAGCGCCAGGCCCAGCGAACCCACCAGCAGATTTCGACGTAGTACGGAAAAATTCATGACAAGCCCCTATGGTTTCTTATGGAAGACGCTTCAGGAAAGTTGGCGAATTCGGGATTTGAACGACTGCGATATCCTGCCCTAAAGCAGCGTATGCGTCTTGCTGCAAATTCGCCTGGGGTATGACTATATGATGGCGTTATTAGATTAGAAAATAATCAATAATATTTTTGTTATTCCCTAAAGGAATATTTGCGCGTCGTGAAAAAGATCACAGCCTGCGGCTGCAATCTTTTGCTCTTCACGGTTACAGAAAGTCCTTATAGGCAAACAACGCCGGCGCCCCACCGGTGTGCAGGAAGATGATCGGGCCTTCGTCGAAGCGTTGACGACCGATGCCATCTAGCAACCCGGCCATGGCCTTGCCGGTGTAGACCGGGTCGAGCAGCAGGCCTTCCTGACTCGCCACCAGCTTCACCGCCGCCAGTGTCCCGGCGTTCGGTTCGCCGTAGCGCGGCGCGAAATACTCGTCCCACAACTCGACCTTGAAGCTCTTCGGCAAGCTCACGCCCAGCAGCTCGGCGGTCCGCTCAGCCAGGCCCTGTACCTTCGGCCGCTGGTCCTCATCGCTACGGGACACCGTGACGCCAATAACTGGCAAATCCGGCAGTGCTTCACTCAGGGCCAATGCCAGACCGCTGTGGGTCCCGGCGCTGCCGGAGGCCAACACCACGGCGGCGAAATTCAGGCCGGTGTCCTTGATCTGTTCCGCCAGTTCCAACCCGGCACGCACATAACCCAGGGCGCCCAGTGCGTTCGAGCCGCCAATCGGCACCAGATACGGTTTTTTGCCATTGCTGCGCAAGCGAGCGGCCAGGGCGTGCAATTGCTCGTCGGCATTGTCGAGGTTTTCCACCAATTCGACCTTGGCATCGAACAGGTCCAGCAACAGCCGATTGCCATTGCCGAGGTAGTTGGCGTCGTCGGTGCCGAGGGGATTCTCCAACAGCGCAACACAGCCCAGGCCCAGTTTGGCGGCAATGGCGGCCGTCTGGCGCACATGGTTGGACTGAATCGCACCTGCGGTGATCAAGGTGTCGGCACCTTGCGCCAGGGCATCGGCGGCCAGGTACTCGAGTTTGCGCAGCTTGTTGCCGCCCATGGCCAGTGGTGTCAGGTCATCGCGTTTGACGTACACATCGCGGCCCAGCCAGGTCGACAGGCGTTCGAGCTTTTCCAGGGCGGTGGGCTGACTGAGCAGGTCGAGACGGTTAAAGCGGGCAAGCTGTTGTTTGATCGGCGCTTGATTGGACATGGTTCCGTACTGGCGGTGGGAGATGTGTGGACTATAGGCACGCCTATTTGAAGGGGCAACCGCGAGCCTCCAATCGCTTATAGCCAACAGTGCTTAACACAGCACAATTGGTTCTTAATTTGGCTCGCAGACCTTGCCGTAAAGTAATTGCCGGTGACGCGGCCAGACTGTCCGGCCGCCCGAGAGGAGTTTTTACCGTGAGTGAGCGTTCCAGCCATTGGCAATTGCAGAGCATCGTCAGCCAGCTGCGCACGGCCCGTGACCAGTGGCGCGCGCAAAACGGCCGTGCCAGCACCGAGCAGGGAGGGCGCGAGTTGCCGTCCCGCGCCGCCATGGCGGAGATTCTCGAAGCCCTGTGCGGCGCGCTGTTTCCGATGCGCCTGGGGCCGGTGGATCTGCGCGAGGAAAGTGAAGACTTCTACGTCGGCCATACCCTCGACGTCGCCTTGAACGCCTTGCTGGCTCAGGCACGGCTCGAATTGCGCTATGCCGCGCGCCACAGTGCCCAGGTCGACACCGAGGTCGAGGCCAGGACCCTCCAGATCATCCAGGACTTCGCCCTCGCGTTGCCGGGGTTGCGCAGCCTGCTGGACACCGACGTTCTGGCCGCCTATCACGGTGACCCGGCGGCGCGCAGCGTCGATGAAGTATTGCTGTGCTATCCAGGGATTCTGGCGGTGATTCACCATCGCCTGGCCCACCATTTGTATCGCGCCGGGTTGCCGTTGCTGGCGCGGATCAGTGCGGAAATCGCCCACTCGGCCACCGGCATCGACATTCACCCTGGCGCGCAAATCGGTCGCAGTTTCTTCATCGACCATGGGACAGGCGTGGTCATCGGCGAGACCGCCATCATTGGCGAGCGCGTGCGGATTTATCAGGCCGTGACCCTGGGCGCCAAGCGCTTCCCGGCGGACGAAGACGGTCAGCTGCAGAAGGGCCAGCCGCGTCACCCGATTGTCGAGGATGACGTGGTGATCTATGCCGGCGCGACGATTCTGGGGCGGATCACCATCGGCAAGGGTTCGACCATTGGCGGCAACGTCTGGCTGACCCGCAGCGTGCCGGCAGGCAGCAACGTGACTCAGGCGAATCTGCAGCATGACGATGGGGCGCAGAAGTAACTCCAGAAAGCCTGGCTGACTGACAGGCCCTCATCGCGAGCAAGCTCGCTCCCACAGGATTCTCGGGTGTTCACCGTCATGGTGTTCACTGAAGAACCACGGTGGGAGAGAGCTGGCTCGCGATTGGATTTCATGCCGAATCGAGCTGACGGCTTTGATTTAATCCTGCCTCATACCCTCCCTTGAACGGGCACAGGAAAACGACCGCCGAGCCCTGCGATTAGTCCTTAGCACCCTATCCATGTTTAAATTGAACGTTCATTCAAGTTAAACCGGTGGTTCGCCGCCCGCTCACAACAGGAGGCTTGCCTTTGCTGAGTCCGATTTCTACAGCCACGTTTTACCCCCTCGAGGTGCACCGTTCATGAGTGCATCGTCCCTCCCTCCAAGCGGCCTGGTCCGCATGAATCCGCCGGTGTTCTACTTCGCGGCGAGTTTCATTCTGCTGTTCGGCGTCGTGGTCATTGCCTTGCCTGAACAGGCCGGTGCCTGGTTGCTGGCGGCGCAAAACTGGGCGGCCAATACGGTCGGCTGGTACTACATGCTGGCGATGACGCTGTATCTGGTCTTCGTGGTGGTCACCGCCTTGTCCGGCTACGGCAAGATCAAGCTCGGTGCCGACCACGACGAGCCCGAGTTCAGCTACCTGTCCTGGGCCGGCATGTTGTTCGCCGCCGGCATCAGCATCACCCTGTTTTTCTTTTGTGTGTCTGAACCGCTGACCCACATGCTGCAACCGCCCCAAGGCGAGGCCGGCACGGCCGATGCGGCGCGTCAGGCGATGCAGATTCTGTTTCTGCACTGGGGCCTGCACGGCTGGGGTGTGTTCGCTTTCGTTGGCATGGCGCTGGCCTATTTCGCCTACCGCCATAACCTGCCGCTGGCCTTGCGTTCGGCGCTGTATCCGCTGATTGGCAAGCGCATCAACGGGCCGATCGGCTACGCGGTGGATGGCTTCGGCATCATCGCCACGGTGTTCGGTCTCGGTGCGGACATGGGCTTTGGCGTGCTGCACCTCAACTCGGGTCTGGACTACCTGTTCGGCATCGCCCACACCCAGTGGATTCAGGTCGGCCTGATCACCCTGATGATGGGGGCGGCGATCATCGTTGCCGTATCCGGCGTCGATAAGGGTGTGCGGGTCATGTCCGACATCAACATGCTGCTGGCCTGCGCGTTGCTGCTGTTCGTGTTGTTCGCCGGCCCGACGCAGCATCTGCTCAACACCTTGATCCAGAACATCGGCGACTACCTCGGCGCCTTGCCGATGAAGAGTTTCGACCTGTATGCCTACGACAAACCCAGCGACTGGCTCGGCGGCTGGACGGTGTTCTACTGGGCCTGGTGGATTGCCTGGTCGCCGTTCGTTGGCCTGTTCATCGCGCGGATTTCCCGCGGCCGCACCATCCGCGAATTCGTCTTCGGCGTGCTGCTGATCCCCCTCGGCTTCACCCTGGCGTGGATGTCGATCTTCGGCAACAGCGCCATCGACCAAGTGCTCAACCACGGCATGAGTGCGCTGGGCATGTCGGCCATCGATAACCCGTCGATGACCCTCTACCTGCTGCTGGAAACCTACCCGTGGAGCAAGACCGTGATTGCGGTCACGGTGTTCATCAGCTTCGTGTTCTTCGTGACGTCCGCCGACTCCGGCACGGTGGTGTTGTCGACGCTGTCCGCCAAGGGCGGCAACCCGGACGAAGACGGGCCGAAATGGCTGCGGGTGTTCTGGGGCGCGATGACCGCGCTGGTGACCAGTGCGCTGCTGTTCTCCGGCAGTATCGATGCACTGAAATCGGCGGTGGTGCTGACCTCGCTGCCGTTCTCGCTGATTCTGCTGTTGATGATGTGGGGGCTGCACAAAGCGTTTTATCTCGAATCGCAAAAGCAGATCGCGCAGTTGCATTCCCTGGCGCCAGTGTCCGGCTCGCGGCGTGGCGGCTGGCGTCAGCGCTTGAGTCAGGCGGTGCATTTCCCGTCGCGGGACGAGGTCTATCGCTTCCTCGATTCGACGGTGCGCCCGGCCATTGAAGAAGTCTCGGCGGTGTTCGTCGAAAAGGGTCTGAAGGTCATCACGCAGCCGGACCCGGCCAATGACAACGTCAGCCTGGAAATCGGTCACGGTGACGAGCATCCGTTTATCTATCAGGTGCAGATGCGTGGCTACTTCACGCCGTCATTTGCCCGTGGCGGCATGGGCTCCAAGGAGCTCAACAACCGTCGTTATTACCGGGCCGAAGTGCATTTGAGCGAGGGCAGTCAGAACTACGATCTGGTGGGCTACACCAAGGAGCAGATCATCAACGACATCCTTGATCAGTACGAACGGCACATGCAGTTCCTGCATCTGGTGCGCTGATCGGGGGCTCAGGTTTCGCTGGTCAGCACCATGAACAACACCAGCGCCGCCACCGGGACGCTGAACACCACGGTGCCGACCACCACTTCGGTGCTCAATGGCTGGCCGGCGTGAACCATGCCGACCGCGGAGTTGATCAATGTGAGCGCCAGCCACAGCGCGACAAAACCGTAGGCCAGGGTCTGGCGGGTGAAGCCGATTTTCTCGCCGATGAACAGCATCAGCGCCAGGAGGATCAGGCCGAAGGTGATGATGATGGTGGTGTGCATGGGCTGTGTTCCGTCCGAAAGATAAGCAATGCCTGACAAACCGCGATCGCGAGCAGGCTCGCTCCCACAAAGATCACCTCGATCCCTGTGGGAGCGAGCTTGCTCGCGATTGGGGTCGCCGCAGTGTCAGCGCAAGCCAAGTCATCAATACCACTACTGAGCATAGGCCAGGCGAACCCGGCCCTTAAACCAACCCACCATTGACCCGCAGTATCTGTCCGTTGACCCAGGCCGAATCCGGCCCGACCAGAAACGACACCACTCGGGCAATGTCTTCCGGCTGACCCAGGCGCTCCAGCGGCGCCATTTTGGCGAAGGCCTGGATCTGTTCTTCGCTCTTGCCGTGCAGGAACAGGTCAGTCGCCACCGGGCCCGGTGCCACCGCATTGACGGTGATGTTGCGACCGCGCATTTCCTTGGCGAACACCTGGGTCAGGGATTCCACCGCCGCTTTGCTGGCGATGTACACGGCGTAACCCGGCAGGTTCAGGCCGACGGTGCTGCTGGAGAAGTTGATGATCCGCCCGCCGTCGTTCAGGCGCGTGGCCGCTTCCCGCAGGGTGTTGAAGGTGCCGCGCGCGTGGATGTTGAAGGTCTGCTCGAACAGTTCATCGCTGTGTTGCGCCAGTGGCATGACCTTGAGAATGCCGGCGTTGTTGACCAGTACATCGACCTTGCCCAGCTGTGTTTCGGTCTCGTCGAACATCCGGCGCACGTCCTCGGCGTTGGCCACATCCGCCTTGACGGCGATGGCCTGATGGCCGGCCTGACGCAATTCCACCACCCGTCTGGACGCTTCGGTGGCGCTGCTGGCGTAGTTGATGGCGACGGCGAAACCTTCGCCGGCCAGCTGTTTGGCAATGACCGCGCCGATGCCGCGGGAGGCGCCGGTCACGATGGCAACTTTCGAAGTCTGGGTAGTCATGGGGAGGTTCCTGTTTATAGGGGAGTGGCGCCAATTTCACATGTTTACTCAGGGCGATAAATGCACGAGAGTTGCCTTGACTGTTCAATATTCGCCAACAATCGAGCGTCAGGAGTTCAGCGTGGATCAAGTCAAAGCGATGAAGGTGTTCGTGCGTATCTACGAGCGCAGCAGCTTCACCCTGGCGGCGGATGACCTGAACCTGCCGCGCGCAACCCTGACCCACACGCTGAACCAATTCGAAGCCTGGCTGGGCACGCGTTTGCTGGAGCGCAGCACGCGCAAGGTGCGTCCGACCCTGGATGGCGAGGCGTATTACCCGCGTTGCGTGCAGTTGCTGGCGGAGCTGGAAGAGGCTGAGCTGGCGTTTCGTGGCGTGGCGCCCAAAGGCCGCTTGCGGGTCGACCTGCACGGTACCTTGGCCAAACATTTCGTGATCCCGGCCCTGCCGCCATTCATGGCGCGATACCCGGACATCGAACTGTCGATCAGCGAGGCCGACCGCTTTGTCGACCTGATTGCCGAAGGCGTCGACTGCGTGCTGCGCGCCGGCACCCTGGGCGACTCGACCCTGATCGGCAAACGCGTTGCCAGCCTGCGTCAGATCACCTGCGCCAGCCCCGCCTACCTGCGCCAATACGGCGAACCGCAAAGCCTCGCCGACCTGAAAAACCACCGGGCGGTGAACTACGTTTCCCGCAGCACCGCCAAGTTGTTCCCGTTCGAATTCATGGTCGAGGGCGAGCTCAAGGAAGTGGCCATCGAGGGCGGCATTTCGGTGTTTGGCGCAGAAATCTACGCCGCCTCGGCGATTGCGGGACTGGGGATTATCCAGTGCCCGCATTACCGGATGGAAACCCAAATCGCCCAGGGACTGGTGAAGGAAGTCCTCACCGATACACCCCCGCCGCCGATGCCGGTGTCAGTGCTTTATCCCCACAACCGACACCTGTCGCCACGGGTGCGGGTGTTTGTGGATTGGTTGGGGGAGGTGTTTGCGGGGGCGAGGTAAAGATCAAAAGATCGTCGCCTGCCGCAGTCGTCATCATGTTGAAGATGAAATCTGTGAAACGTTTCAGCCATTAACCGAGTCCGGGGTTTATTGGCGTTTGTCTGGGCGTATGCTGGGCGACTGGCGAAGCAGTCGATACCAGATTTCAAGACAGACAAGAGAGGATTCGATGACTTACACCGCTGCCGAAAACCGCTACGACTCCATTCCTTACCGCCGCGTGGGCCGCAGCGGGCTGGTGCTGCCGGCGCTGTCCCTGGGCCTGTGGCACAACTTCGGCGACAGCACGCCGATCGATACCCAGCGTGCGTTGTTGCGCACCGCGTTTGACTTGGGCATCAACCATTTCGACCTGGCCAACAACTACGGCCCGCCCTACGGCAGCGCCGAGATCAACTTCGGGCGTTTGCTGCGTGAAGACTTCAAGCAATACCGCGATGAGCTGATCATCTCCAGCAAGGCCGGTTGGGACATGTGGCCGGGGCCTTACGGCCAGGGCGGCGGTTCGCGCAAGTACGTGCTGGCCAGCCTCGACCAGAGCCTGCAGCGCCTGGGCCTGGACTACGTGGACATTTTCTATTCCCACCGTTTCGACCCGGACACCCCGCTGGAAGAAACCGCCAGTGCGCTCGCCACCGCCGTGCAACAGGGCAAGGCGCTGTACATCGGCATCTCGTCCTATTCCGGGGTGAAAACCCGCGAAATGGCGGCGCTGCTCAAAGAGTGGAAAGTGCCTTTGTTGATTCACCAACCGGCCTACAACCTGCTCAATCGCTGGGTGGAAAAAGACCTGCTCGATACCACCGACGAACTCGGCACGGGTGTGATTGCTTTCACACCTTTGGCCCAGGGTTTGCTGACCGACAAGTACCTCAACGGCGTACCGGCGGATGCGCGGGTCAACCGACCGGGCGGTGGTTCGTTGCAGGCTTCGCACCTGTCCGAGGCCAACATTGCCCACGTGCGTGCGCTTAATGAGATCGCCAAGCGTCGCGGTCAAAGTCTGGCGCAACTGGCCCTGGCCTGGACCCTGCGCGACCCGCGCGTGACCTCGGCGCTGATCGGGGCGAGCCGGCCGGAGCAGATTATCGAGAACGTCGGGGCGTTGAAGAATTTGAGTTTCAGTGAGCAGGAGCTGGCGGAGATCGACCGGTTTGCCCAGGAGGGTGGGATCAATTTGTGGGAGAAGCCTTCGACGGCTGAATAACCGTCAGCCAGGTCTTCTGGCGTCTGCTCCGTCCTTATCGCGAGCAGGCTCGCTCCCACAGGGCTAGCGGTTGACCGCAAAATTTTGGTCAACACAGAGCCAGTGTGGGAGCGAGCCTGCTCGCGATGGGGCCGGGACAATCAACAACGCACTTGGAGTTCAGCGAAAAAACGGCACATCCCCCAACACCGTCGCGCGCTGCATCACCCGCCGCGCCGGCCGGTAATCGTCCACCGCGTAATGTTGTGTCACGCGGTTATCCCAGAACGCGATGTCGTCTTTCTGCCAGCGCCAGCGAATGGTGAATTCCGGCCGGGTGGCGTGGGCGAAGAGGAACTTCAAAATCGCCTCGCTTTCGGTTTCCGACAGTTCGTTGATCTTCGACGTGAAGCCTTCATTGACGAACAACGAACGGCGTCCGCTCACCGGGTGGGTACGGATCACCGGATGCGACAGCGGCGGATTCTTGCGCCGTGCTTCTTCCCACTGCACCAGTGCTTCCGGCGTATTGCCGTAGCGCTCCAGCGGGAAGGAACGGGTGAAGTCGTGAGTGGCGGTCAGCCCTTCGAGCAAGGTTTTCATCGGTGCGGACAAGGCTTCATACGCCGCGATCCCGCTGGCCCACAGGGTGTCGCCGCCGAACTCCGGCAACAGCTTGGCGCTGAGCACCGCGCCCATCGCCGGGGTGGGCAGGAAGGTCACGTCGGTGTGCCAGATCGCGTTGTCGCGTACGTCGGTGACGGCGGTGTCGAGGATCAGGACTTCCGGTTGTTCCGGTACGTTCGGGTAGATCGGGTGAATGTGCAGGTCACCGAAATTGGCCGCGAAACGCGCTTGCTGCTGTGGCGTGATCGGTTGGTCGCGGAAGAACAGCACCTGATGCTTGAGCAGCGCTTGCTCGATGGCGTCACGCCGTTCCAGGTTCAGCGGCTGGCTGATGTCGACGCCGCTGATCTGCGCACCGAGGGCGGAGCTTAAGGGGACGATGGTCAGGTGGCTCATGAGGGTTCTCTTCAATTCTGAGTGTTGACTCCTGTGGGAGAGCTCGCTCCCACAGGTTTTTCACATGGCAGTTTTTAGTGAGCCTGGCCGTGCCATGGCACCAGTTTGCGTTGCAGGGCGCGCAGGCCCATCTCCATGGCAAAGGCAATCAGCGCGATCACCAGAATCCCCAGGACCACCACATCGGTGACCAGGAACTGCGCGGCCGACTGCACCATGAAGCCCAGGCCACTGGTGGCGGCGATCAGTTCGGCGGCGACCAGTGTCGACCAGCCCACACCCAGGCCAATGCGCACGCCGGTCAAAATGTCCGGCAACGCGCTCGGCAGAATCACATGGCGAATCAACTGCGTACGGGTCGCGCCCAACGACTGCGCAGCGCGCAATTTCGCCGGGTCGACGGTTCGCACGCCGGTGGCGGTGGCAATGGCGATCGGGGCGAAAATGGCCAGGTAGATCAGCAGCACTTTCGACAGCTCGCCGATGCCGCACCAGATCACGATCAGCGGCAGATAGGCCAGCGGTGGAATCGGGCGGTAGAACTCGATCAGCGGATCGAGAACGCCGCGAGCGATGCGGTTGTGGCCGATGGCGATACCGACCGGTACGGCGGTCAGCACCGCGAAGCCCAGGCCCAGGCCGATGCGGCTGAGGCTCGCGCCCAGGTGCTGCCACAAGGTCGAATCCATGTAGCCGCTGGTGGCCAGCAACCAGCCTTTTTGCAGGACGGCGGACGGTGGCGGCAGGAACAAGGGTTCAATCAAGCCGGTCGCCGTCACGGCCCACCAGATGACCACGAGGGCGATCAGCGTCAGCACGCTGATCCAGCGGGTGCTCAAACTGCGACGAAGCGGAATCACCGAAGTGCCGGGTTTTACCGCAACGGCCGGAATTTCATAGCTGCTCATGCGCGCTCCTGCCGCTGGGCGGCGCTGCGTTGGGAGAAGACTCTGGCGAGCACGTGTTCGCGGGTTTCGATAAAGCGCGGGTCGGATTTGATCGCCCGTGCCGACTCGCCGGCCGCGTAACGCTGACCGAAGTCCAGGCTCAGGCGCTCGACGATTTGCCCCGGATTGGGCGCCAGCAGAATCAGGTCGGTGGCGAGGAACACCGCTTCCTCGATGTCGTGGGTAATCAGGAACACCGGTTTGGCCGTGCGCCGCCAGACTTGCAGCAGCAGTTCCTGCATCTGCTCGCGGGTGAACGCGTCGAGGGCGCCAAAGGGTTCGTCCATCAATAGAACACGTGGGTCGGCAGCAAGGGCGCGGGCCAGGCCGACGCGCTGCTTCTGCCCACCGGACAGCTGCCAGATGCGGCGGTTTTCAAAGCCGGAAAGGTCCACCAGCGCCAGCATTTCCCGGGCGCGGATTTCGCGTTTGTCCCGAGGGATGCCGGCCAGTTCCAGACCGAAGCCGACGTTGGCCAGCACGTCCTGCCAAGGCAGCAGGGCGTCATCCTGGAACACCACGCCGCGTTCGGCGCTCGGGCCTTTGACCGGCACGCCGTCGAGGGTGATGCGCCCGGCGCTGGGTTCGACGAAACCGGCAATCAGGTTCAACAGCGAAGTCTTGCCACTGCCGGACGGGCCGAGGGCGACCAGCAATTGCCGGGGCCCCAGGGTCAGGGAAATATCCGCCAGCACCGGTTCCGGGCTGCCAGGGTACTGTGCGCTGATGCGCTCCAGCTGTAGCAAGGCCATGGCGATGAACTCCCGATCAGTGGGTGATGAACTTGGCGCTGACGTACGGCGCGTAGTCCGGCAGCACGGCCTCGACCTTGCCTTGTTCCTTGAGGAATGCGGCGGTGTCGGTGATGGCCTTGGTGGTCGGCGCACCCAGGGTGATGACCTGATCAGCCGCCAGTGGATAAACGTTGCCTTGCAGCAGCAGCGGAATATCGCTGGCCTTGGCGCCAGACAGTTTTACAAGCTTGTCGACGTTGCCTTGATTGGCCAGCCAGGCTTTCGGGTCTTTGCGGTAGTCGGCGTAGGCGTCCAGGGTCACTTTGGCGAACGCAGTGACGATTTCCGGGTGCTTCTCGGCGAAATCCTTACGCACGATCCAGGCATCGAAGGTCGGCGCGCCGAACTTGGCCAGTTCGCCGGAGGTGATCAGCACCTTGCCGTTTTCCTTGGCGACGCCCAGGGCCGGGTCCCAGACGTAGGTGGCGTCGATGTCGCCGCGTTTCCATGCAGCGATGATGGCGGGCGGAGCGAGGTTGAGGACGGTGACTTTCGACGGATCGATGTTCCAGTGCTTCAGCGCGGCCAACAGGCTGTAGTGGCCGGTGGAAACGAATGGCACGGCGATTTTCTTGCCGATCAGGTCTTGTGGGGTCTTGATCCCGGAGCCGTCACGGGCCACCAACGCTTCGGCGGCGCCGATCTGGGTGGCGATGAGGAAGGTTTCCACCGGCACTTTGCGGGTAATGGCCGCCGTCAGGGGGCTGGAGCCGAGGTAGCCGATCTGCACGTCGCCGGAGGCGATGGCGGCAATGATGTCGGCACCGTTATCGAATTTGCGCCAGCTGATGTCGGCCTTGGTGGCTTTTTCATAGGCGCCGTCGGCCTGGGCGACTTTCGCCGGGTCAACGGTGGTCTGGTAGGCGACAGTCACGTCAGCCGCCTGGGCAAAGAAGCTCGCTGCCGCCAAAGAAGCGGCCGCCAGCAGGCGAAGAGGGAAATGCAGTTTCATCGAGAAGCTCCTTGTCAGGCGACCGAGAGTCGGCGTGAAAGGAGACTAAATGATATAAGAATTCGAAAATAAATAACTTTTTCGAATGAGCTTATTAGCGGAAAAATCTAAGCGTAGCCGCTGCGCGGTCAATCGCGAGCAGGCTCGCCACAGTGCTCACCGGTGTTTGCACAGTTGTGGCAACACTGAAAGACCACCGTGGGAGCGAGCTTGCTCGCGATAAGGTCCCAAGGACCTTCTGATGTCAGTTGCTGATCGCCAGGATGCTCGCCTGATACGAGCCGACAAACACGTCGAAATCGCCGACTTCGTTCTGTTCCAGCTCCGCCTGTTGAGCCAGCGACGAACGCGCCAGCTCTTCAAACCGGGCCTGTTCTTCAGCCGGCAATGGTTCGCTGCGGAAAAACTCCGCGTGGGCGCGGCTCTGGCGCAGGGAGAACTGAGCAAAGCTTTCCTTGTGCTCGGCCATGGCCGCCAGGACCTGGGCCGATGGCGTCAGGGACGGGTCCTGAACCTTGGCCAGCTGTGCATCCAGCGCTTTGCTGTGAGCATCGCCGCCGTGGCTCTGATCCAGCATCGCCGCCAGTGGCGCGATGTTTTCCAGCAATTGTGCAGCCCACTCCTTCAGGTCCACGGGGTGACCATCGCGTTGCAGTTGCAGGCCCGGACGGCGACCTTCCTTGACCACGCTGAGGAAGTTCGAGGTCGCATTGCCGCAACTGGTGTTGGTCAGCAGCGGGCTGTCGTTCAGGGCGCAGTACAGCAGGAAAGCGTCGAGGAAGCGCGATTCGGTGAGATCGATGCCCGTCGGCAGGAACGGGTTGATGTCCAGGCAGCGAACTTCAACGTACTGGATGCCGCGGGCCATCAGCGCCTGGATCGGCCGCTCGCCGGTGTAGGTCACACGTTTGGGGCGGATGTTGGAGTAGTACTCGTTTTCGATCTGCAGGATGTTGGTGTTGAGTTGAACCCACTCACCGTCCTTGTGGGTGCCGACTTCGACGTACGGCGCATAGGGCGTGGCCACTGCTGTGCGCAGGCTGTCGATGTAGCTGCTCAGGTCGTTGTAGCACGGCGTCAGGCCGGCCTGGGCGTTGCTCTGGTAACCCAGGTCACTCATGCGCAGGCTGGTAGCGTACGGCAGGTACAGGGTGTCCGGATCCAGCTGTTCCAACTGATGCGAACGACCGCGCAGGAAACCGGCGTCCAGTGCTGGCGATGCGCCGAACAGGTACATCAGCAGCCAGCTGTAGCGGCGGAAGTTGCGGATCAGGGCGATGTAGGCCGACGACTGATAGTCGCGGTCGGTGCCGACGAAACCTTCGGCCTGCTTGAGCAGAGGCCACAGTTTTTCCGGCAGGGAAAAGTTGTAGTGAATCCCGGCGATGCACTGCATGGTCTTGCCGTAACGCAGGGCCAGGCCCTTGCGGTAGACGTACTTGAGCTGACCGATGTTGGACGTGCCGTAATAGGCGATCGGGATATCTTCCTCGGCCGGCAGCGGGCACGGCATCGATGGACTCCACAGGTACTCGTTGCCGAGCTTGCTGTAGGCAAAGCGGTGAATCTTGTCCAGGCTCGCCAGCGTGTCCGCCGGGTCGGGCAGGGCCGGGGTGATGAATTCCAGCAGCGATTCGGAATAATCGGTGGTGATCTGTTCGTTGGTCAGCGCGGAACCCAATGCTTCCGGGTGCGGCGTTTGCGCCAGGCGACCTTCATCGGTCACGCGCAGGCATTCACGTTCGATGCCGTGAAGACACTGTTCGAGCAGAGAGAGGTTAGCGCGCTCGCCGAGCAGGGCCAGGCGGCGGTTGAGAAGTTCGCTCAAGTTGGATTCCTTCACGCGTCAGTCGCCCCAATATGGGGGTGGGCAAGACGGTCTACAAGGGTGAAGTGGAAACTGGCGTTTTCGCCTGGTTTTGGAGCCGCTCAGGCCATAACCGCACAATTCCTGTGGGAGCGAGCAAGCTCGCTCCCACAGGTTTCATTGCGCCGAAATTAACTCAAATCGATGATCCGTAGCTACAGGACTGCGAACGTGCCTTGTGCTTTTGCGACGAGTTTGTCGCCTTGCATCACATCGGCCTCGACCACCAGCGTGCGCCGGCCCGGGTGGATCACCCGCGCCGTGCACATCACCTCACCGTCAGCGACGGCGCGGATGTAGTTGATCTTGCATTCGATGGTCGCGCTCTGCTGGTCAAAGCCGTGGGTGCTGGAACAGGCCAGCCCCATGGCAATGTCCACCAGACTGAACAAGGCCCCACCGTGCAGCTTGCCCCCGCGATTGCGCAGCTGTGGTTCCAGCGCCAGGGCGACTTGCGCCACCCCGGTTTCCAGACTGTGCAAGCGGCAGCCCAGCAGCTTGAAAAACGCGCTTTCGATCAGCCCTGCCGGGATGTCCATCAGCGTTTCTTCAACTGCTTGGCGTTGGCGAACAGCGAAGCCATGGCGTTGTTGGCCGGAGCCGCCGCCGTGGTTTCCTTGCGTGGCGCGGTGTTCTGGGATTGGCGCGGGGCCGATCCGGGGCGTGCACCACGGGCACCGTCGATTTTCTCGCCCGGGGTGTCGCTCATGCGCATCGACAGGCCCACGCGTTTACGCGGGATGTCGACTTCCATGACCTTCACTTTCACCACATCACCGGCCTTCACCGCTTCCCGTGGGTCTTTGATGAACTTCTCCGATAGTGCAGAGATGTGCACCAAACCGTCCTGATGCACGCCGATGTCGACGAACGCGCCGAAGTTGGTCACGTTGGTCACCACGCCTTCGAGGATCATGCCCAGTTGCAAGTCCTTGAGGTCTTCGACGCCTTCCTGGAACTCGGCGGTCTTGAACTCCGGACGTGGATCGCGACCCGGTTTTTCCAGCTCCTGGAGAATGTCGGTCACGGTCGGCAGGCCGAAGGTTTCGTCAGTGTATTTCTTTGGATCGAGGCGCTTGAGGAACGCGGCATCGCCAATCAGCGAGCGAATGTCGCGGTCGGTTTCAGCCGCGATACGCTGCACCAGCGGATAGGCTTCCGGGTGCACGGCGGACGAATCCAGCGGGTTCTCGCCGTTCATGACGCGCAGGAAACCGGCGGCCTGTTCGAAGGTTTTTTCGCCCAGGCGCGCGACTTTCTTCAGCGCGGCCCGGGTTTTGAACGCGCCGTGCTCGTCGCGGTGGCTGACGATGTTCTGCGCCAGGGTCGCGTTGAGGCCGGAGATGCGCGCCAGCAGCGCCACGGAAGCGGTGTTCACGTCCACGCCCACGGCGTTCACGCAGTCCTCGACCACCGCATCCAGGCCGCGCGCCAGTTTCAGCTGCGACACGTCGTGCTGGTACTGACCGACACCGATGGATTTCGGATCGATCTTCACCAGCTCGGCCAGCGGGTCTTGCAGGCGGCGGGCAATCGACACGGCGCCACGGATCGACACGTCCAGGTCCGGGAATTCCTTGGATGCCAGTTCCGACGCCGAGTAAACCGATGCACCTGCTTCGGAGACCATGACTTTGGTCATCTTCATGGCCGGGTACTTTTTGATCAGTTCAGCGGCCAGCTTGTCGGTTTCACGGCTGGCGGTGCCGTTGCCGATGGCGATCAGATCGACCGAATGCTTGGCGCACAGGGCGGCGAGCACGGCGATGGTCTGGTCCCATTTGTTGTGCGGCACGTGCGGATAAACCGTGGCGTGATCCAGCAGCTTGCCGGTGGAATCGACCACGGCGACCTTGCAACCGGTGCGCAGGCCCGGGTCGAGGCCCAGGGTGGCACGCGGGCCGGCCGGAGCCGACAGCAGCAGGTCGTGCAGGTTGTGGGCGAACACGTTGATCGCTTCGGTTTCCGCGCCATCGCGCAGCTCGCCCAGCAGGTCGGTTTCCAGGTGGGTGTAGAGCTTGACCTTCCAGGTCCAGCGCACCACTTCGCCCAGCCATTTGTCGGCGGCGCGGTTCTGGTTCTGGATGCCGACGTGCTGGCCGATCATGCCTTCGCACGGGTGCATGGTGCCAGGCAGCTCGTCGCCGACTTTCAGCGCGGAGCTGAGGATGCCTTCGTTGCGGCCACGGAAGATCGCCAGCGCGCGGTGCGATGGCATGCTTTTGAGCGGTTCGTCGTGTTCGAAGTAATCGCGGAACTTGGCGCCTTCCTCTTCCTTGCCGGCGATCACGCGGGCACTGAGGGTGGCTTCCTGCTTGAGGTAATTGCGCAGCTTGTCCAGCAGGCCGGCGTCTTCGGCGAAGCGCTCCATCAGGATGTATTTGGCGCCTTCGAGGGCCGCCTTCACATCAGCCACGCCTTTTTCGGCATCGACGAAGCGTGCGGCTTCGGCATCCGGCGTCAGTGTCGGGTCGTTGAACAGGCCGTCGGCCAAGTCGCCGAGGCCGGCTTCGAGGGCGATCTGGCCCTTGGTGCGGCGCTTCTGCTTGTACGGCAGGTACAAGTCTTCGAGGCGGGTCTTGGTGTCGGCGAGCTTGATGTCACGCTCGAGTTGCGGGGTCAGCTTGCCTTGCTCCTGGATGCTGGCCAGGATGCTGATGCGCCGTTCGTCGAGTTCTCGCAGGTAGCGCAGACGCTCTTCCAGATGACGCAACTGGGTGTCATCGAGGCTGCCGGTCACTTCTTTCCGGTAACGGGCGATGAAGGGAACCGTAGAGCCTTCATCGAGTAGCGCGACGGCCGCTTCGACCTGTTGTGGGCGTACGCCGAGTTCCTCGGCGATGCGGCTGTTGATGCTGTCCATAAAACCACCTGACAAATTGTGAAAGCAGGCTCGCAGGCGCAGAAATAGGGGCTTGGCGAGTCTGGTTGAGCGGCCTGGCCTGCGCCGCTACCTGAGTCAACAGGCACTCCGTTGACCCGTGAAATCGAACAAATACTGCCAACGCTACGAAAATAAATAGCGTCTGTCTGTAGTACCTGTCCGATGTTGCCTGACACAAATGGCCGCGCATTATAACCAGCGTTCTGCCGTTAGGGGGCATCGCGGGGTGCAGGTGTAACGGCCTGTTTTCTGGCGGTAGAGGAAAAATCTGCTAACAATGCACACGGTGCGTATAACGGCAGCTACGCCATAATGCGCGCCGAGATCAAAGGAGCATCCAATGAGCAGCACTGCAAACATTGCTGAAGGCGAGAAAATTCTTATTGTTGACGACGATCCGGGCCTCAGCAGCCTGCTGGAGCGTTTTTTCGTCAGCAAGGGCTACCGCGCCCGTGCCGTCCCGAACACCGAGCAAATGGATCGCCTGCTGGCACGCGAAGTGTTCAACCTGGTCGTCCTCGACCTGATGCTGCCCGGCGAAGACGGCCTGACCGCCTGCCGCCGCCTGCGCGGCGCGAACAATCAGATTCCGATCATCATGCTGACCGCCAAGGGCGATGAGCTGAGCCGTATCAAGGGCCTGGAACTGGGCGCTGACGATTACCTGGCCAAGCCATTCAACCCGGACGAGCTGATGGCGCGCGTCAAGGCTGTGTTGCGTCGTCAATCGGCGCCGGTACCAGGCGCACCGGGCAGCGAAGATGAAAGCGTGACCTTCGGTGACTACGAACTGTCCCTGGCCACCCGCGAGCTCAAGCGTGGTGAAGAAGTGCACATGCTCACCACCGGTGAGTTTGCGGTACTCAAGGCCCTGGTGATGAATGCCCGTCAGCCGCTGACCCGTGACAAGCTGATGAACCTGGCCCGTGGTCGCGAATGGGATGCCCTGGAGCGTTCCATCGACGTGCAGATCTCCCGTCTGCGCCGGATGATCGAGCCGGATCCATCCAAGCCGCGTTATATCCAGACGGTCTGGGGTGTAGGCTACGTGTTCGTTCCGGATGGCACCGCCACCAAGTGATCGGTGATTTGTAGGAGCGGGTCGTACGGGCGATGGATCATATGATCCCGCCCGCAGACTCGCGATCCGCAATATGCGAGCATGGCTCGCTCCTGCAAGTATGTAGCGGTTATCCATGAAAACCCCGGTTTGGTTCCCCCAGAGCTTCTTCTCCCGCACCCTTTGGCTGGTGCTCATCGTCGTCCTGTTTTCCAAGGCGCTGACCCTGGTTTATCTGTTGATGAACGAAGACGTGCTGGTGGACCGTCAGTACAGCCACGGTGTCGCCCTGACACTGCGCGCCTATTGGGCCGCCGATGAAAACAACCGCGACAAGATCGCCGATGCCGTGCCCCTGATACGGGTGGTAGGTGCCGGCGTGCCGGAAGGTGAGCAACACTGGCCCTACAGCGAGATCTACCAGCGGCAGATGCAGGCCGAACTGGGGGCGGACACCGAGGTGCGATTGCGCATGCATTCACCGCCGGCGTTGTGGGTCCGGGCGCCAAGCCTGGGCGAAGGCTGGTTGAAAGTACCGCTGTACCCGCATCCGCTGCGCGGCCAGAAAATCTGGAACGTCCTGGGCTGGTTTCTCGCCATTGGCTTGCTGTCCACTGCAGCGGCGTGGATTTTTGTCAGCCAGCTCAATCAGCCTCTGAAGCGCCTCGTCTATGCCGCACGCCAACTCGGCCAGGGTCGCAGCGTGCGTCTGCCGATCAGCGATACGCCCAGTGAAATGACCGAGGTGTATCGCGCCTTCAACCAGATGGCCGAAGATGTCGAGCAGGCCGGTCGCGAGCGCGAACTGATGCTGGCCGGGGTGTCCCACGACCTGCGTACGCCACTGACCCGTTTGCGCTTGTCCCTGGAGTTGATGGGCGACCGCAGCGACCTGACCGACGACATGGTTCGCGACATCGAAGACATGGACGCGATTCTCGATCAGTTCCTGGCGTTCATTCGCGATGGTCGCGATGAGTCGGTGGAAGAGGTGGACCTGAGCGACCTGGTCCGCGAAGTCGCCGCGCCGTACAACCAGACCGAGGAAAAAGTGCGCTTGCGTCTGGAGCCGATCCAGCCATTCCCGCTGCGTCGGGTGTCGATGAAGCGACTGTTGAATAACCTGATTGGCAACGCGCTGCATCACGCCGGCAGCGGCGTGGAAGTGGCGGCATACGTATCCGGGGACACCGCCGCGCCTTATGTGGTGCTGAGCGTGATGGATCGTGGTGCTGGAATCGATCCTGCGGAACTGGAAGCGATCTTCAACCCGTTCACCCGTGGCGATCGTGCACGGGGCGGGAAGGGCACCGGTTTGGGGTTGGCGATCGTGAAGCGGATTGCTTCGATGCATGGCGGCAATGTTGAATTGCGCAACCGTTCCGGCGGAGGGCTGGAAGCGCGGGTGCGCTTGCCGCTGGGGTTGATGCTGCCGCGGGATGCGGTTTAAGCGCTGATTTCTTCGGTGGGGCTGATGGCCCCATCGCGAGCAAGCTCGCTCCCTCATTGGAATGCAATCCCCTGTGGGGGGTGAGCTTGCTCGCGATGGCGGCCTGCCAGCCGCCACAAGCCTCCAGGATCAGCCTTTTCCTTTGGTCCGCGTCATGTTCGGCCCGCCGTTCTTCTCCAGATGCTCGATGATGATCCCCGCCACGTTCTTGCCGGTGGTGATCTCGATCCCTTCCAGACCCGGCGACGAGTTCACCTCCATCACCAGCGGCCCGTGATTGGAGCGCAGGATATCCACACCCGCCACCGCCAGTCCCATGACCTTGGCCGCCCGCAACGCCGTCATGCGCTCCTCCGGCGTGATCTTGATCAGGCTGGCACTGCCGCCGCGATGCAGGTTGGAGCGAAACTCACCCGGCTTGGCCTGGCGCTTCATGGCGGCAATCACCTTGTCGCCCACCACGAAGCAGCGAATGTCGGCACCGCCGGCCTCCTTGATGTATTCCTGAACCATGATGTTTTGCTTGAGGCCCATGAACGCCTCGATCACCGACTCCGCCGCCGTGGCGGTTTCGCACAGCACCACGCCGATGCCCTGGGTACCTTCCAGTACCTTGATCACCAGCGGCGCGCCGTTGACCATCGCGATCAGGTCGGGAATATCGTCCGGCGAGTGGGCAAACCCGGTCACCGGCAAACCGATGCCCCGGCGGGACAGCAATTGCAGCGAACGCAGTTTGTCCCGCGAGCGGGCGATGGCCACCGATTCGTTAAGCGGAAAAACCCCCATCATTTCGAACTGGCGCAACACTGCGCAACCATAAAACGTGACCGACGCACCAATGCGCGGGATCACTGCATCGAAACCTTCCAGCGGTTTGCCGCGGTAGTGGATCTGCGGTTTGTGGCTGGCGATGTTCATGTAGGCGCGCAGGGTATCGACTACCACCATTTCATGGCCGCGTTCGGTACCGGCTTCGACCAGGCGACGGGTGGAATACAGACGCGGGTTCCGCGACAGCACAGCGATCTTCATGCAACACCTGTGGAGGAGGTAGATACCGGGAACACCGGCTTGTCTTGTACATATTTAATGCCCGGATTGACCACCAACTGGCCGTCGATCAGGGCTTTGGAACCGAGTAACAGGCGATAACGCATGGATTTGCGACAAGCGAGTGTGAACTGGACTCGCCAGACCCGATCACCGAGCGCCAGGGTGGTGCTGATCACGTATCGCACCTGCGCGTGACCGTTAGAGCTCTTAATGGTTTTCATCGTCACCAGCGGCGCTTCGCAACGACGGTGACGCAATTGCACCACCGTGCCCAGGTGCGCCGTGAAACGCACCCACTGCTCACCGTCGCGCTCGAAGGTCTCGATGTCGGTGGCATGCAGGCTGGAGGTGCTGGCGCCGGTGTCGATTTTTGCCCGAAGGCCAGCCACTCCCAAATCCGGGAGCGCCACCCACTCGCGCAGACCGACGACGGTCAAATGGTCAAATGTCTTCAAAGGTGCTCAACCGGTAGTAACCGCTGGGCCGCACGCGGCCCGATTCGCGGTATTCACGCAGAATAATGATTAAAAGGCGACAGATATCTACGGCCCGGATTTCCAGCCCTTCAGGGAGGTTCTGGAATGCCTGCATTGTAATCCGAGACGAGGTAATTCTTGGTACGACAGAAACGGTAGTACAGTTCACCAATATTTCAGTATGAGGAAATCCCATGGCACAAAAAAACGAAGAGGACGACAAAGTCCGCCTCGATAAATGGTTATGGGCCGCGCGTTTTTACAAGACGCGTGCCTTGGCCAAGGCAGCGATTGAAAGCGGCAAGGTGCATTGCCGGGGTGAGCGTTGCAAACCGGGCAAGGAACCGCGCATTGGCGATGAGTTTGTGATTCGTACCGGTTTCGAGGAGCGCACCGTGGTGGTCCAGGCGCTGTCGATCGTGCGCCGTGGCGCGCCGGAAGCACAGACGCTGTACGCCGAAACCGAGGCCAGCATCGCCAAGCGCGAAAACGCGGCGGCGCAGCGCAAGGCAGGGGCTTTGGGGGTGAGTACTGATGGCAAGCCGAGCAAGAAACAACGGCGTGATCTGTTCAAGTTTCGTGGCAGCAGCAACGATTGATCGACCGAAGCCACCGATCACATCAATCAGGCCAAGACTTGTATTTGCGCCTGCGTGTAGCCATATGAGGTAATTGGCCTACCGTACATGAGCCATTGGTCGTAAAGCGCACAGCGCCCTCTAATCCAAAACCAGGCTGCAATACGCTATAGCCAAGGCGTAACCTCGAATTTTGCCACTACTTTTGTCACCACTTCAGATACCAGACTTATGACCGACTTACCGGATAACGACTTCACCCAACGCTTCATCTTCGATGACAGCGACACCCGTGGCGAGATGGCTTCGCTAGAGCTCAGCTACGCTGAAGTCCTGGCCAAACACGCCTATCCGGAGCCGGTCGCGCAACTGCTCGGCGAGTTGATGGCGGCTGCGGCGTTGCTGGTCGGCACATTGAAGTTCGATGGCTTGCTGATCCTTCAAGCCCGTTCCGAAGGTCCGATCCCGCTGCTGATGATCGAGTGCTCCAGTGAGCGCGACATTCGTGGCCTGGCACGTTACGAGGCGGACCGGATTGCTCCCGACGCAACCCTGGCCGACTTGATGCCGGATGGCTCGCTGACCCTGACCATTGACCCGAACCAGGGCCAGCGCTATCAGGGCGTCGTCGATCTGGATGGCGAAACGTTGTCCGACTGCTTCACCAACTACTTCGTGATGTCGCAGCAGATTGGCACCCGCATCAAGCTGTGCGCCGATGGCCGCCGCGCGCGTGGCCTGTTGCTGCAACAACTGCCCGCCGACCGTTTGAAGGACGAAGAAGAACGCGCCGCCAGCTGGCAGCACCTCACCGCGCTGGCCACCACCCTGACCGCCGATGAACTGCTGAGTCTGGACAACGAAACCGTGCTGCATCGCCTTTACCATGAAGAGCAGGTGCGTCTGTTCGATGTGCAGAGACTGCGCTTCCGTTGCAGCTGTTCGCGCGAACGTTCGGCCAATGCCCTGGTCAGTCTGGGCATGGAAGACGCGCAGAATCTGGTGATTGAACACGGTGGAAAAATCGAGATCGACTGCCAGTTCTGCAACCAGCAGTACCTGTTTGACGCCGCCGATGTCACTCAATTGTTCGCTGGTGCGGGTGTCGAGACGCCGTCAGATACCCGTCACTAAAACGGTTCAGCGCAGGTAAATTCACTGGTTTGTGCCGGAATAACGCCGTTACGACGGGAGGGCCCTACTATTTTTGGGCTTTTCTGGCATAATCCGGCCCACTTTTTTCGCGGTAGTAGTGCGCGACTTTCTACTACAAAACGTTTGGAGCACTCGGCCACTGGCCGACGGGGAACCTCATGACGCAAGCCAATAACGCCGTGTACACCGATCTGAGTGTTGATGATCTGGTAAAAGAAGCCCTCAACCGCGGTGAAGGCGAGCTTGCCGATACCGGCGCACTGGTTGTTCGTACCGGTCACCGTACCGGCCGTTCGCCAGTCGATCGTTTCATCGTTGATGAGCCAACCACCACAGGTGCCATCGCCTGGGGCCCGATCAACCGCAAGTTCCCGGCCGACAAGTTCGACGCCCTGTGGGCTCGCGTCGAGGCGTTCAACAATGCGCAAGAGCATTTCGTTTCCCACGTGCATGTAGGTGCCGACTCCGACCACTACCTGGCCGTGAAGATGACCACCCAGACTGCCTGGCAGAACCTGTTCGGTCGCTGCCTGTTCATCAACCCGGCCCAGTACAATCCGGCTGGCCGTGATGAGTGGCAAGTGCTCAACGTTGCCAACTTCGAATGCGTTCCAGAGCGTGATGGCACCAACTCCGATGGTTGCGTGATCCTCAACTTCGCTCAGAAGAAAGTGCTGATCGCTGGCATGCGCTACGCCGGTGAAATGAAGAAAGCCATGTTCTCGGTGCAGAACTTCCTGCTGCCGGCCGCCGACGTGCTGCCAATGCACTGTGCCGCCAACATCGGCGAAGAGGGCGACGTGACCCTGTTCTTCGGTCTGTCCGGCACCGGTAAAACCACCCTGTCCGCCGACGAAAGCCGTTACCTGATCGGTGACGACGAGCACGCGTGGGGCGAAGGCGTGGTGTTCAACATCGAAGGCGGTTGCTATGCCAAGTGCATCGACCTGTCCGAGAAGAACGAGCCGGTCATCTGGAAAGCCATCAAGCACGGCGCAGTGCTGGAAAACGTCGTCATCGATGATGCCAAGCACGCCGACTACGCCGATGTCAGCCTGACCCAGAACAGCCGCGCCGCTTACCCGCTGGAGCACGTTGCCAAGCGCTCCGAGAAAAACCTCGGTGGCGAGCCGAACGCTGTCATCTTCCTGACCTGCGACCTGACCGGCGTGCTGCCGCCAGTGTCGATCCTCAACGAAGAGCAAGCGGCCTACCACTTCCTGTCCGGCTACACCGCTCTGGTGGGTTCGACTGAAATGGGTTCGGGCAGCGGCATCAAGTCGACCTTCTCCACCTGCTTCGGCGCACCATTCTTCCCGCGTCCGGCTGGCGAATACGCAGAACTGCTGATCAAGCGCATCCGTGGCTTCGGCTCCAAGGTCTACCTGGTCAACACCGGCTGGACCGGCGGCGGCTACGGCGTCGGCAAGCGCTTCAACATCCCGACCACCCGTGCGGTGATCGCAGCGATCCAGAGCGGCGCGCTGATCGGTACCGAGACCGAGCACCTGAGCACCATCAACCTCGACGTGCCATTGGCCGTACCGGGCGTTGAGACTGGCCTGCTGAACCCACGCAACACCTGGGCTGACAAAGCCGCCTACGACGAAGCCGCCAAAGCACTGGCCGGCCTGTTCATCGAGAACTTCAAGAAGTTCGACGTGAGCGACGCGATCAAGGCTGCCGGTCCTCAGTTGTAAGCGTTGGTTTGATGCAATGAAAAAACCGCCCTTCGGGGCGGTTTTTTTGTGGGCGTGATTCAGGTTTTCAGGTGCAGTACGAACGCCCTGACAAGCTCTGGCACCATCACCACCGACCTGGCCGCTCCACAATGTCCATATCCGGGGACGTTACCGTCCTTCAAGCTCCTCGGTGTCCCAGCGTTGCGCCTTGATGGCGCGGTAGAGCATGCCGATGGTCAACGGCACCTTGTCGCCGCGACCCTTGGCTTTGCGCTTGAGGAATACATCGTAGCCGTCGGGCTGGAAATAGCGATAACTGTCGTAGTCCACGAAATCGATGGCGAACTGCTCTTCCAGGCTTTCGATCAAGTGCTGGGCATCCGCGCCGTTGCAGCCAAGGTCGACATTGATCGAGGTGTCGAGGCTGATGGTTTTGCGTTCGGGCAGGCCGATTTCTTCGTGCAGCAGCTGCATGAGTTGCTGCATGAAGTGGTCGTCGGGAAAGTGGGGGGCGAGGTTCATTGCGTAGTTTCCGCCAGTCGAAATGCAGGCGCCATATTGTCCTGCTCACGTTTTGAGAGCCCCAATGCCTGCGCCAGCGTTGGCCATTGGCTGACAACGTCTTTGAAACGGTCGATGATATTTTCTGCATCCGCACGACTGACCCGAAAATACTCCGCCACTTCTCGCGCCAACTCCAGATCCAGTGCGTTGTCGGCATCGCTGATGTTGAGTTTCAAACCGTCGGCATGGGCCACCGGGTTCATGTCATAGGCGGCAGACAAGCGCCATCCCCGACCTGGGTCGAGGATGAAGCCATGATTGCGCAGGTGATCGTCGGTATTGGAAACCAGAATGTTGAACACAATGCGAGACCATAACTCCCGTAGGTCCGCGTTGGTTTGCGAGCCGTGTTCCATGAGCACTTCGGCCAACTCAAGGTAGCTTGCGCCGACTGAAGCATCGTCCCCGTCAACGCGATCAGTCAGGGTCATGGCCGAGGCAAAGTGCAGTCGGCCACCCCGTTCGGTGCGATCGAAGCGCTTGACCATGAAGCAGTGATGTTCACTGGCATAGCGTCGGGCGATACCGGTTGCGACGCGCAGGCCGCAGTGATTGGCCAGGGCATTGACCACCAGTTCCCAGGCGCCAACGTCATAGTCATCGCGGGTACTGGGGAACTTGGCGATCCACAAGTGACCGTGCTCGTCTGCAACGCTGGCCTTGGGGCGGGCACCACCGAGTGAGCCGCCCGGTGCGATCAACATTCTCAGCCACTCACGGCCATCGAGTGAGGTGTTGTCCGGATCGTTTTCCAAGGCTCGACTGGCTTGCTCCAGCGCCCGCAACTCAATGAAGGGCGGGGCGGCCACGCCATCGCGATCATCGAGAAAGTTGCCTTGGTCATTAAGCTTGTAGCGGATCGCACCGACCCGATAGAGGTCATGTACACCCAGCAGGAAATCTGATTCGTGGAGCTTGCTGCCCTTGGCAATCAAGCCGTCGCGGATATCCCGTTCCAGCCGCCGTTTCATCAACAGTTGGCCCCATCGATCCGGGCTTGAGTCAGCGAACACGCCAAATCGGCTTTGATGTTGTCCGGGAAACTGCCGACCTTCATAGAGGCTGATGCGAGGGTCCAGCGCTGTGAAGTTCAACTCGGGATCGTCCAGCGCAACCCTGTCGTACTCAAACTCGAAGACTTCTGTGGACCGGGTCTTTCGGGCATGCAGGAAACCGAGACGCCTGGGCCCATTCAAGGACTCCCAATCGGCATACACCGCAATCTGCGTCATTGTTCACCTGTCGTGGACTTGGTTTTTTTCTGGGTCAACAGACTGGAAAGAGAGTGGGTGTTGAAGGGGTAGTCAGCCAGCAGATCTTCCGCGGGGCTGGCGCTTTCAATGACTTCAGTCTCTTTTCCGGTTTTGGGAGGGGCTTTTTTAGCCACGCTGACTTTACGCGCCTGTCGGTTCGAGTCGTTGGATGAAGCGGCCCTGGGTTTCAGTTGTGCGTCCTGCAGTTGCCGCCCCACCTCATCGGTTGCCGCGAGTTTGTTCAGGTCTTTTTCAAGGCCCAGCACATGCATGACGGACAGGTAGGCACCGATGGTCACGCCTGAACCACCGGATTCCAGAGAGCGCAAGGTTGTCAGTGACATGCCTGATCTCTCGGCGACTTGCTTGGCGGTGAGCTTGCGGCGCAGTCGTGCCAGTTTCAGTCGCTCCCCGAACTCGGCGAGCAATCGGGAAGCGGCGGGCAGGAGTGGCGCGGTCTTCTTGGCCATGTGCCAATATTCCTTCATTTTTTAGCCTTAACTGCCAGAATAATAGCACTTAAGTTAAGAAGCATCGCCTTGCCTTGAAGGCGCCGCACTGCATCAAATTTTCTGGGGGACCTCCTTTGTACTGCCATTATTCCAGCTGAAATTACGGTAAACAGCCAGAATAATGCCAGTTTTAGCAGTGATCTCAGGCTGGCGCTTTCCAGTTGAGCATGCGTTGCTGTGCGACCTTGAGCAGGTCACAGCCGTCCTGGGTCAGGAGGTACAGCGCGTGGGTGATGTGGGGGATGTCTTCGACATCGCCGTCGTGGAAGTTCTGGCAGTGCAGGGTTCGCAGCAGGTCGCTGGAGGCCCGGATGCGCTGGAGGGCGGCTTCGAGGATGTCCTGGGGGTTGGCTTCGGTGTCGATGATCAGGGGCGGGGTGTCGGTGAGGTTGGTGTGGAGCGGGAGGTAGCGTTCGTTGGTGAATGGGTTCCATTTTTTCATTTTATGTATTCTCAAATGCATTGGATGAACCGCTGTCATCGTGACCAAGCGATGGAGGCGGACTGTGTTCGGGTTGGTCAACCGGGAGAACACACAAGACCGGCACGCCCGAAGGCGTCCCAAACACAGCCACCATAAAGCGTGCAGACACTTGAGGTGCCGGCAGCATACAACGGACGTGTTTATGTGTTCCATCGGGTGACCAAGCCCGAGTCGCTGATTTGGCAGCGACAGTCCGGACTATAGGTTTGTGTCCCCGGCCGGCGATAGCCGACAAGTTGTCTTCTTTTGTAGGACCGTGCCGAAGCTTTCATAGGGCGTTGCTGACGGCGTTATCTGCTAAGCCAGCGCCTACAGAGAAGCCGGGTGGGACTTAGCCAGTGAGTTTCGGCAGGCGTTGCCGGGCGATGTCGAGCAGGTCGTTGCCGTCCTGGGTCAGCAGGTACAGCGCGCTGACGATGTTGGGAATGTCGCTGGCGTCGGCCTCTTTGAAACACAGGCAATACAGGGTTTCCAACAGGTCGCTGGCGGCGCGGATGCGTTGGCGGGCGGCGTCGAGGATCTCGACGGGATCGGCTTCGGTGTCGATCACCAGCACCGGGGTTTCGCTGTAGCGGGTTTTGAGCGGGCGATAGCGGTCGTTGAATGATTGGTGGTTGTTCATCGAGGTGCGTCCTGTGCGAAATCGGCAAGTGTGCCCGGCAGGCCGAGTCACTGATTTCAGCCGCGCCGGAAACTATAGAAGGGCGTGAGGCGGCGCCACAAGACAGCTGAGATGGACAGGTTTTGTAGGGTCTTTACTGACTGTTGAGGAAGAAGCCTACGAGTTGATGGCGGTTTTTTACCCTGAAACTGGCAGTGGTAAAAATACCTACGGCTTTATCAGTCGACGCGTCGAAATGCTCGGTAGAGGGTGCTTCAGAAACGGTAGGGTGTTTCCAGTTTTGTGGTGAATGGGCCGACCTCTTCGCGGGCAAGCCCGCTCCCACAGGTTTAGCATCGTCCTCAATTTTGTGAACGGCGGGGATCCTTGTGGGAGCGAGCTTGCTCGCGATGGCGCCCTGACAGTCGCTCCATTCCATAAGCCTTGCGATGCTGCCGAACCATCCGCTGTATCATCCCGTATCTTTTTTCGCCCCGACCTTTTCTCGATCCGCTGCAATCGCCGGCCAGGCTTTGCTCTTCGCAGCGGTCAACGGAGTGACAGCTTATGCACAACACCCTGGAACAGGTTTTCGGTTATCCACAGTTTCGGCCCGGCCAGGAGGCGGCGGTCAGCGCGGTGCTGGCGGGGCGCTCGGCGGCGGCGATTTTCCCCACGGGCTCTGGCAAGTCCCTGTGCTATCAGCTTCCTGCAGTCTTGTTGCCGCACCTGACGCTGGTGGTCTCGCCATTGCTGGCATTGATGCAGGATCAACTGGCGTTCCTGCAGCGCCACGGCATAGCCGCAGGCAGTATCGATTCGGCCCAGAGCCGCGATGACGCCAGCGATGTGATGGCCCGGGCCAAATCCGGTGAATTGAAGATTTTGATGATCTCGGTGGAGCGCCTGAAAAACGAGCGCTTTCGCAACTTCTTGCAGCAGGTACCGATCTCGCTGCTGGTGGTGGACGAGGCGCATTGCATCTCGGAGTGGGGCCACAACTTTCGCCCCGACTACCTCAAGCTTCCCGACTATCAACGCCAGTTCAACATCCCTCAGGTGTTGCTGCTGACGGCGACAGCGACGCCCAAGGTGATCGCCGACATGCAGGCCAAGTTCGCCATCGCCCCCGAGGACGTGGTGACCACCGGTTTCTATCGGCCGAACCTCAATCTGTTGGTGGAACCGGTGCGCGGGCAGGACAAGCGCCGACGTCTTGTCGAGTGGATGAACCAGCGTCCCGACCAGCCGAGCATCGTCTACGTCACCCTGCAGAAAACCGCCGAACAGATCGCCGAGCATCTGAGCCGCAATGGCATTCAGGCCGAGGCCTATCACGCCGGGTTGCCCCATGAACAACGCGAAGCGATCCAGAAGCGTTTCATGGGCGGGCAGTCCAATTGCATCGTTGCCACCATCGCGTTCGGCATGGGCATCGACAAGAGCGACATCCGCAACGTGGTGCATTTCGACCTGCCCAAATCCATCGAAAACTACAGCCAGGAAATCGGCCGTGCCGGGCGCGACGGACAGCCCTCCGACTGCCTGGTCCTGGCCAACCGCGACAGCCTCAACGTGCTGGAAAACTTTGTCTATGGCGACACCCCGGAGCTGGACGGCATCCGCTGCGTGCTCGACGAAATGCAGGCCGCCGCGCCGGAGGGGCAATGGGAGTTTCTGCTGGGGCCTTTGGCGGATCAGAGCAACATTCGCCAACTGCCGCTCAAGACCTTGCTGGTGCAGCTGGAACTGCGTGGCCTGATCGCCCCGCGTTACGCCTACTACGCCGAATACCGATTCAAGTATTTGTTGGAGCCCGAGGCGTTGCTGGCGCGTTTCGAGGGCGAGCGCAGGGATTTCGTCGCGGCGATCATCCAGACCTCCAGCCGCGCACGGACCTGGGCCACGGTGAATTTCGAGGCGCTGTATCAGCAACATCAGGCCGAGCGCAGCCGGGTGGTCAAGGCGCTGGATTACTTCCAGGAGAAGGGCTGGGTCGAGCTGGAAAGCAAGCAGATGACCGAGGTCTATAGCCTGCTGCAAACCGGTTTCGATAGCGTCGCGTTGAGTGAGGAACTGCACGGGTATTTCACCCGGCATGAACAAACCGAAATCGCGCGGATTCACGCCATGCTGGACCTGTTCGCTACCGAGCATTGCCTGGGCTATCGCCTGGCCGAGTATTTCGGCGACACCAACGCCCCCACGCAATGCGGACATTGCTCGGTGTGTCACGGGCAGGTGGCGCGATTGCCGGAGCCACCGCCATTGCCGGCGCTTGTGGATAAAAACTTCGAGGCCTTGTGTGGGGACTTTATCCACAGGCATCAACAGCACACGGGCGGTGCGCCATCGGCGGAGCGGGTGACGCGGTTTCTGTGCGGGATCAGCGTACCGCTGTTCACCAAACTCAAGGCGCGGGCGATCTCGGGGTTTGCGGTGCTTGAGGATTATCCCTACGCCGAGGTACGTGGGTGGGCTGAACAGCATCTGGCAAGCGCGGTGTTTCCCGACGATGCTTCGTGACACGGTTTTCGACGTAGACTGGCAGCCCGACTCCAGGAACCCACGCTGATGCCTCAACGTTCCGATTACCCGCATTTCCAACCCGTCACCACGCGCTGGCACGACAACGATGCCTACGGTCACGTGAATAACGTGACCTACTACAGCTTCTTCGATACGGCGGTGAACACCTACCTGATCGAGGTCGGCGGGCTGGACATCCACGATGGCGAGGTGGTGGGCTTCGTGGTGAGCTCGGCCTGTGATTACTTTGCTTCCATTGCTTTCCCGGACCGCATCGAGATCGGCTTGCGGGTAGGCAAGTTGGGCAACAGTTCGGTGCAGTATGAGCTGGCAGTGTTCAAGGCCGGGGAGGATGAAGCCTGTGCGGCGGGGCGCTTCGTGCATGTGTTTGTGGATCGTGCGTCAAATCAGCCGGTGTCGATTCCCGGGCAGTTGCGCGCAGCACTGGAGCGCCTGGTGGTTTAGACAGGCAAAAAAATCGCAGCCCGTGAGCTGCGAATTTTTGAAGTACCGGCTGACGAGGCGATCGAGGCCTCAGTCGCGATAATATCTGTGGTGCTTGCGATGGCCGTAGGCATGGCCGCGACCAGGGTGCCCGTGACGGTAGTAACGGCGATCATCATGGCCACGATAGGAGCGACGATCGTCTTCCTCTTCGCTCTTGTTGCCCATGTAGTTACCCAGCGCGCCACCTGCGCCGCCACCTGCTGCGGAGCCGATCAGGCTGCCGGTGGTGCCGCCCATGCTGCGGCCGACCACGTTACCGCCTGCTGCGCCCAGTGCACCACCGATGGCGGCTTCACCACGGCTGTGTTTGTCTGCGCCGACTGCGCTACCACCCGCGCCGCCCAGGGCCGCGCCAATGGTGGAACCTGTATTGCCGCCTAACGACTGACCGACGACTGAGCCCAGAACCCCGCCCAATGCGCCGCCCACACCTGCTTCGGTGGTGCCGCCAGCGGAGGCGAAGCCACTGACCAGGCCAAGGGACAACAAGAGAATCGAGGAGAACTTCATAGAGGAACCTCAAGGGGATGACGGCGCGATCCTGAGGCTGTGTCAGGGGTGTGACAATCGAAATCCGACGAGTAACACGACTTGCGCACATTTCGATAAGTTACTGTTTTTTGGGCGGAACTTAACGGTTTTTGGCCGGTCTGTAGCTACTTGGCAGTGGCCGTTTTTGAGAAAAAGCGGCCTTTTTTGTGGGCGATTGGAAAGTGATTGTCCCTCAATATTTGTTGTCTGTGATGGCGCCATCGCGAGCAGGCTCGCTCCCACAATGGATCTGTGTTGAACACAAAAGCCGGTGGGAGCGAGCTTGCTCGCGATAGTGCTGGACCAGACGCCGCTTAAGCCGACCTGGCCATGATCAACCTGGTCTCGCTCGCCGCTTCCAGGCGGATGGCGACGAACTTCGACGTTGGCGTATGGCTGCCATCCCCGGTGCTTTCCAGCGGCACCAGCGGGTTCACTTCCGGATAGTAGGCGGCCGCCTGCCCGGCCGGGATATCAAACGCCAGCAGGGTAAAGCCTTTTACCCGACGCTCCAGGCCGTCATCCCAGATCGATACGATGTCAGCCTTCTGCCCCGGCTTGAAGCCCAGGCGAATGATGTCGGCTTCGTTGACGAACAACACGTCACGCTGGCCTTTCACCCCGCGATAGCGGTCATTGAGCCCATAGATCGTGGTGTTGTACTGATCGTGGGAGCGCATCGATTGCAGGATCAGGTCCGGCCGTACGCCGGTGGCGCGGGTGCGCTCGTGCACCAGGTCCCTGGGCAAAGCGTTCGGACGGAAATTGGCCCGGCCCGACGTGGTGTTCCACTTGCGCGCACCGGCGCTGTTGCCGAGGTAGAACCCACCAGGATGCTTGATTCTCTCGTTGAAGTCCTTGAAGCCGGGGATGGTGTCGGCAATCAGATCGCGGATGCGCCTGTAGTCGGCCACCAGCCAGTTCCAGTCCACCGGGTGGTTGCCCAGCGTGGCTGCCGCGATGCCGGCCAGTATCGCCGGCTCCGAACGCATCTGGTTCGACAGCGGCTCCAATTGGCCGTTGGAGGCGTGGACCATGCTGAACGAGTCTTCGACGGTCACCGCTTGGGGGCCTTCGGTTTGTCGGTCGATATCGGTGCGACCCAGGCACGGCAGGATCAACGCGTCCTTGCCGTGGGCCAGATGGCTGCGGTTGAGCTTGGTGCTGATCTGCACGGTCAGGTCGCAATTGCTCAGGGCCTGGAAGGTCCTTGGGCTGTCGGGGGTGGCTTGGGCGAAGTTGCCGCCCAGGGCCATGAATACTTTGGCGCGGCCTTCGGCCATGGCGTGAATCGCCTCGACCACGTTGTGACCGTTTTCACGTGGCACTTTGAATGGGAAACGACGCTCCAGCGCATCGAGGAACGCCACCGGCGGGCGCTCGTTGATGCCCATGGTCCGATCGCCCTGCACGTTACTGTGGCCACGCACCGGGCACAGGCCCGCGCCCGGTCGCCCGATGTTGCCGCGCAGCAGCATCAGGTTGGCGATTTCCTGGATGGTCGCCACCGAATGGCGATGCTGGGTGATGCCCATGGCCCAGCACATGATGACGTTCTTGCCCTTGGCGTACATGCGCGCGGCTTGCTCGATTTCCACCAGGGGCAGGCCGGACTGCTCGACGATCTGCTCCCACGGGGTGTCGTCAATGACGGCCAGGTAATCCAGCACGTTGACGCTGTGTTCGTTGAGGAAATCGTGATCGAACACGGCAGGTTCACCGGCCTTCTGCGCGTCGCGCTCCCACTGCAACAGGAACTTGGCCATGCCCCGCATGATCGCCATGTCGCCGCCCAGTGCCGGGCGGAAGTACGCGGTGTTGGTCGGCTTGTCGCCGTTGGTGAGCATTTCGATCGGGTGTTGCGGGTGCTGGAAGCGTTCCAGGCCCCGTTCCTTGAGCGGGTTGATACACACCACTTGAGCGCCACGTTTCACCGCATCGCGCAGCGGTTCGAGCATCCGGGGATGGTTGGTGCCGGGGTTCTGGCCCCAGACGAAAATGGCATCGGCGTGCTCAAAGTCATCGAAGGTCACGGTGCCCTTGCCGACGCCAACGCTCTGCGCCAACGCGACACCACTGGCCTCGTGGCACATGTTCGAGCAGTCGGGGAAGTTGTTGGTGCCGTAGGCGCGCACGAACAATTGATAGAGAAAAGCCGCTTCGTTGCTGGCACGTCCCGAGGTGTAGAACTCGGCTTGATCCGGGCTCGACAAGCCGCGCAGATGCTTGGCGATCAGGGTAAAGGCATCGTCCCAGCTGATCGGTTGGTAGCGATCGGTCTCGGCGTTGTAGCGCAACGGCTCGGTCAGGCGACCCTGGTATTCAAGCCAGTAGTCGCTCTGCTCCAGCAACGAGGTGACGCTGTGTCTGGCGAAGAATTTGCCATCGACACGCCGTTTGGTCGCTTCCCAGTTCACCGCTTTGGCGCCGTTCTCGCAAAACGCCACCATGCCGCCTTCCAGCGAATCGCCCCAGGCGCAACCGGGGCAGTCGAAGCCGCCGTTCTTGTTGGTCTTGAGCATCATGCGCAGGTTTTTCAGTGCGTTGTCACTGGTCAACCAGGCTTGGGCGACGCTGATCAGGGCGCCCCAGCCGCCGGCGGGGCCTTTGTAGGGTTTGTAGCGAGGAACGGGTGTCTGGTCGGCTTGACGGTGTTGACTCACGCTTGATTCTCCAAAGCCGGGCTGTAGACCCGTGGCGCATTCTTTTGTGGCAAATGGATGAGATTGAGGTTGTGGCGACGGGCCCATTGCACGGCAAGGCCCGTGGGCGAGGACAGGCTGACCAGGGTCTGGATGCCGGCGCGCAGCACTTTCTGGATCAATTCGAGGCTGCAACGGCTGGTGACAATCGCCAGTCCGCCGCTGATCGGGATATTGCGACGGATCAGGCCGCCAATCAGTTTGTCGAGGGCGTTGTGTCGGCCGATGTCTTCGCGACCCAGCAACAATTGGCCCTGATCGTTCATGAACACCGCAGCGTGTACCGCACCGCAATACTGGCCCAGCGGCTGGAATTCACCGATGCGCTGGCGCAGGCCGTCGAGCCATTCGGCGGGCGGCAACGGTGCGCCGGGCAGCACCTGAAGGTCCGGCAATGCCTGTTCGACCGCTTCCACGCCGCAGAGCCCGCAACCGCTGGTGCCGGCCAGTTGCCGGCGCTGTTGCTTGAGGTTCCAGAACGCGCGGTTGGCAATGGTCACTTGCGCGTACTGCGCCGAACCGGAGCCGCTGAGTTGCAGGTCATAAATCTCGCCAGCGTCCTGGATGATGCCGCTGCCAAGACTGAAGCCGACGACGAAGTCTTCAAGGTCGGTCGGTGTCACCAGCATGACCGCCTGGCTGATGCCGTTGTAGGCAATCGCCAGCGCGACTTCCTCGGCCAACGCTGTGCTGGCCGATTCGGAGTATTGGAGGTTGCTGTAGCTGTAGGTCTGGCTGGCAGCGGGCTCGGGCGTTGTGGAGGCGGGCGCCGAGCAGTCAGGGCGCTTGGCGTTCATGGCATCACCGACGGTTTGATCAGCTTTAAGACTAGGCGCGACAACGTGTCGCGTCTAATTGCTATTACTGATCCACCGATAGATGGCGTCGATCAAGCCTTCGGTAGCGATTGCTGCAAAATCGCAAAACAAGCTTCCGCCAGCGCCGATCGTGGGGCGCTGCGCCGCATGATCAACCCTAGCCGGGCCAGGGTCTGGGCATCGTCGATGGGGTGCAGGCGCAGATGGTCGGTGAGCTGTTCAAAACCGCCGTCCAGCGGCATCACGGCACAGCACAGACCGCCGTGCACAGCTTGTAACAGTTGATGCACCGCGTCGGTTTGCAGCAACGGTTGTGGCGTCAGGCCTCGGATGTGGAAGTTGTGGTCGATGGACTGGCGAAAATGCATGCCACTGGTGAGCATGCCCAGCGGCAGTTCGATCAACGATTCCCAACTCAGCGGCGCCTCGCCAAAGCTGAAGAACCGCTGATCGTAGAGCAGGCCCATGCGCGCTTCGCTGAACGTCAGCGACTCGAAGCGTTCGCTGTCCAGGCGTTCCAGATAAGAGACGCCGATGTCCAGTCGATTGTTCGCCAGTTGTTCGAGGATCTGCTCGGAGCTCAACGCCGACAGTTCGAAGCGCAGGTTCGGGTGTTGCGCGTGCAGGTGTTGCAGCAGCGGCAGTGGATCGAAACTCGACAACGGCACCACGCCCAGGCGCAACGTACCGACCAGGTTGCCGCGACAGGCGGCGGCCTCGGCGTACAAGCCGTCGTAGGCGGCCAACACCGTGCGCGCCCAGGCCAGCACCCGTTCGCCGGGCGCGGTGAAGCCTTCGAAGCGCTGACCGCGATTGACCAGCGGCAAGTCGAGTTCTTCTTCGAGGTTGCGCAGGCGCATGGACAGGGTTGGCTGAGTGATGTGGCAGCGCGCGGCGGCCTGGCCGAAGTGGCGTGTTTCGTCGAGAGCGATGAGGAATTTCAGCTGCTTGATGTCCATCTTCGCTCCAGGGCGGCTCCAGGGGGTGAGCAGGTGGGGATTCTATCGCTCGGGGGAGGCGGCGTCATTGGTCGGGTTGGATCCACAAGCCACAGGGGTGGTCTAGGCTTTTGCGTCTGGAACCCGAACCCCAAGGAGAGTGCACCATGAGTCTTTTGAGCTTTGTTAAAGAAGCAGGCGAGAAACTGCTGGATTTACTGACGCCTGGCAACGCCAATGCCAGTGAGCAGTTGAAGGAACACATCAGCAAAGTTGGCCTGGGTAATCCCAACGTGCACGCGACAGTCGATGGCGACAAGGTCACCGTGACCGGTGAAGTGGCGAGTCAGGAAGAGAAAGAGAAGATCGTGCTGGCCGTAGGCAATATTGCCGGTGTCGGTAGCGTGGATGACCAGATTACTGTGACCGGCCCCGTCGTCGTGGCCGCCAAGTTTGTCGTGGTCGAGAAGGGTGACACGCTGAGCGCCATTTCCCTGCGCGTGTACGGCAATGCCAACCTGTACAACAAAATCTTCGAAGCCAACAAGCCGATGCTCAAGGATGTGAACAAGATCTATCCGGGGCAGTCGTTGCGGATTCCCGAGTAAGGCTTTAGCCAGTGTGATGGCCACCGCGGGCAAGCCGCGCTCCCACAGGTTTTACGCAATCCTGTGGGAGCGTGGCTTGCCCGCGATGCAGGCGCCTCGGTCTCAGAGGCCTTCGATGAGCGACCGATAATCCTCCACCGCCGCAAACTCTACCGTGTCCTTCGGCCCCTTTCGGCTGTCCGGCTCTTTCACCGCCAGCAAATGCGCCACACCGAACTCCCGGGCACTGCGCAGGATCGGCAGGGTGTCGTCGATGAACAGGCTGCGTGCCGGGTCGAAGTCGATGTCTGCCTGCAACGCCTCCCAGAACTGCGGGTTTTCCTTGGGGAAACCGTAGTCGTGGGAGCTGATCAAGCGTTCGAAGTAGGGCGCCAGTTCGATTTTTTCCAGCTTCAATGACAGGGAGTCGCGGTGGGCATTGGTGATCAGCACCACGCGTTTACCCGCCCGTTTGATCGCCGCCAGGAAGGTGTCCGCATCCGGGCGCAGGGCGATCAGGTGCGCGGTTTCCAGTTTCAATTCGCGCACTGGCAGCTTGAGTTCGGCACTCCAGAAATCCAGGCAGTACCACTGCAACAGACCGGCATTGCGTTCGAACAGCGGTTGCAGTTCCAGCTCGGCCATGGCCCGGCTGACCCCATGCAGGTCGGCATAACGCTGGGGCAGGTGCTCCAGCCAGAAATGGTTGTCGAAGTGCAGATCCAGCAGCGTGCCGTCCATGTCCAGCAGAACGGTGTCGATGTCGTGCCAGGGCAGCAGGGGCATAAAAAACTTCTCCAGCGGTAAAAAAGGTATCCGAAGACAACAATCAGGATAGGCCGGGTATAGTAACCCGCTATTGTCCAGGAGCCGCTCATGCGCCAGAAACCCACCGTCCTCGCCCGCGAGATCGTCGCCACCAGCCGTTTGTTCTGTGTCGAAGAACTGAAGTTGCGCTTTTCCAACGGCGTGGAGCGCACTTATGAGCGATTGGTCGGCAAGGGCGCCGGGTATGGCGCGGTGATGGTCGTGGCGATGCTCGACGCCGAGCATGCGGTGCTGGTCGAAGAGTATTGCGGCGGCACCGATGCCTACGAACTGTCGCTGCCCAAAGGCTTGATCGAGCCGGGTGAAGACGTGCTGGCGGCGGCCGAGCGGGAGCTCAAGGAGGAGGCTGGTTTTGGTGCGCGGCAATTGGAGCATCTGACCGAGTTGTCGTTGTCGCCTGGTTACATGAGCCAGAAAATCCAGGTGGTGCTGGCCACGGACCTCTATGAAGAACGTCTGGAGGGTGACGAGCCGGAGCCGATGGGCCAGAGCAAGGTCAACCTGCGCGAGCTGTCCGCCCTGGTGCAGAACCCACAGTTCACTGAGGGGCGAGCCTTGGCGGCGCTCTACCTGGCCCGTGACTTACTGACTCAACGCGGAGTGTTCCTGCCATGAATTTCCCTCATCCATTGATGGCGCCGGTGGTCGAACTGGCGTTGCAGGCGGGCGAAGCGATCCTGCCGTTCTGGCGCACAGGCACGGCGGTGACGACCAAGGCCGACGACTCTCCGGTGACCGCCGCCGATCTGGCGGCCCATCACTTGATTCTGGCCGGCCTGACGGCACTCGATCCGAGCATCCCGGTGCTGTCCGAAGAGGACGCCAACATCCCCCGGAGCGTGCGCGCCGGGTGGCAGCGCTGGTGGCTGGTCGATCCGCTGGACGGGACCAAGGAATTCATTTCCGGCAGTGAAGAGTTCACCGTCAACATCGCCCTGATCGAGCAAGGGCGCGTGGTGTTTGGTGTGGTGTCGATGCCGACCAATGGTCGCTTTTACGTGGGCGGTGCCGGATTGGGGGCGTGGCGTGGCGACAGGGGCGCAGCGCCGCTGCCGATTCAGGTTCGCGAAGTGCCGCCGGCGGGTGCGCCGTTCACGGTGGTCGCCAGCCGTCGCCATTCCAGCCCTGAGCAAGAGCGTTTGCTGGCCGGGTTGAGCGCCAGTCTGGGTGAGCTGGAACTGGCCAATATCGGCAGTTCATTGAAGTTTTGCCTGTTGGCCGAAGGGGTGGCGGATTGTTATCCGCGCCTGGCACCCACCTCGCAGTGGGACACGGCGGCCGCGCAAGGCGTGCTGGAAGGGGCAGGTGGTGAGGTGCTGGAGCTCAGCGGTGTGCCTTTCAGCTATCCGGCCCGGGAATCGTTGTTGAATGAGTTCTTTTTGGCACTGCCGGCGAAGGCGGCGTGGCGGGAGAAATTGCTGGAGCTGGCCCGCTCCTGACGTTTTATGAGATCTGTGGCGAGGGAGCATGCTCCCTCGCCACAGGGTTTTGCATTGTCCTCACGTTCAGCGGTGCAGCACGTACTGCCCGGTGAACGTCACGGCATCTTCCTCGCTTCCCGCATTCACGACCCGGGTATGCAGTGTCAAACGCGCCCGGCCGTAACGCTGGTACATGGTCAGGAATTTCTTCCACACCGCTGCACTCGGCGCCTGGCAAATGGCGTTCGCATCGCCGGTCACAGGCAGCGGGTAGCTGATCTGCCCTTCCTGAATCACGATGTGCCCGTCTTCAATCCCTTCTTCTTTCAGGCGCAAATGCAGCCAGCCCCAGCCGGCCAGTACCGCGCCGCAATACAGGCTGCCGCCGAACATGGTGCTCTTGTGGTTGACGTTGGCGTCCAGCGGCAAATACAAGCGCAGCTGCTGATCGTGCCAGTCGAGCACTTTGAGGCCCATGTCCCGCGTGAGGGGGATGTCGTGATGGAGGACGGTTTCCAGGTAACGACTGTCGCGGTTCATGCGGGGCCTCATGTTTGAAGTGGATGATTTGACAGTGGGTCAATCGAGTTCGTCGGTGTGGCTGGAGACGCCGCTGTCGGCGAAGCTCAGGCCGTGCTTGCGCAGCTTGTCGTGCAAGGTCTTGCGTGGAATGCCCAAGGCTTCGGCGACGCTGCGCAGCGAACTGTGCGAGCGCGCCAGTTCGGCGGCGATCAGGGTTTTTTCGAAGTTTTCCACTTGTTCGCTCAGGCCACCACTGACCAGCGCCGGCGGCGCCCCGGCCGTATCTTGCAGCTCTGAGTTGTCCAGCGCCAGCTCCAGGCCGAGGGCGAAGCGTTCGGCGGCGTTTTGCAGTTCGCGCACGTTGCCGGGCCAGGTGTGACGCAACAGCTGCGCGCGTTGCCCGGGTTGCAGCTCGTGGGGCGGCAAGCCATGGCGGGCGCTGGCTTCATCGGCAAAATGCTGGAACAGCATCAAGGCATCTTCGCCGCGCTCGCGCAGGGGCGGAATACGCAGCGGTGCGACGTTCAGTCGGTAATACAAGTCGGCGCGAAAACGCCCTTGATCGGCGGACTGGCGCAGGTCTTCCTTGGTGGCGGCGATGATACGGATGTCCAGCGGGATCAGTTGATTGCCACCCAGGCGTTCGACCACCCGTTCTTGCAGCAAACGCAGCAATTTCACCTGCACATCCAGGCTCATGCTCTCGATTTCATCGAGGAACAGCGTGCCGCCGTTGGCGAATTCGAACTTGCCGATGCGACGCTTCTGCGCCCCCGTGAAGGCGCCCGGCTCGTGACCGAACAGCTCGCTTTCGACCACCGATTCGGCCAGTGCGCCGGCGTTGATCGCCACGAACGGACCGCTACGGCGATTGGACAGGTCATGCAACGCCCGCGCGACCACTTCCTTACCCGCCCCGGTTTCGCCAAGGATCAGTACGTCGGCTTTGGTCGCCGCCAGGGCCCCGATTTGTTCGCGCAGGCGCAGGATCGAGGGCGACTGCCCGACCAGGCGGGTGGTCAATTCATTGCGATCGCTCAGGGCCAGACGCAGGCTGCGGTTGTCCAGCACCAGTCGGCGCAAGGCCAGGGCGCGGCGCACACTGTCGAGCAGGGCGTCGCTGGCGAAAGGTTTTTCCAGGAAGTCGTAGGCGCCGGCGCGCATGGCTTGCACCGCCAGTGGCACGTCACCGTGACCGGTAATCAGCAGCACCGGCAACTCCGGGTCCTGGGCGTGGAGTTCAGTCAGCAGTTCCAGGCCGTCCATGCCCGGCATGCGGATATCGCTGACCACAACGCCCGGCCAGTCGCGTTCCAGCTGTGCGGCCAGACCCTTGGCTTCGGCCAGCGGCAGGATTTTCAGGCCGGCCAGATCCAGCGTCTGGCTCAAGGCCTGGCGCAGGTGGGGATCGTCGTCGATCAACACGACCTGGATGCGGTTGTCGATGGTCATGCACTTCGGTCCTCGGACGGTTGCAGGCTCACACCCGGTGCGCCTGCGCGCAGCTTCAGGGTAATCAATGCGCCACCTTCCTTGTGGTTGGCGAACGACAGTTCACCGCCAAAGGCACGCATCAGGGTTTCGCAGATCGCCAGCCCCAACCCCAGGCCCTGGGTGCGGGTCTTGGTGGTGTAGAAGGGCTCGCTGGCGCGACCAAGGGCTTCCATGCAAAAGCCGGGGCCGTTGTCGCGAATGTACAGGTGGACGCCGTCAGCGGTGGATTGGGCACTTAGCCAGAGTTTGCGCGGCGGACCTTTTTCCGTCAGGGCGTCCAGGGCGTTGGCCAGCAGATTGCCGAGCACCTGGCGCAGGCGGGTTTCCCCGGCCTCGACCCACAGGGTGGCGGCGGGCAAATCGCGGATCAGTTCGACCTCCATGCTGCGCCGACGCTTGGCCAGCAACGCCAGGGCATCGTCCAGCGCCGGTTGCAGGGCGACGCTTTCCGGGGCGTGGCGATCACGGCGGGCAAAAGCGCGCAGGTGCGCGATGATCGAGGCCATGCGCCCGGTCAATTCGCTGATCAGCTTGAGGTTGCCCCGCGCATCGTCGGTGCGCTGGTGATCCAGCAGTACTTCAGCGTTTTCCGCGTAGCTGCGAATCGCGGCCAGCGGTTGGTTGAGTTCGTGGCTGATGCTCGCCGACATCGTGCCCAGCGCCGACAGTTTGCCGGCCTGCACCAGATCGTCCTGGGCGCGCACCAGCTCCTGCTGTGCCTGTTCGCGCTCCAGCACTTCCTGTTTGAGTCGACGGTTGAGGCCTTCCAGATCGCTGGTGCGCTCGGCGACCCGGGCTTCCAGTTCGCGTCGGGCCTTGCCTTCGAATGCGATTCGGTCGAGGTAATGACGGCGGCGCTGCATCATCAGGCCGAGCAACAGCATCAGCACCAACAGCGTCGCGCCACCGATGGCGACGACCGTGCGCACCGGGCGGTCAATCAGGGTGCGCGGCGCGAGTATGCTGACGTCCCAGCCGGTTTCCGCGATCGACTGGGTCTGGGTCAGCCAGGCGTTGGGGTTGAGATTCAAGGGCTTGGGCTCGCGCGTCGGATAAGGCTGGATCGCGGTGATCGCCTTGCTCTCTTCATCGTTCAGCGGACGGGTCGCGCGAAAGCGCCATTCCGGTCGCGAGGTGATGATGACGACGCCGTTATGGTCGGTCAGCAGCAGCTGTTCCGGGGTTTTGCCCCACAGGCTTTCGGTGTGGTCGAGGTCAACCTTCACCACCAGTACGCCGATGATTTTCTCGCCCTCACGCACCGCCGCGGCGAAGAAGTAGCCGCGTTTGGCGGACGTGGTGCCCAGCCCGAAAAAGCGCCCGAGCCGGCCGGCCATGGCTTCGCTGAAGTACGGGCGGAAGGCAAAGTTACGGCCGACGAAGCTGTCGTGCTTGTCCCAGTTGGACGCGGCCAGGGTCTTGCCTGTGGTGTCCATCAGGTACATGACTTCGGCCCCGGTCTGGGCGCTGATGTTCTTCAGCAGGCGGTTGGCATTGCCTTGGGTGACGCCGTCGTCCGGTGCACCGAGCACGGCGCGCAGGGCCGGCAGATCGCCGAGGATCTGTGGCAGTACCTCATAGCGATGCAGGGTGCCCAGCAGGTTGGCGACATAGAGATCGAGGGTCTGCCGGTTCTGGCTGGCCAGCTCGCTGCGGTAATAGCGCTCGGCCAGATGCTCCAGCGGCCACAACAACGGCGCCAGGCACAAGGCGAGCAGCGCCAGGCTGCGCCAGCGAGGTCTGCGGGGGAGGGTCGGGGTCATAAGCATCGAGCGCCTGTGGGTACAGGCGCATTATGCCTAGGCTTGCGGGCGCAGTCTGCGCGGTGAAGCTTCAGGTCGGGTTTCAGGCAAATACTTCGGCGTCCTTGAGCAATACCCCGACCTTATCCTTGGCCGACAGTTGCGGTGCGGCGTCCAGTTGCCAGTCGATGGCCAGGTCCGGGTCATCCCAACGAATGCAGCGCTCGGACGGCGGGTTGTAGTAGTCGGTGGTCTTGTAGAGGAACTCGGCGAACTCGCTCAACACCACGAAGCCATGGGCAAAGCCTTCAGGAATCCAGAGCTGGCGATTATTGGCGGCGGACAGACGCACCGCGACCCATTTTCCGAAATGCGGCGAGCTGCGGCGGATGTCCACGGCGACGTCGAGCACTTCACCGGCCGTGACTCGAACCAGCTTGCCTTGCGTGTTTTGCAGTTGGTAATGCAGGCCACGAAGCACGCCTTTTTGCGAGCGCGAGTGATTGTCCTGAACGAACGGTGTGTTCAGGCCGGTCGCTTCTTCGAAAGCCTTTGCGTTGAAGCTTTCGTAAAAGAACCCCCGCTCGTCACCAAACACCTTGGGTTCGATGATCAGAACACCGGGCAGGTCGGTGGTGACTACATTCATGGTGTTTCTCCAGTGCTGGGCGCAGATGGTCGACATTCTTGCGTAGAGTCTTGTTGAAGATGAGTGGCGCGTCATTTTTCTTTTTCCGTTTACCCGGCCGGCCCGTCGTCAGACGGGTGAAGGGGGTTGCGTATCGCCCCAAGCAGTGGCGATATAGGCGCCTAATAATATTTCAGGGGTCGTTGTATGCCGCTCGCCACGTTGATTCATCGCGCCAGTTTGCCCAGTCCGCAAGTCTCTGCGGTGCAAGCGCTTGAGCTGTTGCAGGAGCATTACGGGCTCGGCGGAAGGTTGCAGGCCCTTGGCAGCCAGCAGGATCTGAACTACCGCGTCGACAGCGACCAGGGGCGTTTCGTCCTGAAAATCTGCCGGGGCGACTATTCGGCGCTGGAACTGCAAGCCCAGCACGCCGGACTCAAACATCTGGGCGAACACCCGGATGTGCACGTGCCACGGGTAATTCCCGCGAAGAATGGAGCGGACCTGCTGACGCTGGAAGTCGGTGGACAAGCGGTACACGTGCGCTTGCTGGACTATATCGAAGGCCAGTCCCTGACCCATCTGGACCATTTCAATCGCACGGTGGTGGCCGGCTTCGGTCGCTTGTGCGGCGAGATGGACCTGGCGCTGGCGGCTTTCGATCATCCGGGGCTGGAGCGCACCTTGCAGTGGGACGCTCGCCATGCTCAGGCATTGATCGCGCATTTGTTGCCGGTGATCCAGGACGACACTCAGCGCCAGTTGATCGCCGAAGCGGCGGAGCAGGCCGAGCGCCATTTGCAGCCACTGGTGGACAAGCTGCCGGTGCAGGCCATCCATATGGACATCACCGACGATAACGTGGTGTGGCAGCGCGATGCGCAACGCCACTGGCAGCTGCAGGGCGTGATCGATTTCGGTGATTTGATCCGCACCTGGCGCATCACCGACCTGTCGGTGACCTGCGCGGCGTTACTGCATCACGCCGACGGCGACCCGTTCTGCATTTTGCCGGCGGTGCAGGCCTACTACGCGGTCAATCCGCTGACCCATGAAGAACTGCTGGCGTTGTGGCCGCTGATCGTCGCTCGTGCGGCAGTGTTGGTGCTCAGTGGTGAGCAGCAAGTCAGCATCGATCCGGGCAACGATTACAGTCGCGACAACCTGACTCACGAGTGGGAAATTTTCCGCGTCGCCACGTCGGTGCCATTGGCCTTGATGGAAGCGGCGATCCTGACGTCGGTGGGCCAGAACCTGCCGGAAATTGGCAGCGAAGGCTTTGCGCCGTTGCTGCCAAGCCTGGTCGGTCGCGAGTTTGCCTTGATCGATCTGGGTGTGCTCAGCCCGCATTTCGACGCCGGTAACTGGGAGCAGGAGGGCGTGGATCAGCGGTTGCTGGACGAAGCGGCCGCCGCCCACGGCCTGGCGGCCAGTCGTTACGGGCAATACCGCTTGTCCCGCACCCGACCGGACAGCGCCATCGAACCGGACACCTGCCCGTTGCACGTCGAATTGCGCGTACCCCACGGCACGGCGGTCGAATCGCCGTTTGCCGGCGTCATTCATCAGCCGTCGCCTGGGGTGTTGCAACTCGACGGCCCGCAACTGAGCGTGCGGCTCCGGGGCGTCACACCGTCACTGCATACCGGGGCGGCGCTGGTCAAAGGACAGGTGCTGGGTACGGTCAGCGGGCCGCTGATCGTGCAACTGGCCCGTGGTGCATCGTTGACGGCACCGTTGTTCTGCACACCTTCACGTGCGGCCGCCTGGCAAGCCTTGTGCCCGTCACCGGCGGCACTGCTGGGGCTGGCCTGCGATGCTGAAGCCGAACTCGACGCGCACACCCTGCTGGCCCGTCGCGACGCCAGTTTCGCCCGCACGCAAAAACACTACTACGTCGACCCGCCGCGCATCGAACGCGGCTGGCGCAACCACCTGATCGACATGCAGGGCCGCTCCTACCTCGACATGCTCAACAACGTCGCGGTGCTGGGGCACGGCCATCCGCGCATGGCAGCGGTCGCCAGTCGCCAGTGGTCGTTGCTCAATACCAACTCGCGGTTCAACTACGCGGCAGTCGCCGAGTTTTCCGAGCGTTTGTTGAAGCTGGCGCCGGACTCCATGGACCGCGTGTTCCTGGTCAACAGCGGCAGCGAGGCCAATGACCTGGCGATCCGCCTGGCGTGGGCCTACAGCGGCGGGCGCGACATGCTCAGCGTGCTGGAGGCCTATCACGGCTGGACGGTGGGCGCCGATGCGGTCTCGACCTCGATTGCCGACAACCCGAAAGCCTTGAGCAGTCGTCCGGACTGGGTGCACCCGGTGACGGCACCGAATACCTATCGCGGCGAGTTCCGTGGCCCGGACAGTGCGCCGGACTATGTGCGCAGCGTCGAACACAACCTGGCGAAAATCGCCGAGCAAAAACGCCAACTGGCCGGCTTCATCTGCGAGCCGGTGTACGGCAATGCCGGCGGTATCTCGCTGCCGCCGGGGTACCTGAAGCAGGTCTATGCCATGGTTCGTGCCCAGGGCGGCGTGTGCATCGCCGACGAAGTGCAAGTCGGCTACGGGCGCATGGGGCATTTCTTCTGGGGCTTCGAAGAGCAGGGCGTGGTGCCGGACATCATCACCATGGCCAAAGGCATGGGCAACGGTCAGCCTCTGGGGGCGGTGATCACCCGCCGGGAAATCGCCGAAGCACTGGAAGCCGAGGGGTATTTCTTCTCGTCCGCCGGTGGCAGCCCGGTGAGCTGCCAGGTCGGCATGGCGGTGCTGGATGTGATGGAAGAGGAGAAGCTCTGGGAAAACGCTCAGGTCGTTGGCGGATATTTCAAGGAGCGCCTGGAAGCGCTGATCGATATTCATCCGTTGGTGGGCGCGGTGCACGGTTCCGGGTTCTACCTGGGCGTGGAATTGATCCGCAACCGCGAAACCCTGGAACCGGCGACCGAGGAAACCACCGCGTTGTGTGATCGCTTGCGCGAATTGGGGATCTTCATGCAGCCGACGGGCGATTTCCTGAACGTCCTCAAAATCAAACCGCCGATGGTCACCTCGCGCCGCAGCGTGGATTTCTTTGTCGACATGCTCTCGAAGGTGCTCTCGGAAGACCTGTAAATACCGCCCTTGTGGGAGCGAGCCTGCTCGCGATAGCGGTCTTTCGGTCAAGAAATCCTTGACTGACACGACAACATCGCGAGCAAGCTCGCTCCCACAGGAGGGGTGGTGAGAATTCGATTGTTATCGGGTTTAAGTGCGTATTTTTAGACGTAAGGCATATTTGTCGCTTTTAAAGCCGATTTTTATCGGCTATAAAGTCGCCAATGCCAGGGCGTGGATAAACCATGCCCGACCGTCACGCACTTGCCCGGAGATGATTCATGAGCCGTAACGTTACCGTCGCCGCCACTCAGATGGCCTGTTCCTGGGACCTTGAAGGCAATATCGAAGTCGCTGAACGGCTGGTCCGTGAAGCCGCCGCCAAAGGCGCGCAGATCATCCTGATCCAGGAACTGTTCGAGGCGCCGTACTTCTGCCAGAAGCCGAATCCGGATTACCTGCAACTGGCCACGACGGTCGAAGACAACGTCGCCATCAAGCATTTCCAGAAAGTCGCCAGGGAACTGCAAGTGGTGCTGCCGATCAGCTTCTACGAATTGGCGGGACGCGCGCGGTTCAACAGCATCGCGATCATCGACGCCGACGGCAGCAACCTCGGGATTTATCGTAAAAGCCACATCCCGGACGGTCCTGGTTACCACGAGAAGTACTACTTCAACCCGGGCGATACCGGCTTCAAGGTCTGGAACACCCGTTACGCGAAAATCGGCGTGGGCATCTGCTGGGACCAGTGGTTCCCCGAGGCTGCGCGCAGCATGGCGCTGCAAGGCGCGGAAATTCTGTTCTACCCGACCGCCATCGGCAGCGAGCCCCACGACAAGACCATTTCGTCCCGCGATCACTGGCAACGCGTACAACAGGGGCACGCCGGCGCTAACCTGATGCCGCTGATCGCCAGTAACCGCATCGGCAACGAAGAACAGGACGGTTACGACATTACCTTTTATGGTTCGTCGTTCATCGCCAACCAGTTCGGCGAGAAGGTGCAGGAACTCAACGAAACCGAAGAAGGCATTCTGGTTCACACCTTCGACCTCGAAAAACTCGAACATACACGCAGCGCGTGGGGTTCCTTCCGCGACCGCCGCCCTAACCTGTATGGTGCTATCAAAACCCTCGACGGATCCCTGGAGTCCTGACTGCCATGACGACTTTGAACAGCACCCCTCGCGCAGACGGCTTCTATATGCCGGCCGAGTGGGCACCACAAACCCAGACCTGGATGATCTGGCCCGAGCGCCCGGACAACTGGCGCCTGGGCGGCAAACCGGCGCAAGCCGCGCACGTGGCGGTGGCCAAGGCCATCGCCCGTTTTGAACCGGTCACCGTGGCCGTTTCCGCCGGCCAGTACGAAAACGCCCGTGCCCGCCTGGACGTGCCGAATATCCGCGTAGTGGAGATGTCCAGCGACGACGCCTGGGTCCGGGATACCGGCCCGACATTCGTCATCAACGACAACGGCGAAGTCCGTGGCGTGAACTGGGATTTCAATGCGTGGGGTGGCTTTGACGGTGGCCTGTATTCGCCGTGGAACCGCGACTCGCAGGTGGGTGGCAAGATCCTCGAGATCGAGCGCAGCCCGCGCTATCGCACTGAAGGCTTTGTGCTTGAAGGCGGTTCGATCCATGTCGATGGCGAGGGCACGCTGATCACCACCGAAGAATGCCTGCTCAATCGCAATCGAAATCCGCACCTGAACCGTGCAGAGATCGAAGCCGTGCTCAGCGCGCATCTGGCTGTGGATAAAATCATCTGGCTGCCGGACGGTCTGTTCAACGACGAAACCGACGGTCATGTGGATAACTTCTGCTGTTACGTGCGTCCGGGCGAAGTGTTGTTGGCCTGGACCGATGATCCGCAGGACCCGAACTACCCGCGTTGTCAGGCTGCGATGAACGTGCTGCAAAGTAGCACAGATGCCAAGGGGCGCCCTTTCACGGTGCACAAAATGCCGATTCCGGGACCGCTGTATGCGACCGAGGAAGAGTGCGCGGGTGTCGATCCGGTGGACGGCACGCAAGAGCGCAACCCGAGCGTTCGTCTGGCCGGTTCCTACGTGAACTTCCTGATCGTCAACGGCGGCATCATCGCTCCAAGCTTCGACGACCCGCTGGATGCTCCCGCAAAAGAGATCTTGCAGAGCCTGTTCCCACAGCACGAAGTGGTGATGGTGCCAGGCCGCGAACTGTTACTGGGCGGCGGTAACATCCACTGCCTTACCCAACAACAGCCAGCGCCGCACAAAGAATGAGTGCAGTTGTAACAGCTTGAGTTGATTGCAAATTCGCTCCGGCAAACGTGTTCGCGCCCAGCTTCACGGCAAGCCCGCAGCCCTTCAGGACTGCGGGTTTTTTTGTATCCGCTTGTCGGCTGCCTGCACACATTGGCATAGCTCTTGTATCTGTGATGGTGCAATGCAGGGAGGGGGAGAACTTAGTTGTTCTGTCATAAACCTTGGATAAAGTCAGGCCGCTCACAAACCAGGAGAGAGCGCAGAAATGAACGCCGAAGTGAATGTGGTGAGCGAGCGGGCGTTGCATCCCCTGGCAGTAACCAGCGAATCGCTCCAGATCCTGGCGCACTGGTTCAAGTCCAATGGGACGCGTCAGATCGCAGACAGTGATCCGCGCCGGATGATAATCGAGCGTTACCCCGCTGGCTTGTTCAGCGAGGCTGAGCTGGATGCGTTGCGGGATGTGATGGAAGGATAAGTAGAAAAACAACGGATTGATCAACGAAAAACGCTGCCGGTATGGCAGCGTTTTTTTATGTCCGAAGCACCCTCATCGACCTCGGCCCATCGCGTGGAAAGCAAGCCGCAGGACATTCACCTCGCTTGCGTCAGGCGCTGCCGGCAAAAGTGCCTTCCGCGGAATCGATGGCTGTGTCATTTGATGTTTTCTGCCAAGTAAAGTCATTTCTTAGACGATTTTTGCCTAATTACAGACGATTCACCAAATTGACACACCATTAAGGCCGCAGCTACGATTCGGCCCAACGCCTGTGGCTGACAGCCATAATCCAAAATAATAAAAAGGCCCGCCGCGAGTCATCGTGGGCGGGCTTTTTTGTTTGCGAAATGAAAAAAGAGCGCAAAAGTGCCATTTCAGCCGTTCGACACAGCGCGTACCTACCCGTAATAAGGAAAACAATATGTTGAACAAGCGAATCAGCCTGATCGCTCTGGGGATTTTGAGCACTTCACAGGCCATGGCTAACGACCAGGCCGAATCCAAGGGTTTTGTTGAGGACAGCAGCCTCAAAGTACTGCTGCGCAACGCCTACATTAACCGTGACTACAAAGACGGCAACCCGGATAAATCCGAGTGGGGCCAAGCGGCCATCGGTACATTCTCGTCCGGCTTCACCCAGGGCACCGTGGGCGTGGGTGTGGATGCTTTCGGTTTGTACGCACTCAACCTGGAGCGCAGTGAAGACCGCAGCGGCGCCCAAGGCATCGACTTTTTCAAAAAAGGTGACAGCGGCCAACCGGCTAACGACCTGTCCAAGGGCGGCGCAGCCGTCAAATTCCGTCTCTCCAGCACCACGCTGACCTACGGCGACCAGATGCCGGTCCTGCCGGTATTGAGCCACGACAACTCGCGCCTGTTGCCGGAAAGCTACACCGGCACCCTGATCACCTCCAAGGAGATCAAAGGTCTGGAACTGAACGCCGGTCACTTCACCGCCGAATCGCGCAAAAGCGCTGAAGGCCGTGACAGCGGTGGCCTGAAGTCGATCAATGTGTTGGGCGGCAGCTACCAGTTCACCGAGCAATTCAAGGCAGCGCTGTACGCTTCCGACGTCGAAGACGTACTGAAGAAACAATACGTGAATGCCAACTACGTGTTCCCGATCGACAAGGATCAGTCCCTGACCCTGGACTTCAACGGCTACCGCACCAAGCTGGACGATTCTTACGTACGCGACAACAACCTCACCGGCGACGACAACAAGATCTGGAGCCTGGCGGCGACCTACGCCACCGGCCCACACTCGTTCATCCTCGGCTACCAGCGCAGCACGGGTGACAGCAACCTGGGCTACGCCTACGGCGGCTACCAGAAGGATCAAGGTCGCGTCGGCGATGGTGGCAACACCATCTACCTGTCCAACTCCTACTGGTCCGATTTCAACGCCGAAGACGAACGCAGCTGGCAACTGGGCTACGGCCTGGACTTCAGCGCCTTCGGTGTTCCTGGCCTGACCTACAACTTCGCCTACGTGCGCGGTGACAACATCACCACCTCCACCAGCACTGGCGGCACCGAGCGCGAAATCTACAACCAGTTCAAGTACGTCGTGCAAAGCGGCCCGGCCAAAGACCTGAGCGTGAAACTGCGCAGCTCTGTCCTGCGTGTTTCGCAGAAGTCGAGCGAGTACAACGTCAGCGGTAACGAAGTGCGCGTGTTCGTGGATTACCCGATCAACATTTTCTGATGGTCGATTGCGGTACCGAGGCCTGATGCAAGGCTGAGCGCAAAGAAAAGCCCCGACTGGTTCGACGACTGGTTCGGGGCTTTTTTCACGCCACAATAGTTACACCGCGTAATTAATGATGTTCCCATCCCCACCTTTATCCCCTCCAGCGAACACCATACATTGAGCTCCAACGCCTCTCCCATCATCCCGACGGGAAGGTCACTGGAGATTCCTCAATGCCTTTCGTAAGCGTGCGCATCACCCGCGATGGCGTGACCACTGAGCAGAAAGCTCAGGTGATCGCGCAAATCACTGAAACACTGGAACGTGTCCTCAACAAGCGTCCAGACCTGACCCACATCGTGATCGAGGAAGTCGACACCGATAACTGGGGTTACGCCGGGATCACCACCACTCAGTACCGCAAGCAACTGGCGCAAGAGGGGCAGTCATGACGCCGTCGGTGACCATCGATTTCGTCTCCGACGTGGTGTGCCCATGGTGCGCATTGGGGGCGACGGCGCTGGAGCAGGCCATCGAAAACGTGGCGGGTGAGGTTTCGGTCGAGCTGACCTACAAGCCTTTCGAGCTGAACCCGAACATGCCGGCCGAAGGCGAAAAAGCCGTCGAGCACCTGATGCGCAAATACGGTCGTACCGCCCAGGACGTCGCCAATGGCAAAGCGATGCAGATCGAACGCGGCAATGCCATCGGCTTCAAGTTCGACCTGGAGAAGCGCACCCACTTCTACAACACCTTCGACGCTCACCGCTTGTTGCTTTGGGCATTGGAGCAAGGGCGTCAGGTGGCGCTGAAGAAGATCCTGCTTCGCGCTTACTTCAGCGAAGGCCAGAACCCGAGTGATCAGCAGACGCTGGCGCGGTTGGCGGCAGAAGCCGGGTTGGACCAGGAACAGGCGAGCGAGGTGTTGGCGTCTGGTGCGTACGCCGCCGAGGTGCGTGAACTTGAGGCTTTTTACCAGCAGCGCGGCATCAATTCGGTCCCGGCCCTGGTGTTGAACGACCGTCATCTGGTGTCCGGTTCGCAATCGGTCGAGTACTACGAGCAGATGTTGAGACAAATGGCGTCGGCCTCCGCCGAAGCCTGATTACTTACTTTTTCAAATCATCATTTATCAGTAGAGGTTCATCATGAGCAATTCGAAAAAAGTCGTTGTCATCACTGGCGCATCCCAAGGTCTCGGCGACGGCATGGTCAAGGCCTTCCGTGAACTCGGTTACCGGATCGTCGCCACTTCGCGCTCGATCAAGCCATCGACCGATCCGGACATCCTCACCGTGGCCGGCGACATCGGCGAACCGGCCACTGCACAGCGCGTCATCCGTGAAGCGATCGCACGTTTTGGCCGTATCGATACGCTGGTCAACAACGCCGGGATCTTCATCGCCAAGCCGTTCACCGCGTACACCGCAGAAGACTATGCCAACGTGCTGTCGGTGAACCTCAACGGCTTCTTCTACATCACCCAGCTGGCCATCGCCGAGATGGAGAAAAACGGCAGCGGCCACGTCGTCAACATCACCACCAGCCTGGTGGACCACGCCATCGACGGCGTGCCATCGGTACTGGCGTCGCTGACCAAAGGCGGCCTGAACGCGGCGACCAAATCCCTGGCCATCGAGTACGCCAAGCGCGGCATTCGGGTGAACGCAGTGTCGCCAGGCATCATCAAGACCCCGATGCACGGCGAAGAAACCCACGCCGCACTGGGCGCCCTGCACCCGGTCGGGCACATGGGCGAGATCGATGACATTGCGCAGGCGGTCGTGTACCTGGACGGCGCCAAATTTGTCACTGGCGAAATCCTGCACGTCGATGGTGGTCAGAGCGCGGGTCACTAAGACCCGGGTTTTAAAGCGGTAGAAACAACAAAGCCCTCGTATTGCTGCGAGGGCTTTGTCGTGGAACCTATCCTGTCATTGAGGCGGTTGCGTGAAAGGGCCGTCCGCTGGTGGCCCTGTAATCACTCGACTGCGATCGTCAATTCCGGGTTGCCGAAGCCTTTGAGTTCTGCGTTCGATTTCTCGAAATAACGGCGCCAGAAACCTTCGAGGTTCTGGATCATCTTGCCGCTGCGATAGCCGTTCTTGATTTGTGTAGGCACGAATGCGGCGCCGTGAACGTAGACCCTGGCCCCGGAAAAATCTGCCAGCAACTGCTGTTTTTCGACCTTCGCCAATTCCACGGCAGGGTTTATCTCGCGGATGCCGTTGTTGGTGTAGAAGCTGCCGAAGTCACTGTATTCGAGCATGTCGGACATCAGCAGGATGACCCGCTCGTTCACGCCTTCGGCGTTTTTGATGTCATCGCCGATAGACTTCAGGCTGAACAGGATTTCGCTGCGCGGAATGTCCGAGCTGGATTTGCCCATTGCGTTGGAAAAAGCCTTTCCGAACCGTTGGTACAACGCAGCCGACTGACCCTTCAGGCAGGCATCGAACTTTCGGCTGGCCATCATCGGTACATCGCCGAGTACGGCCGGATCGATTGGTTTTTCAAGCTCTCCGGCGAATTGCAGACGGGTGTAGTGACCTTCCAGGTAGGCGCTGAACGAGTAAAGGCGCAGCTTGTCACCGGGCTGGATGAAGCGCTTGATGTGGCCCCAGGCGGTCTTTTGCAAGTCTGGCGTCAATGGCGTTGTCTGATCGACAACGACGGTCAGCAGGCGGCCGGAAGGTGCACTGCGAAAGTTCTCGATTTTAGCTTGGGCGTAGCAGCTCGGGACATCATTGCGCTCCGCTGCCACGAGGGCAGCGGGGGCAAATGCCAGAGCCAGGATCAGGCTCTTGAACTTCATTAAGCCTCCGACTTGTCGAGTAGCTGGAGTTTGCGGGCACGGCGGATAACGGCGGCGTCCACGCCTTTTTTGTTGGCCACGTAGTCGATGTCGTCTTCCTCGTAGCCGGTCAGGTCGCCAAAGGCGTTGTGATCAAAGGTTGTCTGCGCAGGTGCGGCAGTCGGTGTCGGCGTCGGGGCTGCTTCAACGGCTTGGGCGACTTCGGCCACGGAGTTCTCGACCGGTGCAACAACGGCGGCGGCCGTTGGTGCCGCGTTGGGTTTGGCGTTAAAAATGCTCAGTCCGGCAAACTGCTTTTTGAAATCTGCCAGCGTCGGATCATTGTCGGCGATTTGCTCGAAACGAGGGCCGGCCACCGAGATCAGGTCGTTGATCCTTGCGTTGTCACCGGCTTCAATCGCGGCGGACAGATCTGCCACGATCTTCTTGAAGTAGTTTTCAATGACCTTGCGGCTTTCTTTGCCGAGGTTGTCGGTGACATTCTTGCGCGCCTTGGCTGCGTTCTTTTCGTCTTCCTGGGCGATATAGGACTCGAACGTGCGGTTCAACAGGTCCGAACGCAGCGCTTCCAGTTCTTTGCCGCCGACGCGGAACACCTTCATTTGCAAACCTTGCAACGTGCCCAGCGAGGCTTGGGCATCGTTGGCAACCCCACGGGCTTTGTTGGCGTGGTAACGCATGAAGTCATCGGCGCTGGAGAATTTGTGCGTCCGTTCCCAGGCCTTGCGTGAGTGTGTGCCGGCAAAACCGAAGATGAAGGCCAGGTACGTCGAGCTCGCCTGGATAAAGATAAACAGACCGCTCAGTACGGCAAAGGTCACCAGCGATGCACGGTGCAACGAATCGATCTGATCTTGAGCCGATTTGTGGGTGGCACTGTCGGACAGGGCTTTCATGTCATCCGGAATCGGCACGTTGTCTGCCGCCGGGAAGTCATCTGCGGACTGCATCACTGCAGGCGGATTGGCGATCAAGTCGGATTCTTGAGCGTTGAGCGTCTCGGTACGGACCCAAAACGCGGCCACCGCCAGACCAATGATGAATACGCCATAGCCGATCAGCATGGTGAAGCGCTTGGCCGGCATGTCGCCATCTTTATCCACTTTTACGCGGTTCAACATTTGTTGATAGGGCGCGCAGTTATCGTCGTCGTTGGTGTTGTCGATGGTGATGATGTGAGTACTGATCATGTCGCCGCCCGCGCCTGTGCGACGCAGGTTTTCATAAGACATGATGTTGTCGACGACGCGGTTCTTGTAGAGCGCGCGGCCGGCAAACTCGGAAAGGAACAAACCGATGATCGAGATCACCAGGCCGATGGCGAAAGCGCCGGCCAGTGCGGTGTTTGGTGTGGCCAGTGTCAGGGCAAAAGGCGCCAGCGCGAAACCGAAGGCCGTGGCCTCGATCAGCATCAGGACGATGATCAGCGTCCACAGGCCAAGGCCTTTCTCCCGCCGGCCGTCTTCCTGGATCTTGCCGAGGTAGTCCTGGCTGCGACGGAAATTGGCTTCCGATGGCTGATGTTCTCGGTAGTACTTATCGTAGAACGAGCACAGCTCCAGCTCGGATGAAAGAAAACCGATGGGCTTGGTGTTGGTATCGCTTGGCTTTTCCTTTTCGCCGGGATGTTTGACCCAGTGGCTGATGCGGCCAAGTCCGGGCAGGCGAATACGGACTTTCATCAGCCAGTACTTGAATGACGACCAGTAGACAATCACCGGGATTGAAAGCAGGACGGTAAAGACCACCGGAATGATCACGTACCAGTACGCGGTGAAAAACGAACGGAAAATTTCGAGCATTGCGTGTCCCTCTAGACTTATCGGCGCTTCGGTGTGAACTGAGCGACGTAAGCGTCACCCTGTTTCGGGTAATAGATTTCGCCAGCGATGGCGCTGCCAGCACGCTTGTCGAAAACGATGTCCATGCAAGTCACTGGGGACTTGGACTGGTCGACGGCAAACACCCGATAAAGAATCTTGTTCTCCCCTTCATAGGTATTAGCGACGGAGAGGTATGGCTGACTCTGATGCTTTTGCGGGGTTGCGTAGTCGGTGATGAATTGCATTTTCGGTGCTTGAGCGACCTTGGCGTCGTCACGCAAAACCGCGATCGGGCCAACGGTGACGGAGTGACCGTTGACCGCAGTTGCCCAGGGCTTGCCAGTCAGGCCGGGGAAGAACTCATTGGTCGCGAACTCGTTCAGCGGCTTGTCATCGGCCAGGTTCTTGACCTGGCCTTCGATACGGGGAAGGTCGGCGACACATGAACTCAAGGGTGCGGTCGCATTGGCGGTGCCAATCAAGGAGAAGGGCGAGCTTTTTGGTGTGATGCCCATGGCCAGGATCGAGCGAGTGTCGGTGACAGCATTACCGCCGAAGTCGACACCTCCGTCACCGCCCAGTGGAACAATGGCTGATTTGGCAGGGGAAACCGTCGTGGAGGCAGGCGCCTGGGCAACCGGTTGTGGCACTTGCACCGCAGGCTGTTGACTCGCCGTCACGACAGGTTTGGCCGGGGTCGATTTAGCCACTGCCGGTTTGGCCTTGGCCACGGGCGCGGTGCCATGGGCCAGGTACTTGGCGTTACTGCGTTCGCTACGGACGCGTTCAACCAGCAATTTCTCGTTGTCGATCTCGACGAATTCGACGCGACGGTTCTCGGTACGACCTTGCTCTGTGTCGTTACTGGCGAGAGGTCGAGACGCCCCGGCGCCCTGATAGTAAATGTCCTGGCGAGCGATACCGGCATCCGCCAGGATCTGGCCCACGGCACGAGCGCGTTGCTCGGACAGTTTCTGATTGAATTCAGCCGCACCGGTAGCATCGGTGTGGCCAACGACCAGAATCTTCTTGAGCGTCTGAGGGGGTTGTTGGGGGGCTGGTTGCTTGTCGGCCAATGCTGCGGCCAGGCGCGTCAGTTTCCGCCTGCCTTCAGTGGTCAGCTCTGCGGAACCAACAGCAAACATTTCGGATGACTGCAGTTGAGCTTCAACACCCACGGACTGCACGTCCGGTTTGGCCGCAGGCTGGGCGACGTTGGCATTCAGCTCGCTGACCTGCATCACCAGGCCTTCTTCTTTTGCGACAGCCTGAAGCTTCTGCACCCGCTCGCGGTACAGCAGCGCGACGCCACACCCGGCGCCTGCGCCGATCAATGCGCCTTTCTTGTAGGCATTGGCGTCGCCTTTGGTTAACGCGACGACTGCAACCCCCAGGACCGCACCCACCGCGCCACCGGCAACGCAGGCGCTTGTCCCGGAAGACTGCCCCATGTACTGATCGACGTGGGCGCAACCACTAAGGCCAACGGCAATCGCGACGGCGAGCGCTGTCGGTCTCAAAACATGATTTAAAAACATCCGAATGCCATCTCCCCATTCCATAGTCCGTCAAGCTGACGGATTTCCTTCGGCCAATGACCGAATGCTCCAGGCCCGAGGGGATCAAGACCCCCTGGGTGTCTTCTGATTGTTTGAAAAAACGCTTTCCAAAGGCCCGATCTCTCGTACCTGCGCAGCAATGTTCGAAAACAGAACGTCAAGGCCGGGCGGCATGCCCGTTGGATTTTTTGATGTGAAGGAAAGCCTTCACCGTCCTGATCCAGGGTCGGTGTGGCTTTACGCTTGTCTGGGGTCTTGCGTGGTATTGCAGACGAACAGCACTAAAGCCGCGCGCATGGGGTGCAGCCGCAAGAAAATGCGTGATGCCTGGGTTGAGGCAGAAGCTCATGGGAAAAATATCCGTATAAGTGCAAGCCCTGAGGGCCGACACATCCATGTCCGTATGCCGCTGTACTCGCGAGAAGGAGTGCAGGGGAACCACCGTGGCAATGATACTGCTGTTTTGCTACGTGGTGGCACTCTGATATGCAGAAAAGCCAATGAGGTTGTGGGCAGAAGCGAGGGGGGGAGCTGGAAGGAGAGGGGGGCAGAAACAAAAAAGCCCCTGCATTTCTGCAGGGGTTTTGTTTTGTGTGGTGCGGCACCAGGAGTCGAACTATACAAAAAATGGTAATTATCTCAGTAGCTTGTGTTCGTGCTGAGCTCCTATTTACCCCTATTTCTATCCTTAAGCAGTTGGTGCTCACTGAATTGCCTTGGATTTTCTACACACCTTGCAAGCTCATTTGGACTGCTCCCCGTATCCTAGATATCTTCAACCCATGCAACCCACGATTTTACTAACTGATAAAACGGCCCATCCCATAATCGTGGCATGTCCGCGCTTTCTGATTGATCTTATTATTTGATTTTCGTTCTAATCGGATTGCGCCCGGTAATAGGGAGCACTTCGTTTGTACGGAGGTAATGCATTGTATGCTAGATAAAGGTATCAATAGGGAGTACGTGTTATTTGGAGTTGGATAGTTGTAATTTTTTGGCTTGAGTTGAATTGGATTTGTATATTGGGGATAACCTGGAAGCGCCATAAATATTATGCGTGTGAGTGAAAGAGTGGTGATGACGTCCACAGTTGCCGGCTTATCTGGATCGGTGCAGAATTCTAGCTTTATATTGATTTCAAGGCAGGTTATACTTAAGTTTCGATATTGTGGATAATTAATATTTTCCAGAACAGTCGGGGAGTACTGAAAATGCCAAGAGTGCTGAAAATATTTTGTTTTCGTGTCTGCTGCAGATATGCTTTATTATTGGGGTGTGTGCGTTGGTTAAATGTATGAAAGCGGTGTTTAAATATGGGTGAGAAAGAGATTAAAACGACGGTTTTAGACAAGCTTTTGAAAACAGGGCAGATTGATTTTTCGTCCCTTGTTTTTAGTGAGATGAACTTGGCAAGAAAAGCTCGCAGGGTAGATCTTGGTTATATTCGGAATCAAGAGATGGTCGCAATTGAAATTAAGAGCGAAAAAGATTCGTTATTTCGATTGGAGGGACAGCTCGAAGAGTACAGAAAATACTTCGATCGCGTCATTGTTGCCGTTGCTGGGAAGTACGTTGAAGGGGTCCTCGCTATCGCTGATGATGATGTGGCGGTTTGGGAGGTAACCTCGGACGGGTTAAAGGTGATTCGCAAGGGGCGGCTGATTAAAAATATATCTAAGCAAAATTACCTTGAGCTTATGACGAAGAGAGAGGTCTCCCTTCTAGCTAGGCGGATCGGCATAATTCCTTCCGACCTTGCAATGTATGAGCTGAAAATGGAAGTCTCAAGTAGGTTGAATAAGATTTCTAAATCTGACGTGAAAGACATACTTCTAGACGGGATTTCTAAGAGATTTAGCATGCCGTCAAATAGGTTCTTGGCTAAGGTCTGTGCTTTCGGCAGCGTCAGACCATCCGATGTGATTTTGTTGAGTCCATATTTGAAACGTGTAGTCGAGGTAGCATGAGAGAGTGGTCAATCCACCCACTCTTCATCGGTGTTAATTATATCCCCAATAGCATTGTAATGAAGCTGGTTGAAAAGATGGATGTTGATGCGAACTGCGGTTGATTTTTGAGCGCTGTAAATTCCGAACTCATTATTTTCAGAGGTTATTTCAATCTGTTGGGTGCCCCAAAGGCGTAGCTCTGGAATCCAATATTCATCACTGATGATTTCCTTTGCAATGTCTATATAGGCAGTCGTGCGTTTGGCTTTGGAGTCTGGCGCGTTATCGTCAACTTCTCGCCTGACGAATTTCCAATCTTTTTTTAATGGGTAATCAATTCTAGGAGGAGGAACTCCCGAACCACCATCTTGTTTCTCTGCACGTGCACTTCCTCTGTCGGAATAAACGACAGGATTGAAGATTCCTTTTTCTGCTATTGTGTTAAACAGAATTCTCTCGTATATAGAGTTCGTTCCTCGATGTTGCCCTGCAAAACCTGAAGGGAAAGAGGACGCGCTTATTGATATCGTAACATTTGCAATCTGGCGTTTTGCTTCTATCATCAGCCTTTCTAAAAGCGGAATCCTCTCGTGGAAATTTACGTCGATCCCACCTAGATCGTAAATAATAAGAACATTTTCCGCTTTAGTAACATTGAGAGCGGTAACCAAGCGTTGATGCTTCTCAATATTTAGCTCGTTTGGACAGATCCTCAAGACTAATCCTCTGTCAAGGGATGACAGCTTGTTAATCTGGCCCTCAATATCTTGTAGGCTTTCATGTCGAAGGCAAGGGATCGCATTTTTTTGGCTTTTTATGAAACTGTACCAATTGTCATAACTGTTACTAGGGTCTAAAAGCTGCACTAATTCTTGATACACGGGTTTTTCTGGATATTTTCCTGTGAACAGGAATACTTTATTTTCGGAAAGAAATTTTTCGTCGATATCTGAGATCCAAGGACGGTTTCCTATGGACTCCTCAATTTTCTTGAGTGAGTTTTCCAGGCGGTGAGCACTAACCCATCCTCTCAGGGAAAAGAGCGGAAGTAATTCATCTTTGTCTTTGTCGGGGAGTTGTGCAATCGCCGTCATTTCAGCAAGACTTATTGCTAAGATCGGTATGTATTCCCAATTTGGAAATGTATCTTGCATAAACTATTTTTTCCCCGTCCTGATTTTTATTGCGGCGAGCGATACTTGGGCGAGCTCAGCGATTTTTTTATATCGATCATCTGGTTTTAGCGCACCATGCATAATTAGCGCTTCTTGGATAAGCGAGGCAGGCATTATAATATCTGCCGCTAATCTATTGGCTTCTCTTTCCAGATCGTCTGAGAGTCTTGAGCGATAAAGTACATCATCTGTGATGCCGCCAGCGAGACGTTCACGATGTAGCAAAAAATGCGCGATTTCATGGGCAATAGTAAATCGTTGCCTTTCTTTAACATCGTGGCGATTAACCTTGATCGTAATAACTCCCTCGGTCTCCCTTATTTCTCCTGAAATTGAACCTGGCATAGTAGATTTAAGGATGGTTAATCCGAGATCCTTGGCGATTGCTCCGACCGCCACTGGCAGATTAGTTTGATGCGAAGATATGACGGTTCTTTGATGATCGCTCAAAGAGTTCCATTCTGGCGAAGTTCTCAATTTGACCGCTCCTCATCTGCAACTTCATCCGGCATTGAAGTATCTCGATATACAATATTTTCCACAGCATTTTGAATTAATCTGTCGAATCGGTTTTCTTCGATTAGCTTAATTATATTCTCTTCTGTTGCTCTCGGAATTTCTTCTTTGGCGACTATTTTTACAGTTTCTTTGGCGGTTTTTCGAGCGTCTTTAATAGCTTCGTTCTTGATATTGCGATACCCAAGTATTGCTAGTATCGCAATAAGTACTCCAAGTACAGTGATGATTACTGACACGGCGGATAATAAAAGCGTTGCCACGTTGTTATCGTCAGGTTTTCTTAATTCTGATACTTCTTTCTCTAGATTTTTTATTTTTTCAGCTTGGAGTTTTACTTCCAGTGCGAGATCTCGTGTGCTGGAATCCGCTTTGGGACTCATCGACTGGACGATCTCCTGAATAAGAAGATAGTCTTTCAGGTTGTTGTGATTTGTCAGACTTAACTCTTCTTGACTTTGTTCTTTTGTTTCGGTGTTGGATGTTTCTGCAAGAGTCTTGATGGCATAAAGACTCATAATTAAAGCCAGAATCATTGTGGCTAACGTTGTTGTTAAGCGTATATGTCTTATATTTAGAGTCGGAGTGCTATTTTCTTGCGCTGAGTTGGGCATACTGTTGTTCATCATGTTGTCGACGCTGCAATGCGCCGGTTTGTTGTTCTCCAACCTTTAATTACTGTATAGGCTGGTGATAAAAGATGGAGTATGCCAGCAGGGGGCACGAAAAAAAGACAAAGCATAGATGAAGGTATTTGTTGTATGCGCGTTAAATCGTGTCGATGTTGAGAGTGCGACGGCGTGGCTTTCTCCATACGCTTTCGTTCTCGGACATCTGATAAAGTCTCTTTCCAAGATTTTATATATTCCATCACTGCACTTTCTCCTTCTACTACCTTGAAGCTTGAAGTGAATAGCCCTACTATCTGCCTATACTTTTATGATGATTGGATGTCTAGTTTTAATATATACTTTCATCTGCTCATTAGTATCAGTGTGCCATTAGGTGGGGCCAATATTCAACCTCCGATGCTATTTAGGGGTGCTCATTCAAATTATTCAAGGGCTTGAGTCTAAACCGATTATCGACTCGGTCATTGATCCGACCACGAATGCTGTGTGTTATCAAGCCTTTAGAGCTCCCAGCGTGGATATACTGACTTGATGCTAGCCACGTCGCCCGGAAAGCTAAATCAGCCTAAAATCGGGAGACGTCGAGAATCACCTCGCGTCAGCCTGCAAATTCAAGTGAGTGTTTGCCGGGTTAAGATGCCCAACAACCGTCCTCCATCGAGACGACCAGGATCGGGATATCCCTGAACCTGTCGGAAGACCTTTCACGCTATCTCGCCGATCTGGCCAAGACGAGTGGCCAAGTGTGAGTTGCTTGGTGGTGGACGTTCTTCACGACGACATCGAGCATGAAAGGACTCAGAACGAATGGGTAGAACTGCGGTGGAGCAGACCGATTAAGGTAAATTCATCCACTGATGAACAACTAGCAGGGATGCGTGCCCCGCTTGGGATGCGGGATGCGGGATGCGGGATGCGGGTTGAGCGGCTGGAAAACTCTCAAGAACCTGGAAGACGAAGATAATTGTGGCGATTAGCGTCCTTCGCCTTATGGTTGAACTGCCATGGCTTTCCTAATCGCTTCGTGAGCAACCGTATCGTCAGCACAAAGTAATAGCGTGATGATTCCGCATGCCCATTCAGGTGGTGATTTAAAAGCCACACGAGGTGCTTCCGCTGCCACATCCACGGATTGTCTCGATGCCAGCGGTCTGCAATTGCATTTTGGATAGCCTTAGCCTGCCGAATATGGCGCTGGCGCGTGGAATGCGACCCGCTCAGGACGCCCGCCAGAAACAGCTCCATTTCGAATGCTTTGCTCATGCTCGGCCTCCGATGTACGCCGACACTATGTCGATACGCCCGTGACCTAGTTCATAGCTGATTTGCGCCCGAGCTTCACGATCCAAACGCTGGTCCAGTTGGTAGCAATGGCCGCCATTGATGGGCGCGGGATGCTGGGTGATCTGCTCATAGCGTTCACACGCATAGGCCGCCCGAAATTCGTGGAAGCCTTTGAGGTGATGGGTCTGCAGGATGCCCCGTGCGAGGCGGACGACTTCCCGCTGAAAGTCTCGATAGCTTTCATTAGGTGCCAGCAGGTTGCGGCTACCGGTGGGCGACACATGCTCGGCGTAGTTCAGTGCTTCGCGAATATGATCATTGGTGACTATCCAGCGAGGTGCTGACGTTCCCGAGCGACCTCCTTTGGTGCCATCCTGAATGTTGATCTTGTCGTAGTGTTCGACCTCCCGTTGAAGACGCGGTAGGTCGGCTAAGATGGCTTCGCGCAGGCGCATCCCTGTGGTGCGTGCCAACTGTGCGATGGCGGCGGCACGAGGATGCTGTTTGCGGAGCGCATCTAGGATGCGCATCACGTGTTCGCGATCCTGGCCTTGTGGAACTCTCGTGCGGATTGTGGTGCGCTGCATTTCCAGCGCCTTGCTCGGACTCGGCACTTTCACGTGCTGATCACCACGAAGCGCTGCCATGGTCCGGTTCACGCTGGATAATCGATTTTGTGCGGTGGCGATAGTGAAGTCGCCGCGCTCGACTAAGTGACGCAGATGCGCCGCGTAATCCGACAAGATCTGGCGATCTATCTGCCGTGCATCGTTGAGTCCTGGTCCATCGTCTGAGCGGCACCAGCGCACGAATGCTTGCCAACGATCACTGTGCGCTTTGACGGTCCCGTAATGCCCTCCGCCGAACATGTCTTTTAACGCCAGCGGCCCGGCATAACTCATTTGCCGACCATAGCCAAAATTGCGCCCGTCACGTTTACCTACCAGTGCCATGATCGAACTCCGCTCAAAGCCAAAACTTTTAAAACCTTCCCCACGTCATCCCGCCAAGAATGCTGAGTGTTATCAGGGATCAAGGCCCCTGCGACCTGTGAGGGTTGTCCACTAACGCGGGACTGGCGGCTCTTTACGACCGGGAGCTTGGGCACCTCATGATCTGGCCTCCTGAACACTTCCAAAGAAGTGGGCGGGTGGAGGCTGCGCCGGTTGACGAGACCGGCGCCGCGAGATCCTGAGTCAGGTGAAGGCAGTGAAGCGATGACCGGGGCATGCCTGACTGTCAGTCAGGTGCAGTCCATTCCGTGGGCTGCGGCACCATCATCTGCATCGCTGTTGCGGGTGACTTCGGTGTTTGTCACGCCGATTGTCACGAGGGGGGATGCCGCAAAGCCTTGTACGAGTTGGGCTGCAGCAGCGGTAGGAGCGCCCGTCTCTTTCCGGGAGAAAGAGACGGGCGCAGGTTGGCGCACGGGAATGGCCAAGCGGATAGGTTGCTGCAGGGCAGCTATGAAAGAGGATGAGTTGCCGCAGTGGGAACACTGGTAAAAGTAGGCATCCATCACATCGCTGTGACCGTGCGAGCCGCCGGACGCTAATCGCACTTTGGGAGAACCACCACCGTGTGGCGTAGCCTTAAAGGTTCTGGCTACCTGGGTTGCTGTCGGCGACAGCGCTTTGCCCGATCTTTTCTACGCCTGTGGATAATTCGGGTCAAGGCTCGAATTTTCGGGAGTTCTGCGGCTGTGGATGAAATTATCCACCGGTGGAAATCAGTGGTTTTCCACAGACAGTTGTGTGGGCTTTAGATTTTTTAAGTGAGGTCCATCCAAGCAGGGCGGCTTTGCAGCCCTGTTTGGATGGACCCGCGTGGACAAGCGGATCACTGAGATATAAAGACCGAGCGCTTACTCAGTTGCGCCACGTTTTGCTTTTAAGCGAGTGACGTTCGGTCCGGTCTGGTTCGCGAATTCGTGTGGAGTGACATGCTCCTGCCGGTTGGCCTCCAGGTACCGGCTCCACCAGTTCATGATCAGCCTGCGCTCCTCGATGAACTCGGCCTTGTGGATGTAAGCGGCGCGGACGTTGTTGCGCTCCTTGTGGCTCATCTGCCGTTCAATGGCTGTCTCCGACCACAATCCTGACTCGATCAGTGCGCTGCAGGCCATCGAACGAAATCCATGCCCGCAGATATCGGTTTTGGTGTCGTATCCCATCGTCCGAAGCGCGTTGTTTACGGTATTTTCGGACATGGGCTTCCAGGGTTTGGCATCCCCTGCGAAGACCAATGCGAATTTGCCTGTGAGTGCGTGGATTTTTTCGAGTAGCGCCACTGCTTGCGGCGATAAGGGTACTAAATGGATATCCCCTGCCATCTTCGTACCCCTTGTGGAAAAGGGTACTCCCTCCAGCGCGGGTCGAGTGTCCGGTATCTCCCAGGTGCCGCGTTTGAGGTCGAACTCGCTCCAGCGTGCGAAACGCAGCTCGCTGGATCGTACAAACACATGCAGCGACAGCATCACCGTAAGACGGGTAAGTGCCCGGCCTTTATAGGTGTCGATCCGCTCCTGCAGTTCCGGCAGTCGCGATAAGGGTAGAGCGGGGCGATGTACCACCCGCGGGGCTTTGATCGAGCCTTCGAGATCGTAAGCAGGGTTTATGGTGATAAGCCGGAGGCGCTTTGCCTCGCGCATGATGCTCTGCAGGTAGTTTTGTACCCTTAAAGCTACGTCGATCGTTCCGCGCTTCTTGATCGCTTCCAAGGGCTGCATAAGGTCATGGGTGTCGAGATCAACAATGGCGCGTGCGCCGATCAGCGGGAATACGTGGGTTTTGAGGCGGCTCATCACTGTCTTGGAATGGCCTGGTGCCCACTTGGCCGACATTTCCGTATGCCAGTCGAGCGCAACGCTTTCAAAGGTTCTGCCTTTGATTACGGCTTCCGCCTTGGCTTGGTGCTTGGTTTCTATAGGATCAAAGCCATCCGCCAGCATTCGCTTGACCTCCAAGCGCTTGCGGCGCGCATCGGCGAGACCAATGACGGGGTAGTTGCCGAACGAAGTCAGTCCTTCCCGTCCGTCAGGTTTGACGTAACGGAGCCGCCAGCCTTTGCGGCCATTGGGTTGGACTAGGAGATAGAGGCCATCGCCGTCGAAAAGCTTGTAGGCGCGGTCTGTAGGTTTTGCCAAGCGGCAAGCTGCGTCGGAGAGCGGAGCTGTGGTGCGCGACATAAGGGTACTCCCTTTTATCGAAGTGACCTGTATCCCAAACTCTACCCTTAAAACGGTTGGAATCCACCAGTTTCTGACGGAAACCGATGGAACCCCAAAACGAAAAAACCCGCCAGAAGGCGGGTTTTTCGGGGGTTCCAGAGATTTTGAAAGCCTTCTCTGGAACCTTGTATGGTGCCGGCACCAGGAATCGAACCCGGGACCTACTGATTACAAGTCAGTTGCTCTACCATCTGAGCTATACCGGCGTGTCAGGGCGACGATTATAGCGATTGGATTGGTTCTGTAAACCCCTGAATTCTGACTATTTTTGCTTTTGTGTCAGTCCGGCCCTGCGGACTCTTGCGCAGGGCCGGGCGGCGGGATTGCCTGGAGGGGTCAAACGCTGTTTTTGACGGCGTTGATCAGGTCTTGGCTCAGCACTTGCGCGGGCGCTACTTGCACGCTTTGGGTGTAGAACGGCGGCAGGTTCTGGGCCAGTGTCGACAACGCTTGAGCCGTGGTGTTGCCCGGTAATAGCACGTATTGCAGATTGGACGGATAGCTCTGGGGCACGGGGCCTTCCATGGTCGAGCCGTATGCGCCGAAGGTCATCACTGTCTGCGGGGTGGTGGGGTCGGGGGCATACAGTAAGACGAAGGTGCCGTACTTCGGATGGGTCAGGTATTGCTCGGCCTGTGCGCGAACGGCCGGATCCGGGTCATTCATCAGGGTCCAGCGCATGACCGCGTAGTTGCGGGTCGTTTCCATGAACGCTGTACGAATCGGCGACTGATTCTCAAGGCCTCCCAGGCATACCAGCAAATTGCCGAACGGGTCGATGAGCGCCACTGAATTGAACACCGGACTTTGCTGCGCGGTTTTGACCAGTGCGGGGGCGAGTTCTGCGCCGGGGTCGCGCGGGTTCGCCGATTGCACGGTCAGCGCAAATGGACTGAGTGCAGTGAGTGCCTGGCGCACTTTGCTGTTGGCGGGAAGTGTGGACGGATTTTTCAGCTGATCTGGCGGCAAACCGCTGTTGTTGCTGGCCTCGCGCACCGTGTTGACGCTGGCGGAGAAGATCGAGCTGGTGAGGAAATACGCGGCCGAGTCGATGGACTGGCCACCGAACACGGGGCGGGTTGACCCCTGATAGGCCCGGCTGACAGGCGCTGCAATCGCGTAGTAACCCCAGGTGTTCTGCGCTTGCTGGCGAATGTGCGGTGGTAGCGACGGAAACGTGAATTGGCTGTTGTAGTTGATGCCCGCGTAGTCATCGATCGCACTGACGGCAACGTTGAATCCTGCGGTCAGTAGCGAGCCGGCGCACATGGCGCAGGGGTCCAGCGTAGTCACGATAGTCAGTTGATTGGGAGGGGGCAGCTGCAGTGGCGAGGCGTTTTCGTAATACCAGTCCACCAGTTGTCGTTCGCCGTGGGCGGTAGGGTCGTGGGGCAGGAAGTAAGTCGTGCCACCGCCGGGAAACGGCATTAATACGTTGTTGTGCAGCGCAGCAATCACTTGTCCTGTTGCGTTGTTGATGAGGGCGCCACCCACCGCAAAGGTTTGCTGCAATGCAGCTTCAATGGCCTGGTTGGCAACGGCGTCTACGGCTTCCTGCGCATTGTTCAGTGTGCTCATGGTTTCTCAGCTCCTTGCTTCCTGATCGCCAGACAATTCTGACGCTGGGCAAAGATAGTTGAGGTTTTAAGCGTCGTTTATGTTCTTTTGATTTAACGCTTATGCACAACGTGGTTGTCGGCGCACGCAATCGTGCGTGAATTTGTGGACTCGTTCTCATCTGGTCCGCAAATCACTGTTTTTCAGGTTTTTTATCCGGGTGTACGAAATCTGAACAGTAGCGTTTCACCCCTGAAACAGCTGTAAATGTTGGATCCACGATATTTTCATCAACAGAGTTATCCACAGGCTGCACAGCCTTAAGGGCGCTCTGCCAACAGCAGGAAATTACGCGGCGTCAGCGGGGTTTCGCAGAAGGTGCCGAGGCGAACGGTGTAGCCCTGATCGAGCAGGAAAAGCGCCCGATCGAGTACCAGCCAAAGCTCCAGTGGGCGTCGGAAAAGGCCACGCAGCAGCTCAAGATTGCGCACTTGCGCCAGGCGCTGCCAACCGCTGGCTTCCAGTACCACCCAATTTTGCTGGCCGACTGTGGATAAGTCTTTGAGTCGGGCCAGATGCTGGCAGTACTCGGCGAAGGGGCTGTCCAGCCAGGCGCTGGGCAGGGAAGGCGTTGGCAGGTACTCGTTCACGCCACGCACCTGGCGTTGCAGCAGGTCGAAGGCCAGTCGCCGGGCCATGGAGGTGTCGCGCTGACGGCGGACGCGCGCACCTGCGGTAACGGTTTCGCTCATCGGCAGTGCGAGATCGTCGATGGAGAGCTGTAGATCGGAGTTCCTGGCGGCCGAAGATATCGGTGAGTACCGGGGAAGATTGATTCGGTTATAGCAGCAAGGCGCGATGGCGATTTGTTTGCAGCCCGCTGCGCTGGCCAGATGGATCAGTTGCACGTGCAGATCACCACAGGCATGCAGGGCTACCGGTGTGTGATCAGCGCTCAATAACGTGGCGGTATCCGCCGCGAGCACATCCTGCTGGACATGCAGCGCACGCAGTTGATGACGTTGGCTGAGTGCCTGGCCGCTGGCAACCAGCGCCGGGTCGTATTCCAGGCAGGTCAGTTGTTGACCGGTTTGCAGCAACCGTCGGCCCAGGTGCCCTTTGCCCGAGCACCAGTCCAGCCAGTGCCTTGGCGCCTTTGCAAACTGCAATCGACTGGCGAAGGCTTCGATCTGTTGCCACTTGCGTCCCGGTACATCCACGTTCAGTCGATGACCCGCAGCCTCCAGTGCATGCGCCGGCAACTCACCCACTGCAGCCAATTCAAGGGACAGCGCCGCCAATGAAGCAAAAGGCTCTGGCGCGTCCAGCAGGGCAGGTTGGTTGTGGGCGTTTTCTGCGTCTTCCAGTGATCGGCCACGTAGCCAGTTGGCCAATTCGGGGTAGGCCGTTTCCCAGGGAAGCTGCAGATGGGTGAACGGTCGAGGCTTCCATAGCGCCTGATGCTGTGTCAGAAACGCATCCAGCGCGGTGAAGCGGGCGAGCAGGGCCTCGCCCGTCAACACCCGGGAATCAACGCCCTTGGCAGGCATCGACGCGCAACCAGCGCTCCAGCAGCTTGAAGCCACGCACCAGTACGTAAGCCATCACCAGGTAGAACATGCCGGCGGCGAAGAAGATCTCCACCGGCAGGTAGGTGCGGGCAATGATGGTGCGGGCCATGCCGGTCAGCTCCAGCAAGGTCACGGTGCTGGCCAGGGCGCTGGCCTTGAGCATCAGGATCACTTCGTTGCTGTAGGCCGGCAGGCCGATGCGCGCGGCACGGGGCAGGATGATGTAGATCAGCGCCTTGGCCTTGGACATGCCCAGGGCTCGCGCCGCTTCGATTTCGCCCGGTGGAATCGCCTGGATCGCGCCGCGCAGGATCTCGGCGATGTAGGCGGCGGTGTGCAGGGTCATGGTCGCGGTGGCGCACCAGAACGGATCGCGCAGGTAGGGCCACATCGAGCTGTTGCGGATCACGTCGAACTGCGCCAGGCCGTAATAGACGAGGAACAGTTGAACCAGCAACGGCGTGCCACGGAAAAAGAAGATGTAGCCGTAGGGAAAGGCCCGCACCCACCACAGGCGCGATGAACGAGCGATGCCCAGGGGAATCGCCAGCAGCAGGCCGGCGATCACGGCGATGGCCACCAGCTCCAGGGTCAGGGTTGCGCCCTGGGCCAGTTTCGGCAGCCACTTGATGATGATTTCCCAGTTCATTGGGCGCTCCTCGCGAAGCCGCGAGCGGCGCGTTTTTCCAGGAAGTGCATGCCGGTCATGGCCAGGATGGTCAGACTCAGGTACATGAACGCGGCGACCATATAGAAGGTGAACGGTTGCTTGGACACGGTCACGCCGATTTGCGCGTGACGCATGATTTCTTCCAGGCCGATCACTGACACCAGTGCGGTGTCCTTCATCAGGATCATGAACAGGTTGCCCAGGCCGGGCAGGGCGATGCGCCACATCTGCGGCATGATCAATTTTGTGAAGATGCGCCATTTCGACAGGCCCAGGGCTACACCGGCTTCACGATGGCCTTTGGGAATGGCGAGGATCGCACCGCGAAACACTTCCGTGGCGTAGGCGCCGAAGCACAGGCCCAGGGCGATGACGCCAGCGGCGAAGGCATTGAGTTCCAGGTCGGGGTTGCCGAAGAACTCGCCCAGGGCGCGCATCAGGTTGACGGTGCCGAAGTAGATCAGCAGGACCCAGAGCAATTCCGGGATACCGCGAACCAGGGTCGAATATGTGCCGCCAAGCCATTGCAGCGGCTTGTACGGGGAAGTCTTGGCCAAGGCGCCGAGCAGACCGAGTACCAGTCCCAGGCACAGGGCCGAGAGCGCCAGTTTCACAGTCATCAGCGCGCCGGCGGCGAGCGCCGGGCCGAATCCGTAGAGGTCGATAATCATGGATTTCTTTTCAAATCGCGGCAGGCAAGGCCGGGGACCGGCGCCGTCAGCAGGCGGCACCGGTCCGGCAGGTCAGTATCAATAGATGCTGAACGGGAAGTACTTGTCGTTGATTTTCTTGTAGGTACCGTCAGCAACGATTTCTTTGAGTGCGGCGTTCAGCTTTTCGCGGATCGGGTCGTTCTTGCGAACGGCGATGCCGATCTTGTCGCTTTCTTCCACCGGGTCGCCCTTGAATTCGTAGGCGCGGCCGGCGTCGCTTTTGAGCCACTCGTAGTTGACGTACTTGTCCGCCAGGATGCCGTCCAGGCGACCGGAAGTCAGGTCGAGGTAGGCGTTTTCCTGAGTGTCGTAGAGTTTGACTTCAACGCCTTCCATGTTGTCTTCCATCCAGGTGCCGGCGAGGGTCGCACGTTGTGCGCCGATCACTTTGCCTTGCAGGGAAGCCTTGTCGGTCTTGAACTCTTTGTCTTTCGGCGCGATGAATTGCAGCTTGTTGGAGTAGTACGGGTCGGTGAAGTCCACCGCTTGCTTGCGCTCGTCGGTGATCGACATCGACGAGATCAGGAAGTCGAACTTCTTGGCGTTCAGGGCCGGGATGATGCCGTCCCAGTCGGACGTCACAACGGTGCATTCGACTTTCATCTTGGCGCACAGGGCGTCGCCGATTTCCTTGTCGAAGCCGACAACGTTGCCACTGGCATCTTTATTGTTGAACGGCGGGTAGGCCGCTTCGATGCCCATCTTCAGGGTTTCGGCCATGGCACCGGCGCTGAAGGCCAGGGTGACGGCGGCAGCCAGGAAGATCTTTTTGTAGTTCTGCATGCGGGTAGCTCCGTTAGCGGTTGCTGGACATGAATTGTTTGCAGCGTGCCGAAAGCGGGTTTTCAAACACCTGCTGTGGCGATCCTTGCTCTTCTACCAGGCCCTGGTGGAGAAACACCACTTCGCTGGAGACCTGACGGGCGAAGCCCATTTCATGGGTGACCAGCAGCATGGTGCGGCCTTCTTCGGCCAGTGCGCGGATGACATTAAGTACTTCCTGGACCATTTCCGGGTCAAGGGCGGAGGTGGGCTCGTCGAACAGGATGACCTTGGGCTGCATGGCCAGGGTGCGGGCGATGGCCGCACGCTGTTGCTGGCCGCCGGACAGTTGCGCCGGGTAAGCGTGGCGCTTGTCGGCGATGCCGACCTTGGCCAGCAAGGCTTCGGCGACCTCGATGGCCTCGGCTTTGCTCTGGCCGAGCACGCGGCGCGGGGCCTCGATGATGTTGTCGAGCACGCTCATGTGCGGCCACAGATTAAAGTTTTGAAATACAAAACCAATTTCACTGCGCAGACGGTTGATCTGCTTGCCGTCGGCGGCGACCAGTTCGCCATTCTTGGCGGCTTTGAGCTTGAGTTCTTCACCGGCGACCAGGATCTGGCCCTGGTGCGGGTTTTCCAGCAGGTTGATGCAGCGCAGGAACGTGGACTTGCCGGAACCGGAAGAACCCAGGATCGAGATCACATCGCCATCGCGGGCTGTCAGCGAGATGCCTTTGAGCACCTCCAGCGAGCCGTAGCGTTTGTGCAGGTTGCGGATTTCAAGCGCGGGCGTGGCCTCAGCCATGTGCGTTCCTCATTGTGTTTTGCGCTCCTGCTGTTGGTGGCCTTCCTGGCGAGGCGGCCAAGCTAGCATAGCGTTTCAAGGGCAGCCAACAGCGCTACGGGCAGTAAACGGGTGGCATGGGGCAGGTTGTCGCATCGGCACAGCGGACTGTCGCCCCATCAACAACCGAACAGTCGTTTGAACCCTGCTTCTGGAGAGAAAGCCAGGCGGCTGTTCTAAAAAAGGGCGCGATGTTGCCAGCTTTGGCGGGGGGTTGGAAGCGCTAACAGGCCAAAGGTTATCGATCTGCCCTTTTATCGTGCGCCGAACCATTTTTGTGTGTGTTTCCGGTGCGCGGGATTGTCACTTCAAGTGAGTCGGAGGGTAACGTTCTGGCGAAGTGCCATTGATATCAACGGCTTGCGATGACCGTCCGGTCAGGTGGAAAGCGCCGGAACAGGCGGCTTTGAAACATTTTGGCGCAATTATTGCGTGCAGATTCCGGAACACCCCCGTTTGTTTCTTTTTACACAGAGGAGCGCCAAGCGGGTGAATGTATTCGCTTCTCCTTACAAAGGTAGTTTCAATGAGCAGTACCCATAGCTCTAATGGCCTCGAACAGGGGCTCAAACCGCGTCATGTGACCATGCTGTCGATTGCCGGGGTAATCGGTGCCGGCCTGTTCGTCGGCTCGGGTCATGCAATTGCCGCCGCCGGCCCGGCCGTCCTGTTGGCCTATGCCGCCGCCGGTATGCTGGTGGTGTTGGTTATGCGCATGCTCGGTGAAATGGCCGTCGCCTCGCCGGACACAGGCTCCTTCTCGACGTACGCCGATCGCGCGATCGGTCACTGGGCCGGTTTCACCATCGGCTGGTTGTACTGGTGGTTCTGGGTGCTCGTCATCCCGCTGGAGGCCAACGCCGCCGCGACCATCCTGCATGCCTGGTTCCCTAACGTGGCTATCTGGGCCTTTGCCTTGGTGATCACGATGTTGCTGACAGTGACCAACCTGTTCAGCGTGAAGAACTATGGCGAGTTCGAATTCTGGTTTGCCCTGGTCAAGGTCCTGGCGATCATCGGTTTCATTGTGCTCGGCGTGCTGGCGATCTTCGGCTTCCTGCCAGGCAGCCAGGTCAGCGGCGTTTCGCACCTGTTCGACACTCAGGGCTTCCTGCCAAACGGCATGGGCGCGGTGTTGGGCGCGATCCTGACCACCATGTTCTCCTTCATGGGTACCGAGATCGTGACCATCGCGGCCGCCGAATCGAAGAACCCTGGCAAACAAATCACCAAGGCCACCAACTCGGTGATCTGGCGGATCGGCTTGTTCTACCTCGTATCGATCTTCATCGTCGTGGCCCTGGTGCCGTGGAACGATCCGCTACTGGCCAGCCTGGGTTCCTACCAGACCGTGCTTGAGCGCATGGGCATCCCGAACGCCAAGATGATCGTCGACATCGTGGTATTGGTCGCGGTGACCAGCTGCCTGAACTCGGCGCTCTACACCTCGTCGCGCATGTTGTTTTCCCTGGGCAAGCGCGGTGATGCACCGGCCATGTCCACCCGCACCAACAACAGCGGCACGCCATACTGGGCGGTGATGTTGTCCACAGGTGCTGCGTTCCTGGCGACATTCGCCAACTACGTGGCCCCGGCGGCAGTGTTCGAATTCCTGCTGGCCAGCTCCGGTGCCATCGCACTGCTGGTGTACCTGGTGATTGCGATCTCGCAACTGCGCATGCGCAAACAGCGTGTGGCTCGCGGCGAGAAAATCGTCTTCAGCATGTGGCTGTTCCCGGGCCTGACCTACGCGGTGATCGCGTTCATCGTCGGCGCCTTGACCATCATGCTGTTCCAGGAGGCCCATCGCGTGGAAATCCTCGCGACCGGCCTGCTCGCCATCATGGTGGTTGCGGCCGGCCTGCTGGTTGCTCGCCGTCGTCGTAGCGAGAAGATGATTGGAGCGGTTGCTCGCTGAGTCCCTGACTCACGCCAAACGTTGTTGAAATGAAAAACGGCCGCTGTCAGCGATGACAAGCGGCCGTTTTTTTTGCCTCGAAATCTTTACTCGCCTTTCGCTTCCTGGGCATCCAGCGTCTGGCGATAGCTGTCGAGTGCATCGCCGAAGTCGGTGATGAACTGCGGGTCGGTCAGCCACGCCTGGGCGGTGTCGCGGTCCATGCCGTCGGCCCACATGCGATAGTCGATCAGCATGTCGGCAGCCAGGTGGGTGGCGGCCATGGCTTCGTTGTCGGCGTTTTCCATGTCCAGCAGTTCGGGATGGTCGTTGATGATCCCGGCGAGGTCGGTCAGCAGGGTCAGCAGCATGTCATTGCGACCGATGGCTTCCGCGTCACGCATCTTGCTGAACATCGCCAGGGTGTATTCCGGGATCGGCTCGCCGATTTCGCCCAGATCATCGTCCAGCGCGGCGGGTTTTCTGCCGTGGATGTTGATTTGCCTGGCTTTGGCTTTTGCACGTTTGGCGCGTTTCTGTTGCTTGTTCAGGGAGGCCATGGGAACTCAGTTCGGTTTCTGTTGGGTTTGGGTCGCGATGGCGTCGGACGCCGCCACGTAATCAGCCTGGAAGGCCGGGGATTCGATCCACGCCAGGGCACCGGCTTCGTCGGTGTCGGCGGACCATTGGCGATACTCGATCAGTGCCGCGAGGATGAAATCCATCGCGCCTTCTTCGCCTTCCTGCTCGTATACCAGTTCCAGCAGCGGGTCTTCGAGGAAGGCCGTGCACATGGCTTGCTGGCTGATTTTTTGCGCGTCGATCATTTTCTTGAACAGTTCGGTCAGGTCCACTGACTCGAAGTCGATGCGGTCGTCGTTCGGGTCCAGCTCGACCGGCGCGGCGGCCCGTTGGGTGCGGTTCTGCTTGGCCTTGGCCTTGGCGCGGGAGGCGCGTTTTTGCTGCTTGTTGGCGGAGGCCATGGGCGTCGTTCCGTAATTCGTTGAAAGGGCGGCTTATTCAGCTGCGGGGCACCGTCCGCCCGGGTGTGCCGGGGGCCAGCTCACCGTTTTGCAGCCAGGACAATGCAATGGGCCATAGTGTGGCTTGGTATGCGCTGCGAAAAAAGGCGAAATGCCCAACTTCTTTTTCGCCGATGTCTTCGGGCGCAATGCGCAGGTGGGTGTTGCTGGCGTGGGTGAAGTAGCCGAGCAGGCGTTCGATGGCCGGGATCGTGCCATAGGGGTCGTCGCTGACGCTGATGGCCAGGGCTTTCGCGGTGACAGCGGCGAAATTCCTGATGTGGAGATCCTGGCCGCTGGGGCGCCTTTCGTAACGAGCGGTGGGTGTACTCCAGTCACGGACCACGCCGGCGGGCGTGTCCTCCAGCCAGCCGAGGCGCTTGCCGGGAAAGTAACCGTAGATCATCGTGATCAACGGCATCACCACATGCCACTTGCCAAGCATCCGCCAGCGATGAGCGGGCGCATAGTCGCGCCAGTACGCGAATTGCGCGCCAACGGTCACCAGGCGGCGGATAAGCCGTCCCGACGCTCCCAGGCCCGCTGCACAGCCTCCAAAGCTGTGTCCGACCACATCGATCGGCTGATCGGGAAACTCACGCTGTGCGCGCTTGAGCATCGCCTCGAAATCCAGGGCACCCCAGTCGGACCATGACGCCTTCAATCCTTTCAGTGACGCGGGGCGCGATTCACCGATGCCGCGGTAGTCATAGGTGATCACGTCGAAGTCATTGGCAAACAGGTAGTCGGCGAAGCGCGAGTAGTGACGGCAGCGCACCGAGGTGGCGGCGTTGATGATGACGACCGGGCGCTGAGTGTCCTGGACAGCATGCCGCCAGGTGAAACCTCCGAGTAAAAAGCCATCTGCGGCGGGCTCCTTGAAGGGCTCGCCAAGTGCGTCACTCGCCAGCGGCAGCTCGATCTGAGTGGGGGCGAGAGGTGGGGTTTCCTGCAAGTTCATCGGTGCCCGTCCTTTGCGGATAGTTGCCAACGATAGTCTTCACGCGGCAGATGAACAATCCATCGGGGTTATCGTCGGTTCTGACTCAGCGGCTCTTAGCAGTCCGGGGTCGTTCCGGGCTCGCCCCAAGACTGAATCAATCTAAAACTCCTGCCTTCGCGCGCAAATCAAAAGAAGGGTAACGAATGGGTTCTGAAGAGCCCGGGAGTCGCCATCATGAAAACCTTCCATTCACTGTTGTTGCCCATCGCCACAGTCGGCGTATTCATGTTTTCAGCCATATCGCCTGCCGCCAGCCTGGAGCCCGTTGACGGTTCGGGCGTGCAGATTCAGCGGCAAGAGGAAAACGGAATTGCCTATCTGTCTGGCGGCATCGGCGAGGATGAAGCGCACGCCATCCAGCAGACCACAGGCTACAACCTGCACATGACCTTCTCCGTTGGCCCCCTGAACGAGTACATCCCTGACGTGAGCGTGGTCATACAGAAGGACCACGGACAAACCGTGCTGACATTGAGCGACGCCGGCCCGCTGGTTTATGTGCAATTGCCCGCTGGCAAATACACCGTCGTCGCCTCGCGTAATGGCGAGGAGCGGCGTGACACGGCGGATATCGGCAGCGGAGCGGCCCGCAACATGGTCTTTCACTGGAACAGTAAAAGTTAGCGAGTGGGCAAAAGCCGGGGGAGGGAAATAGAACCCTGAATCTTGCGATTCAGGGTTTTTTGTATATGTGGGCGGTGATTGGTTGGGGGCGCTGGTTGATTGAAATACTCATAACCAAGCCAGCGATTGGATCACCGCAATGCGCAAGGGATTGGTTTCTACGCTTAGCAGCTTGATGGCCAGGGCGCAGCAGTGTGGAGGGGTAAGCGCGAGGCGGAACAGGAGTTCGGTTCTTTGATTTGCGGCTCGTCATTGATTTTGATGAGTCCATCATCCAGCCCGTCCTCAAGTCCGCAAACAGCCGTTTTTCACTGGCTGCTTGCGGAGTGCATTGCGCTAGGGTTTTCGGTTTGCCAAAACGCAATGGATGGATTGCTGAACAAACACCTGGGGGGATGTGTTAGCGGATGCTGCGGATGTTGCCTTTGTTGCCTTTGTTGCCTTTTACCGTGACGGAAACTTTTTTGAAGATGAAGTAGTTTTCTTCGTTCACTTCATAGCGAGGGGCGACGATCAGGTCGGCTCCGGAGGATTTGACCGCTTTGTAGGCCGCAGCCGATTTGACGGCGCTGACGGGATCCAGACCAAGACCGCTCAGGCCACCGCTCTCGCCGCCGTAGCTGACGCCATCCGCAAACTGGGAGTCGCCACCAAACTTGAGGACGCCGAACAGAACGTTGACCGAAGACTGGCCGGAGATGGTGTCACCGACGGCGATGTCTGCTTTCAGGTCTGCTTTGACGGTGCTGTCGATCGGCGAAGAAGGTTGGCTGTTGTTGTAACTGACGCAGCCGCTTGCTGTCGCAATGATTGTCGACAGGGCGAGGAACTTCAAAAGCGTATTCAAGAAATGCTTCCTTACTTTGAAACGTTGAATGCAGGCAGATTTGCTGCTGCAAAAGTTTCACTTTGTAAGGGGTGTGCGCTCAATGAGACGTATCCCAAGGTGATGTATGAGGAGGAGGATGCGCATAGAGAGAAAAGGGTGTCGCGGGTGTAGGAATTTTCGGCGGCGTTCGGACTGGACAAATCACGGGCATAAAAAAACCCTGAATCTTGCGATTCAGGGTTTTCGGTATTTGGTGCCCAGAGACGGAATCGAACTTGTGATCTAACCTATTGTATTAGATGAATAATCTGTATGCGGTCAATGCAATCTACTCACAAATCTACTCACTTTTTACAATCTTGCACCGTTTTTCCATCATCTACGCGTCACCGCCAGTAGTGTTTTCGTAGCCCTTTCAGTCGGACAGACGGTATCAAGCCAGTGGCTTCGGACTTCCGAGTTTTGACTCTTTGCTAATCGGTGGCGCGGTGCTCTGTCCTGACCGAGACTTATCTCCTCGATTAGCCGTTGATGGTTTACCCATCTCTACCCAAGCTTCGTAACCTCCTACGTCGATCAGCACCCGCCCATCAGGAGCGTGTCGCCAGACTCGATCCTCTAACCAGGTGCCGTCAGCGATCTTCGATCTCACTGCGGCTTCTGTATATCCCGACTCGCTGGAGAATTTTCTGACGGTCAGATAGCGCATTTTTTCGCGCTCCTCAATTTGTTCATTTACATTTCGGCTCGCGATATATAAAGCTTGGGCGTCATTTGGTTGAACTGCCCCAAGACCGGGGAGTCTGGCGCGGCTGGCAGATGAGGTGAAGGCTGGAAGGATAAGGCGATTATCAGCTGGTTAGTATCGGCAAGCAGGCAAAGCTCAAGCGATATACCAAAGTTAAAACGCACACCACCAAAATCCGTTTTAAATCAGAAGGATATGAGGAAAATGGCTAATTTGCCCACCAGCCCTAAATCACAGTTGCCCCTGGCAATTGATGCTCAGATTGAAATCGACGGCATCGGTATGGGCGTACTATCAGACGGCACCCCATTTCTAACCGCGCGAGGTCTCGCAAGACTGTGTGGCATTCAGCACACATCGATACTGGATATCGCGAACGATTGGACGTCGAATCGACCTGCTATCACCAAGATCCATTCCCTATTGCAAACCCACGGGCTCAGTTACACCGAGCCCTACACGACGGTTGTCGACAAGGGGACAATGTCCCACGCTTACCCAGACGGCGTATGTTTAGCGATCCTGGAATATTACGCATTTGAAGCGGGAATAAATCGTAAAGATGAAGCACTGATGAATTTCAGGCTTCTAGCAGGGAAAGCCCTTCGGGATTTCATCTACACGCAAGTCGGATATGATCCAGAGAATCACGTACCTACTCAGTGGAAGCAGTTCCACGACAGGATGTCTCTGGTCTACAACGCGGTGCCAGCCGGCTACTTCGGGGTCTTCAAAGAAATCGCTGATATGGTCGTCCATCTCGGACAGAGCGGCATTCATATTGACAGCTCCTTCGTCCCTGACGGTAGCGTGGGGATACACTGGGCAAAACACTGGAAGGCCGCTGAGTTAGAAAATTTGTACGGCCCTCGTATCAAATACGATCACAACTATCCAGATTACTTTCCGCAAGCCCTGTCGAATCCTCAGGAATCAAACTGCTATCCAGAGGCGGCGTTGGGAGAGTTCCGACGCTGGTTCCGTGAGGTTTACATTGGCGCTGGCAAGTTTGAGGCGTACCTAACAACGAAGGTCAAAGCCAAATCTCTACCCATATCTGTAGCTCAGCTGGCGATCTCCTCGTACTCAAATCAGCCGCTTTTAAAGTAATCAACTGTGTCGCTGTTTAGAGCCCGGCCCGGCGCTGGGCTCTTTATTTCTTTCCAAAGTCCCACCCTTCAGCCCTCGCCTTCTGGGCTCAGATCGAACATCCATTTAGCGATTGCTGACTGGCGCCAGGCCACCGAGTTGGGCCCTATCCTGACCTGTCTGGGGAAGGTGCCTTCCCTGATCCGGCGATAAATTGTGTTTCGGCCAAGGCCGGTGATGTGAAGCACCTCGTCGAGGCGAATGAAGCGATCGATGCCCGCTGTCATTTCCTGATATCTCTCAGTGTTGGCGGTGTCTGCCGCGGCCTACCAACCTTCGGCGCCTTGTTCTCGCCGTCCCGGCAGGCGCGCAGGAAATCCCGAACATCCGCCTTGAGCCAGCAGTGTCTGGTGCCCATTCTGAAACTCTTTGGTAACCAGTCCACGCCCCGGCGCATTCCCTCTCTGACCGACGCCTCAGTTCGGCCAAGCATCGTTGCCAGGTCGGCAACAAACAACACTTCGCAGTTATCGTCCATACGCGCCCCCTGCTGACGTTGGTTCAAGCCGTGCCTTGTGACTTGAGTCTGGCCAACCCCTGATTGATATGTCCGGCGTTTTCGCCGATCGCGTTCAACGCAGTCCGAATATTGTCGCCGGCTTCGTCTTGCCCCTGGCTTTCGACTAACAGGGTCAGCTCCATCAGCGCTGCCTCCAAGGCAAGTTGGTTGTGATACATGCGCTCAAGGACATCAGGGAGAGAGTATTCAGAGGAGGGCATCGCTTCGACTCCATTCGAGAAAACGAAAGCGTAGCACTGCCTCAAAAGACGGCGCAGTCATTCGCTCAGCGGCTGAATGAGATCCCCTTGGCGAGTAACAGCGCATGCTACGAGATGTTGTAATCGCTTGTGCAAGCGAGCTCAACCTCAACCTTGGCCGCCGGGGTGTCGGAGTCGCCGCGGTAGCGCGTCGGGCGCCTGATATACAGATCACCTGATTCTTTGGCTGCCTGCTCGATCAACTGAGCGGCAAGGACCAAATTGCCGCGCTCCTCGGCTTCCTCAACCATTCGACCGAGTGCGCGCAGGCGATAGGATCGGTTGGCAACGGGGATCTCAATCATCGCCTCGCGGAATCCTGCCCGAGTGTCCTCGAACATCGTCACCCAACGCTTGGCCAGGCCTTTGCTGCAACGCTTGGTCGGGTCGTGCGCTTCGACCTGCTGGCGCGATACCACAACGTCAAAGCTCTGTTTCACCGCGGTTGCGACTTGGGTGGGGGAATCGAAGCAGGCGAGCGCCTGGACGATGAAAGCTTTGATTTCGTTGTTGAGCGCGGCCATGGGATTGGATCTGTCTAGGGTCTGTCAAGAATGTGTTTTATGGTTGCGCGGAAATCGGGCCAAGGCAATTGAATAAGTGACGCGAAGGCGCACGAAACCATGATATTTCACTGTTGCAACTTACTATCGCAGGGTTTTTACCTGTCAGCACATCGGAGATACACTCAAACCTGAGCACATCTCCCGGAGAGCCCATGTCCATTATCGATTGCCCGTACCTGGATGAAATCAAGGTGGTCGTGCCACCAGAACTGGCGCTGCTGATCGTGCGCAAGGCTGCAAAGCTCGCCGCTGACTTCGAAGAGCAAGCCCTGGACCAGTTGACCAGTGACGCACTCCGCGAGCTGCGACGTGGCACTGACGCCCGGGTGATCTATCGCCAGTTGAGCTTCTGAAAAAAGGTTAAGTTTTGTTAAGTCCGGCGCCTGTTTGAATCTCAGGTTTTGTCAGGTTCTGCTGCGAGCGAAACACAAGTTTCCACAAGTAAATCGGCCTGACAGATGTACTCAGTTTTGAGTACATCTCAGGTCATTCATGGGGTTCGGTTTTCGCATATCGGGTTTCATTCATGGGGTGTTTCGCAGATGGGGGTCATTCGGAGCCGTTCGGGCATTCAGGCGCTCATTCATGGGGTTTGTTTTCGCAGCGAATGAAACCGTGGAAACCACTTTGGAAACCATCTAAAAATACGCCGCCCGGTACTTGACGGGAGGCTTCCATGGGGTTGATTTCCCAAACTGCATTCGATGCTTTGTCGGCTCCGAATAATGCCCCTAGGTTCGCATTGGCGGGTGCGAACCAGAAGTGCGAACTAGCGGTGCGAACCATAACATTTGATAACAGGCGAGCACTCTTCGTGCCTTGTTCATGGTGCGTGACGGTCCCGCGTGACGACTGCGTTAAAACACCCCGATAGGCACTTGACGCGGGTCATTCATGGGGTCGTGTTTCCCCAAATGGGTTTGATGGTTTTGTGACCAGCGAAAAGTGGCAACCAATGGTGGCAACCGCACCTGGCAACTGTCATGGGTATCCGCCCCGGAATGCCCTCAAACCGTGGATACCAGAGTGGATACCATCTTGCGGTACCGGCAGCGAGACAGACGATATCGTCTCAGTGGGATCATATGATCTATCTCAAGGCATGAAAAAACCGCCCGTAGGCGGCTTTAGTACGCTTTACCTACCGACCGTAATCAACATATGGGCCGAGGTAGAAACCTTGCATATCCCCATTGATTCGATAGATGGCTTCCCTTCCAGATTTGATGTTGGCTGCGACGGTTTTGATTGCAGCGCCAGCACATAGCCCTGATTCGGCGAGCCCGGTGCCGAGATTCACATCTCCAGTGGGCAGATTGAAAGACGCCTTTTGGCCTGGTCCGATCTTAGCTGCGCGCTTTCCATCGATGTACAGAATGATGTCGCAACCTGATCCAACAAAACCATCATCCCTGAAAACTGTGAGGCCTCCCGAGTCTTTCGAGGCTGGGCCTTTGAAACCATAAATCTCATCGGAGGGAACCGGCTTCGCCTCGGAAACCGGCATTGGTGACGTTGCGCATCCGCCCAAAGCCAGTACGACTAGTCCAGCCGCGATAATCCTTTGCATGGCTTTTCTCTCCTGGAAAAGAGCGAATGTATCACTCGCCTCGACCTATTGCAGGCCTTACCTCATGTCGGAATAGCCTCTGCCCAGGTGCCGATTGCCACAACGCTGGAGCCGACCAACATCGTTCCGTAAACAACCGGGACAGGCAGACCTTGCTGTGTGGAGTTGAACGCACCATTGAAGAGATAGCTCGGCTTGTTTTCGGTGACGGCCTGCTCTTGCTGGCTGGGGGCCTTTGGTACGGGAGATAGCATCTGCATGACGCCGCCAAGTGCCAGCGAGATACCCATCGCGATTAGAGGCGGGCCGAAGGGTGTTGCCGAGGCAAAGGCGCCGACAACGATCAGTGCGACACCTAAAACTGTCTGAAACAGGCCGCCGTTCTTGCTGCCAGCGATGACCGGGACGATGCGAATCTCTGTCGTCCCGCTCATGGTGAACCTGTCTTCACCGACATTCTCTCGGTTGCGGAAAATGGCATAACGAAGGCCGCGGCGAGCCGAGTCGCGGATGAAGTCGGCGAAGCCTTCGACGGTGTGCTGCAAAGCGCTGAACGCCTCGCGAGTGGTGCCCGTTTCCAATTGACGGAAAAACTCGCGGCCGAAGGTTTTGGCCAGGCTGCCAGACAAAAGGATGCGGGTCATCGGTGGGTTAACGATAGCGCTCATCGCGTCACCTCAAACTGGTTCATGGAAAGGGTCATGATTTACTCCGGTGCGCCGGCGGCGCTGTTGGTTGGGGCTTTCACGCCAAGGCGAATGGCGAGAAGAGATCGCGACATACGCGCCTGATCGAATGTCACCTGTTCATCCCTCGGGTCATAATTCCAAATCCGATCGCGGATCGTCTTATAGGCCCGGGCGCCGCGGAATGTCCCGCGAAGCAGATCGGCCGATACCCGCGCTTCTTCCTCGGTGAAGAAAGGACCGTCGATGGTTACCTTCAGGCCGTCGCGGACGTGCCGGACATCCCACACTAGGTATCCAGAGTCAGGCCCCTGTTTCAGCGAGTACGACGCAAAGCTGTTTGTCTTACACGCCTCGGCGAAGCGTTCTTGACCAGTCATTTACGAGGTCTCCAAGCTTTGCTGCCTGGGCTTAAAATGATCTTCAGGTATCGGTCTACATTAGCTTTCGAGTGCTCTCGCCCCTCTTGCAGGATCTCTGCGGGGCGCGTTTCAAAGTCTTCATGTAGAACCGAAGTCGTCCGAACAACGATCTCGATCGCCTCCTCTAGGATCTCCCGAACCCGAATAGCGTCCGGTTGCTTGGGCAGCATTTTCAGGAAGTGATTGGTCACTGCGTCACTTATTACTCCGACGAGGACCTGCTTGTCGTACTCAATTGTCATCGCTTATCTCCATTGAATTGGATGGCGGGAGCCGCCGAATAACCCAAGCCCTATTAGGCTAGTTGACCGCCGTTGCGCCTTTGGTTGGCGATCTCCTGTCGGGCGACTGTCTTCATCGCTTCAGCCAGCTTAGCGGGGTCTGGGATGGTGCTAGCGCCGTTGTCGGCAGCGTCTATGTAGAAGGTCATGGTGATCGGGGTTGCGCTGCTGCCGCCACGTACACCGAGGCGCCCTTGTGAGTCGCGCGCAAGCGGGACAATCGCCTCAGGACCGGCCTCACCCATGACGCCAGTCTTCCCGCCAGACATCCCGAAGGCGGTTGGCGAACTGACAACGCTGTTGGTGAACGCGCCGCCGTCGGCAAACATCTGCACGCCGCCGGACCAAGCACCGCCCTTGGCCTGAGTTTTCACCCAGTTCGAGTAGTCCGATCCGGTGTAGCCGCCCTGAGTGGCGCCACTAGAGCCGCCGAAATATGACCCGACTGCGTTGGCTGCCAGGCCGAACAAACCGCTCAAGGCCGAGGAGCTGGCCTGCTTCGCGGCAATGCGTGCCATATCCGAAATAATCGACTTGGCGAGGTCACTGAAAGACAGCTTTCCGGTCAACGCGAAATTTGCCAGAGCGTCGTCCATCTCGCCAAACGCATTAGTGAAGAGGCTTTTCGTTTGGCCCGACACATCTCTCGCCGAGTCTAGGTAGTTTGCCCACGCTGATGTCGCACCGGACTGCCAGTCAGCCTGGGCTACGGACATCTTGTCGTAGTTGCCAACCACGGTGGCGCGGTAGCTGTCCTCGGCGGTCTGCAGGCTTGCAAGATCCTTCTGGTAGTCATCCATGCTGTATTTATCTGGAGCCGTCCGGCGACGATCCAGCAGCTTGGCGCGCTCGTCATTGAACTTGTCAGTGGAACCATCGAGGCTGTTCTGAAGGCCTTGTTGACGATCGCCCAATCCAAGCCCGTTAGCGGCGCGCGCACCTGATGCCTCAAGCGCGGCGCGCTGCCGTTCGAGTTGATCGACATAAGCCTTCGATGCTGCGGTCTGAGCCTTGACCCTACCTTCCTCGCTGGTGGCGAGAATATTTAGCTGGCTGTCGGCATCCTTCTGCGCCTTGACCATGCTGGTGCGTGCATCGGCGATCTTCTGGTCAAGCTGAATGCGCTGCTCGCTAGTCGTGCCGGTGCGATCCTTCACCGCTTCCAGTGCGGCAATCTCGGCCTGATAGGCGCTGGTGACTTCTTCACGCTCTGCCCGGATCAACGCGGTGCGCTGGTCGAGGTAGTTTTGCTGCGTGATCAGTCCAGCCTTCTGCTGCGCCTCAAGTTCCTTTTCGGAGTTCGAATACGTGGCTTGCAGATCCTTGATTGCGTTTTGGGCGTCGTTGTAGCCGGTCAGGTCGAGTTGTTTGGCGCCGCCACCCTTGGCAGGCTTGCCGTTAATGCGCTCGAACTCGGTTTTCTTCGCTTGAGCAATCTGATCGGCCGTGTAAGCCGTGCCTTTCCTGGCAGCTTCGGCCGCGTCCTTGTTGATCTTCTCGTAAGCGTCAGCCGTTTGCTGGGTGAGCGACTTGCCTTTGTCGACCAGCAGGTTCAGACGCTGGCGGGCTTGGATCGATCGTTCATTAGCGTCCTGATCATCCTTGTTGGCCTGAACCCGGTTGCGGCGTTCCTGCTCCTCAAGCATCAGGGAAGCACGCTGCGCCTCAATGCCAGCAGCGCCCTGCCCGCCAGTACCGCGCGGACCAGCACCAAGTCTGGCCGCATTGGATGCTGCCTGTTCAAGCTCTGCCAGCTTTTCCTCATAGGTGGATTCTCGACCAACATCAAGCGCAGCGTCCCATGCCCATTTGGCAGCCTTGGCGACGTTGCTCCAGGCTTTCTCGATCGTGCCAAGCCGCTGAGTGATCTGCTCGCCTCGGCCCTGAACGGCATCATAAAATTCAACAGTGGCTAAGCGAACCGCTTCGGTATGGTGACCTTGCTTCTCCAGCGCGACGATCTGTTCGTACACGGATGCGGTCAGGTAGTGATACTGCTCATTCAGCTTGATCGAGGCCGCTACCGGCTCTTTGGCGATCGAGGCGAACTGCGCAACGGTTTCTTCCACCGCCTTGCCGGTCGCGCCCTTCATCGTCAGCGCGGCTTTGGTGATGCCCTCGAAGCTGTACGCGGCGATGTTTCCACTGCCAGCCAGCTGGGCGAGGACTTCAGCGGCCGCACCGGTTGTGCCCACCGTCGCGCTAACCTGGCGTGCGAGCGATGCCAACTGATCAGCGCTGGTGCCAGCCGCATTTCCGGTGAGGATCAGCGAGGTGCTATAGGCGGTCGCTTCCTGCGAGCCTTTGTAATAAGCAATGCCAAGACTAGCAGCAGCGGCCGCGGCCAGAGTGTATGGGTTAACCAGCCCACCAACGTAACCGCCCAGAGCCCGAGCAGCAGGACCAATCCCGCCGAACATATCCTTTAGTTGGCCGCCCTGCTGCAAGGCGACCATTGTTATCGGCTGGCCAGCAGCAATTGAGGTGAAAATGTCGGTGAATTGCGCAGGCACGCCGCGAAGGGCGTTTGCGGTCTGTTTCGCCGACATGCCGAGTTGATCGGTCTTCTTGGTAAACTTTTCGGTGGCTTGCCCAGCCCCTTTGGTTTGTTCGGCCATCTCTTTGATGGAGATGCCTACCTTCTTAGTCCCGCCGGCCAAGCTCTCCGTCGCCTTTTCGGCCTTCGCGCCAGCCTGCGCGAGGCTATCCAGTTCTGTGGATGCTTTGGCTACATCCCCCGTCTCTACTTTGATCCCGAGACTGGCTATATCTTGTGTCATGCCATTACCTCTTTAGCGCCGCTGGCGCTGGTCATGGGCTGATGCCCGGTGTCGTTGCTCATGCCGCGCCACGTTTTCGTTATTCGGGAAACGTGTCGCGTAGGCGTCATTGGTGCGCCTCCATATGTGTTGTTTCGTAGCTGACGCGCAGGTCGGCGCCAGCAATGCAATGGCGGCCGGTGGGCGCGTAGCAGGAGCGGCAAACCATGATGTGGCTCAGATATTGGTCGCGGGCCTGGCGCCACTCTGGCGTGGCTGTGGCGGCATTTGCGTGCGGTCCGGTGATGAACTTCCCCGGGCGCTCGACGTGAGAGGCCAGCACCAGGCGCGGGCCAGGCCGACTATCCACTTTTGGCGAGTCGGTACCGGGAATGGCTGGCGGCATGTGATCGAGCAAGCCGGAGAGGAGGCTCATTGCGCCACCTCGCCACGATTGCTCCATTGCCCATATGTGTCTGTAGAAAAAAAACGGGGGAACGGGGGAACAGTGGGAACAGCCAATGTTTCCGGTGCTTTCAGAGGGGGATTCTGTACCCCACGTTTTTTTGTGGGGAACAGTGATAACCAAATGCTCAGAAAGTCTTGGGGGGCTATATTCAAAAACATGTTTGTGTTCCCCCTGTTCCCCATACATTCAATAAGGGGGAACGGCTACAGGCCACGGTTTTACTGGCTGTTCCCCCGTTCCCCCTGTTCCCCAAAAATGTAGGTTCCTGTGAACTCGGGCATTCGCACTTGGCGTAGATCGGGGTCACACCGCACCTCCTTCGCTGTCCAGGGCTTCTGGATCGATCACGTAAAGGCGCGCCGAACCGCCGGCGGGAATACGGTACTTTTTGGTTTTGCGGCTATCTCGGTCGGTGTCGCGCTTGGCCAATGCCCCGCCAACCTCAAGAGCTTTGATGACTCGGGTAAGGCCGAACCCGTGAGCGGCTTCGATGAGTGCAGATTTGTTGAACAGGAAGAGCCGCTTGCCGGCCACCAGCTCCCAGTACCCGGCCCGGTTGAACACTTTGGCGTCCACCTCTGGCGCATCGACATCGGAGAATCGGCTGCTGCCGTGCTTGTCGATGAAGTCGATGATGCCGGCCAGGATCTGCCGATCTTCTGCGTTTCCGCCGCCCACACGGGCGAGCCATTCGCCATAGAGCAGGCGGCAGTCGGCGAGGGCGGTACCTGGCTCCCAGGGCAAAAGGCCGTAGGCGATGGACATCTCGCCCGCCAGCGCAATCACGGCGAACCGGTCAGCCACACGGCCGGCTTGGGCGTTGTCCTCAACGAACTGGGCGCGGATGCCATCAAAGTCGCTGAGCAGTCCTGGCTTGTCATCGGCCGCGACCAAGCGCTCAACAAACTCCGGTCCAAGGTGGCCATGGTGGGCACCGACAGCCACGGTGAGCTGCCGGTGGAAGTCCGCTCCCTCAAGGCCATGTAGCTCATCAAAGGCCCGATGCGTGCGGGTGCCGGCGTTCACGTCGACCATGCGTAACTCGGCGCCAGCGTGGGCGGCATTCCCGGAAATGGCAGCGTGCTCAGATAGCGAGCGTTCTCCGCTGGAGAGCGTCAGCAGGCGCCAGCTCAGTTTGCCGCGTGCTTCACGCTCGCGGGTCATGGTGCCTTTACCTTGGCCATTTGCGAGGGAGTAGGCCATCTCCTGTACCCGCTTCGGGTCGGCGCGTTTGATCTCGTCCAGAGGGAGGATGGTGTCATTACGGCTCGACGCCTCGATCTCCAGGCCGCCCTTGGTCATGTCCCAGCTGGCGGCAAATACGCCCGGGTCGCCCCACACCGACGAGCCAATCAGTTGCGCCAGCGACTTGCCGCTCGAGCTATCGCCCACCAGGTGAACGCCGCCACCCAGCACGCCGACCAGGCTCAGCAGCGGGCCGGCTAGCGAGCAGCCGATCGCCAACGTGAGCACCGGATTGCCGGCGCACTTGGCGGCCACCTCTGACTGCCATTGCGCCAGCTCGCCGCGCCGGCTGAAAAGTACTTGAGCCTTGTTGCTGGCCTGATACCGCACATTGGCGCTGCCGATCGTTCGCCCGGGCAACACGAATGCTCCTGACTCATGCCAGCCCGGTCGGCAAGTGGTGGCGAATACATCTGCAGGGTGCTGGTCGAGCAGGTACTCCATGAACGTGCCGCGTTTCTTCAGCGCGATGATGACGCCCATGCCGAACAACGCTCGCCGGGCGTCCTCGCCGCTGCCGCCGAACACCTCCATGGCGATGATCCATTCCTTGATTCCGCCCTCTGTGACCAGGCGCAGGAGTCGCCCCTCGCTGCCGTCGTCGCTGTTGGTGGTGCGGGCCACAACCGTGACGGGGCTTGAAATCCACTCATCAGCGATCGGCCGGTCGGCGGCGTCGTTCTCGGCGTCATCCTGATCGGCAGCAGTGCGCTTGAAGCTGTGCCAATACACGCCTGGACGCAGCTTGCGGCCGTTCTCGTTGGTCACCCAGTGTTCGTACACCGCCCAGCAAGGTCGAGCAGGCGCGATGGTGGCGGCCTCTGGCCGAAGGTTGATAACGTTGGTATCAGGCTTGGCCATTAGAGAGCTTCCAGTTTGCGAGGTCATTGAAGTCGGTGAGGTCATCGGGCGCACCTTCTGGCCACTCGGGGAAAGCCACTTGGCCGCCGACTGCTGCCGCGGCTGCGTTTGCCGCTGTGCGTCCTGGGTTGCCGTCGGTAAGGCGGTCGTCATCGCCCGCGATGATGATTTCGGTGGTGTGGTATTCGGCCCGAAGCGCCAGCGCCGCCGGTTTGAGATTCCCGGCGTTCATCGAGCAGGCGACGGTGTAGCCGCTTTCGTGAAGCGTTGCGCCCGTCGCCCAGCCTTCGCAGATACAAAGCGGCTTGCCGGGTGTGATACGCCCCAGCGGCGAATAGGCGCCCTTGATCCGGCCCCCAAACAGGAAACGCTTGCTGCCGTCCGGGGCGATCCGTTGCAGATTGACCAGCACACCACCGGAATACAGCGGCACCAGCAATTCGTCACCACGCTGGCGCAGGCTGTAGGCGCGAATGCCCTTGGCAATCAGGTACGGGTGATCGGGATCGGCGCGGCGCGCATCACGCCACCAGCGTTGAGCAATGTTCGCGGCCTTGAGCTGGCGCCGTTGCTGCTCGGCTTCACGCTGGCGCCTGGCCTGCTCGATTCGCTGGCGCACCTGCGCGGCTTCGCGGGCGTCCACTGGTTCACGACTACACCAGGTGCTGGTAGCGCCAGCCTTCCAACTCCCGAACGCACCCGAAGCGATACCGTCTAGGTACAGGACATACCAACCATTGAGGGTGCCGGGTTTGTCGTCCGGGACGCGGAACCGGTGGATGGTGCTGTCGGGCACGGGAATCCAGTCGAGTGGGCCATAGACCGACTGGAGCGCGTCACGGAAAAGGATCGTGGTGTCTGTCATGCCGCACCCTCCGGCTCGTAACGCGCCAGCACGCTGCCGATCTGCTTAACGATCGCATCGGATTGCTTGCGGCTGTGTTCGCTCGTCGCGCTGTCACGCAGTTTCACCAGATCGCTGAAGGCACCGATCAGCAGCGCGCGCCCGAAGTCGTCCATGTGTGGCGGCACGTCGTCGCGGACGATGCTGGTGAGTGGATCGAACTGGATCACATCACCCATGGTTGGCGCTCCCAGCAAAGATCCGGCAAACCCGGCCATTGTTCACGGCGTGCCAGTGCGTGATGTCGTCGATTGAATCGACCAAGCAGGCCGTCACTGCGGCTTCAGCACTACGCATCACGATGCGGCCAGCTTCCGCGTCAGCCTCAGTCAGGAAGGGCCCAAGCAACGCTTTCAGCGCCTTCGGATGGGTCACATAAAACAGCTCTGTGGCTTTTTTCGGGCAAGCCGATCCCGTTGACGCTGGCGCGCCATTTTGAATCTTCATGTGCTTAAACCTTTATCGAATCAGCAATTCACGGGAGTCAGCGACGCTGTGCGCTGGCGAGAATCTGGTCGTGGCCCCTCAGGCACCCGAAGCTGCGTCGCCAAGTGGCGAACATGTGGTTGGCCAAACAGCATCTGGTTGACCTTGGCCGCTTTGTCAGACCACCGCTCATGGTCCGGGCCGTGACCTATGCGGTTCGTCACAACCCATTCCGGCAGCTGTTTACGCGCCCGCATTTCATTGAGCATGGTCCACCAGGTCAGATAACGGGTGCGCTCCAACTCCATCAGGTCAATGAGACTCTGATACTCAAAGGCGCATGGCCGAAGGTCGTCTCCCGGTCGAATTTCGTCGATGCCAAACAGCGCATGATTGACGATGCTTCTTTCGAGCATCGACTCTTCATAGTCGGTATCACTACCAACTACTTTGGTGCGAACCCACTCTGGCAACTGGTTGGAGATGCGCAAGTGATTGAGGACACTCCACCACGAAGATGCGTGCTCGCGCTCGGCGAAGAGCGAAGACAAAAGCTGGCGGTTCATTTTTCACCCCCTTGCGCGGCGATCGCGTCGTCGAGGAGTTCCGCCCAGGCCATGGCGGTGTGCTGGGCCATCACGGCGGCGACACGGGCGACAAGGATTGGCGTGGAGGGTGAGGCAATGATGGCAAGCGCCAGGCTCAGCAGTACAAGGATGTCTTGCACATCACGCAACTCGTTAAGTGGACTGTCGGCGGAGGACGCGGAGGGTTGGGTAGGGTAAGTCATACGGCACCCCCTACAGTTTCCAAGGTCCGGACAATGGCCATGTGGGCGTTGTAGCGGGCGAGACGGACGGACAGGGGAGAGTTTGCGCGAAGAGCGATCAGAGCCATGTGGCGGTGAGCAAAGGCGCGAATTACGGACGGAAAGAGGGCGTGTTTCATGGGTGTAGCTCCGTTTACTTCATTGGAACCACTCCTATCTGCCGCCAAGCAGGGAAGGGTGGCGAATTGCACAGGATTGGCGGACCGGGGTAAACGGAACCCGGCGCACCCGAAGGTGCTCCTGCGCAACCCGCCATAACACGAGAATGCGGGCACAAAAAAAGCGCCTGCAATCGTAATAGGGGCGCTGTTGCGCCGTTTACTTTTCGACCCGCCAAGGTCGTTGTCAGCAATGTGACAGGGCAAACCATACCGGCGGGCGTGATTGCTGGCAAGAGAAGTTATAGACCACTCATCGTGGGGCATGAGCAAGGCATTCATCATGGGCGCACGTCCTCCAGATCGAGTGGAAGCTTGAGTTGCTCCCTCAGGTGGGCAACGTGCTGGTAAACGCCAGGCTTGTCATAACGCCAGTGAGCAAGGCGGCGACCACTGCTGCTAGCCTCCTTTTTGCGAGCTTCCAGCGTCTGGCAGGCGTGCCCATACCTGGCTTCGCGGAATGCCATGATTAGATCCGCCTTCAGCTCTACGACGCGATCAGTGTTGCGAGACAGTGACAGCAGGAAATAGCACTGATCCTCGTTGAGCAGCGCGAACCGTTCAGGCCTACCACCAGCAGTACCGGCCCCAGGTTTCTCCGTTTGAAACAGAGCAACCCCAAACCGCTCGAACTTGCTGAGGTATCGCTCGATCAGGCCAAGCGTGTTCTTTGATTTAACGCCCAGCTGTTCGGCCAGTATGCGGCTGTCGGCGCGGACCTCGTCTGTGGAGTGGATTAGGACGATAGCGTTCATGCCGCCACCTCACGATTAATGCCAGCAGCGCTGCAAAGCATCTTTAGGACGTTGCGGGCGCGCTTACGCTCACTGGCCGGTAGGTTGTAGCGAGTCACCATGCAAGGCTGGCCCCAGTTGTTTGGCACACGCTCGGGCTGGCGGCTGAAGTTCAGCCCGTAGGCGTTGGAAAGCCTGCTGATAGTCGAGTGGAGGCAGTGGTCGCCCAGGCGCTCGGCTTCGAAGCGGTTGAGGCTGTGATCCTGGAGCAGATAAGTCAGGACGCGGCTGATCTTCGTCGGCGCTTTCCCGATCCTGGTGGTGGTACTATGGGCGTGAGATTTTTCCGGACTGGCCTTTTTAGGTTGGTCTTTTTTTTGGTCGGTCATTTATGCCGCCTCCACTCGCAGAGCGACCAGCGAGTCGCACCAGGCAATAACCTCAGCCTCGATCCAGACGACAGACTTCGGCCCGAGCAGTACCTGCTTCGGGAAGCGACCAGCTGCAATGCGGCGGTAAATCTCGGATGTGGAAAGGGTGGTCAAACTGCGGACTTCGGCCAACTTGATGAAACGGCGGAGGTTTGCGGTTTCAGTGCGCCGCTCAAGTTCGGCTTTCGAGTTTTGGTGAAGCTGGGAAATGGTAGGGCCTGCCATGTTGTGCGCCTCCTTGGGTGGCGTTGAGAACATAGGCAAAGTTTGGCCGGCGGGTATTGGCCCTAACAGATGAGGAGTTGCACTCTAGGGGGGAGGGGTTTATGTCAGCATGCTGTGGATAACCGTTGCGCGCTTTGATTTACAAGGCTTGTAACGGGTCACCCGTTTTTTTGTTTGTTACGAGTTGGAGCTCCCCCTTTTTTGTGAGAAAGCAGAGTCAGCGCGGTTGCAAAGCGGTCAATTTGATTGATTGCCGGTTTCTCTATTCGTTTTTCAAGCCAACTTTTGACCTGCATACGAAGCCCAATACCTTTCTCGGCAACTACATCAATAGTGCAATCACGACTGAGCTCGCGGCAGCACATCACCATCTGGCGTAACTCAGGCGGCGAAAACTCATTATCGGGGCGGATGATCTCGGCCAAGGCCATAGCTTCCTCAAGCTGCTCTTCCATGTGGATATTTTCATCCTCTGCTTCTACTAGCGCCCTATGCTTGGCGCTCAGTTCGCGGGTTATTTTCTCTAGCTCCTCGTCTCGCACCTGTAGCCTCATCTCGGCCGTTTCGTACATGGCTTTCCACTTAGCTGCCTCAAGTATTGCCTGGTCAAGGAGTTGTTGTTTCGAGGCGAGCTGTTCGCTTGCACTGTCCTCGCCCTGCTGGCGTAGTCGGGCCTGTTGGATTTGCAGCAGGAACGGGGCGCTTCCCGATAGGTGGGGTAGTTTGGCTGCCTTGCTATTTGCAGGAGTGGTGTTGGCTACCATCGCTATGCTGGCGCTGTCATTTGCCGGCTGAGCAAACCCTGCAGCATTCTCGGCTCGCTCGGTGGCCTCGTCTACAAAGCGCTCAATCCACTTCCGCCATATCAGAACGTTAGTAGCTGGGATCGGGCCTGAGGTGGTTGCAATTGTCTGAGCGTGTTGGCCTGCGCTGGCGGCGTCGAAGTAGTCGATGAGTGCGCCGTATGTAACTGGGATGGTTCGGTCAGATCGACCTTCAAAAAAGACACACGCATGCATGGTCTTGATTGGCTGATCCAAACGTGAGGACGCTGCTAGCGTCGCGGCTACTTCAAAGGCGAGAAGGCGAGGGTTTATATGATGACCTGACGCCCAGTCGGAATAGATCCTATCGAGCCTTATGCGCCCGAATGGTTCTAACTGCTCGTCTCCACCAGATCCCGACATCTGCCAAGCTCATATGCGCTAGCTGTACGAATGTACAGCAATGGCCATTATGTTATCAGCAAAGCCCAACCAGACCCAAACGAGCCCGCGCACAGACAGAAAACTATGCCTTACGTTTGATGCTCACCACGTTGGCGCCGGCGCACAGTGCGTCGATGGAGTCAGCCCACGCTTGCATCATTTCCCGGCGCTGCTCGACATAGGCCGCATGGTTGTAGGTGCCGCGGATCTCGTCGCTGTCACCGTGGGCAAGCTGGCGCTCGATCCAATCCTTGTTGTACCCGCGTCCGTTGAGCTCGGTGCTCAACAGGTGGCGGAAGCCGTGACCTGTTTGTCGGCCTTCGTACCCCGCCAGCCGCAACGCCTTGTTGATGGTGTTCTCGCTCATGGGCCGCTCAGGGTTAGCGCCAGCAAAGACCAGCGAGTAACGCCCGGTGATTTCGTGGAGCTGGCGCAAGATGGCGACGGCTTGGCGGGGTAGAGGGGCGATGTGCGGGCGGCGGGCTTTCATGCGGGCGGCGGGTATCGTCCAAGTGGCGGCGTCTAGATCGAACTCCGACCACGGCGCTTGGCGTAATTCACCAGGGCGAACCGCTGTCAGCGTCAGCAGGCGTATGGCGTGTCGGGTCAGGGAATGGATGTTCGCTGCCTCGACGTTCCCCAGCAGCTCGGGCAATTCGGCAAAGGTGACGTGCGGGTGGTGGCGTGCGGCTTTTGCTGGCGCAGCCACCACGTTCAGATCGGTGGCCGGATTTACCTCTATGACGCCCTTGGCCAACCCATACCGGAATATCTGGTGTAGCCATTGGCGAATCTTGCCTGCGGCATTGAGAGTGCCCCTTGCCTCGACTGTGCGCACCAACTCGACCAACTCGGGTCGGGTGATGGCTTTAATTGGGCGCGCGCCAATGCTGGGGATCATGTCGTTATCCAGATACAGCTTGGCTTTGTAGGTGGTGGCTTCTGCCCATCGTGGCGAGTTGTAGTCGTACCACTCCCGCGCCAGTGTCTCGAAAGTCAGCCCGTCGACCTTCTGAGCCTGTTTGGCGGCTTTCTTGTGCTCGCTGGGGTCTGTGCCTTCGGTCAGCAGTTGGCGGGCCTCATCGCGTAGCTGGCGGGCCTTCAGCAAAGTGACGGCAGGGTATTTGCCCAGCGCCAGCATTTTAGCGTTGCCGTTAAAGCGGTAGCGGTACCGCCATAGCTTGGTGCCTGTCGGTGCCACTTCCAAACATAACCCGTTGGCGTCCGTCAGCCGGTAAAGCTTGTCCTTCGGCTTGGCGGTGCGGATGGTGGTATCTGAGAGTGGCAAAGCAGCCTCCTTGTAGGCCGCACCAGGCGGGGATTTAGTCGCCGTGGTGTGAGTAGATTCCTAGACCGAACTGGATCTACTCACGAATCTACTCACATATGTTTGGGCTTACAAGGGAACGGTTGGGAACTGTAGAAAGCAAAAAACCCGCACTAGGCGGGTTTCTTGTGTGCTTTCAGGTGTGCTTGGCATCACCTGAAAACGAAAGGTGGTGCCCAGAGACGGAATCGAACCGCCGACACGGGGATTTTCAATCCCCTGCTCTACCGACTGAGCTATCTGGGCAACGGGGCGCATTAAAAGGGTTTTTCGGATTTACGTCAACGACTTTTTTAAAATTTCTTAAATTAATTCCGTCGCTTACGATCCGCCCCCCGATTTTGCGGGGTTACTCTGCAGGCGGAACGTAGCCTTCGGCCTTGGCGTAATCCTCGCCGGAGAAGTACTTGTCCATCTCGCCCTGCAAATATTTGCGGTCTTCGGCGTTCATCATGTTCAGGCGTTTTTCGTTGATCAGCAGGGTCTGGTGCTTTTGCCAGTCGGCCCAGGCCTTGGCCGAGACGTGGTCAAAAATGTCCTGGCCCTTGGCGCCCGGGAATGGAGCGCGCTCCAGGGCTGGCAATTCTTCTTTGTACTTGCGGCACATGATGGTGCGGGTCATGACGACTCTCCTGCGTTCAATACGGCGGCCGCGCGTTCGAGCAAGGTTTTGACCGGGGCGGCAAGGCCCAGGCGCGGCGGGGTGGCGAGGTTATACCAGAGCCAGTCGGCCTCGGCCACGTGGTGGCCGTCCTCCTGGACCTGTACCAGCCAGGGTTCGATGGATAACTGAAAATGGCTGAAGGTGTGCACCAGGTTCGGCAGGGCCTGTTGGTTGCCCAGCGCCAGAGAGTGCTGCGACGCCAGGTGCTGCAGGTCGTCGAGGTCATCGAGTTCCGGCAGGCTCCACAAACCGCCCCACAGGCCCGTGGAAGGGCGACGGTAGAGCAGAATTGAGCCGTCGCCATTGGCGAGCAGCGGCATCAGCGTGCGCTTCTGTGGCACGGCTTTGCGCGGTTTGGGGATCGGGTAGCGCGTCTCCAGGCCGAGCATGTGCGCTTCACAGCCCTTTTGCAGCGGGCAGAGCAGGCAGCTCGGCTTGCTGCGGGTACAGAGCGTGGCACCCAGATCCATCATCGCCTGGGTGTAGGCGTTGACCCGGTCATGGGGCGTAAAGCGCTCAGCGTTGGCCCAGAGCTGTTTGGCGACCTTGGGCTCGCCCGGATAACCCTCTTGCGCAGTAAACCGCGCCAGCACGCGTTTGACGTTGCCATCGAGGATCGGCGCGCGCAGGCCCATGCTGATGCTGGCAATGGCCCCGGCCGTAGACAGGCCGATGCCGGGCAAATCGGTGAGTTTTTCCACCTCCCGCGGAAATTCACCGCCGTACTGTTCGACGACGATCTTCGCGGTCTTTTGCAGGTTGCGCGCACGGGTGTAGTAGCCCAGGCCTGTCCACAGGTGCAGCACTTCATCCTCCGGCGCAGTGGCCAGGGCTTCGACCGTCGGCAGCGAGGCCATGAAGCGGTCGAAGTAATTGAGCACGGTGCTGACCTGGGTCTGCTGCAGCATGATTTCCGAAACCCACACCCGATACGGGTTGATGTGCTGTTGCCAGGGCAGGTCGTGCCGGCCATGGCGGTCGTACCAGTCCAGCACCGCCGTTGAAAACTGCTCGGCTTTCATCGCTTGAACAGCCCCTTGAGTGCATCTTTCAGTTCAGGGCTAACCTTGTCGCCCAGTTTCTCGTCGATTTTTTCGCTGATCTTGTCGCCTGCCAGTTTGCTTGCGACCTGACCCATGCGCTCGTTGTCGAGACGGCATGCCTTGGCGCCCAGTTCCAGCGGACCACGGCAACGCAGTGGCCACTCGATGCCGACAAACTTGTCGCCTACCTGGCAGGCGGGGTCCGGCATGGCGCTGGTATCGCCTTCGACGATGATGCCCACGCGGTAATCCATGCCCAGCACCCGCAGGTCGACATCACCGTCACCCTTGACGGTCATGCCCGGGATGCGCACTTTCAGGTCCGGGTTGCTGGCCACGCCGTTGTGGAAGGTCAGGTTGCCCTTGAGCTCCTGGAACGGTGTGTCCTTGCCCCGTGGCTCGCCGCTGAGGCTTTTGCGGTTGAGCGTGGCGATGCCCTTGCACAGTTGTTGTTCAAGGTTGGCGTTGAGCAGCACGCCATTGTTGATGACGAAACCGGCGTTGCCATTGAGGGTTTCGATCAGCGCTTTCTGGCTGTTGCCGTTGCCGGTCAGGTTGCTGTTGAGTGTGACCAGACCTTTGACCGGTGGATTCTTGCCCTGGCTTTCGAGGATTTTCTCCACCGGGACCCGGTTGATTTTCGTCTGCAGGTTCAGCGCGGGTTCCTGCTGGCGTACATCGAGGGTGCCGGTGGCTTCGAAATTGCCCCCGTACAGATCGCCACGCAGGTTTGTCAGGGTCAGCAGTCCGCCCTTGCCGTTGGCCTTGAGCGCGGCGTTCTGGATCGGCAGTTTGTCCAGGGTCAACTGGCCGAAGGACAGGTCGGCATCCACATCGAGTTTGCTCAGGCGCTCCACCGGCAACAGGCGCTCGCTGCTCCACGCGCCCTTGGTCGGTGCCTGTGGCAGTGGCGTGCTGCCCGCGCCGGCCAGGGCATCCGCTTCGGTGCTGGCGACTTCGGCCTGACGCACTTGCGTCGCGCTGTTGGCCTCCGCCGATTTTGGCCGCAGGTAACGGTCGACGTTGAAGGTGTCGGCCTTGAGCACCGCCCGCAGCGATTGCTTGGCGAAGTCCTCGACGGCGATGCGGCCGCTGAAGGTGCTGTCGTCGACTTTGAGGTTGATGTCGTCCAGTGCAAGGCTGCTCGGCGTGCCCGACAGGCGGCTGACCAGTTCGACCTTGCTCAGGCTGCCCTCGGCCATGGCCGGGAGGGTCTGGCCGATGCTGTCGACGAACTTCGCCAGATCAAACTGGGCGATCGACAGGCCGCCACTGACCTGCGGCGTCTTGTCGAGGTCATTGACCTTCAGTTCACCCAGCGCACGCAGTTGGTTGGCGGAGATTTTGATACCGGTCCACTCGGCGACGTTGGCCGCCTTGTCCAGTAACAACTGGCCCTGGGCGGCGAAGGTCATGGTCTTGCCTTGCAGCGGATCGCCGGCCACTTCGCCGGACAGTCGCATGTCTTCGAGTTTGTAGCGCTGCAATGCGCGCTCGAAACGCAGCTCGCCGTTGAGCTCGGTGCGCACCCGCAGAACCGGTTGGTTGGTACCCAGGAAAGCGGTGAGTTTGACCGGGATATTGGTCGAGTCATGCACCGGGCCAGTACTGAGCTGAATGCTTTCGGCGCTGAACTGCTTGCCGGTCTGCTCGTCGTTGTATTCAACGCGGGCGTTATTGACGGTCAGGCTGTCGATGTCGAGGCGGATCGGCTGGGACGGTTTTTCAACCTGGGCCGTGGTTTGGGGGGCCGGTTCACTGGCGGTAGCGGCAGGCGCGCCAGCAGTGGTCGGCGCCGGGACCTTGCCGATGTCTTGCCAATTGCCGTGGCCATCCTTGTCGCGGGTCAGGCGCAGATTCAGGCCTTCGACGCGGACATCGCTCATTTGCACTTCACGGCGCAGCAGGGGCAGCACGCGGACCGACAGACCGAGCATCTGCAAGTCGGCAAACGGTTCGGTCGGCTTGGCCAGGGTCGCAACACCGGCATCGTGCAACTCCAGGCCCAGCCATGGGAACAGGCTCCAGCCGATATCGCCATTGAGCGTCAGCTCGATGTGGGCCTTGTCGCGGGCTATCTGGCGAATCTTGTCTTTGTAGTCGTTGGGATCGAAGAGGTGGGTCAGGGCAAAGCCCAGCGCCACAATGATCAGCAACAGCCCGAGAAGCACCAGACCCAGGATTTTGCCGAACGCTTTCATGGGCGAGTCCTTTTAATTAGTCGATTTCGTAATTTAGCCGAGGAGTATAGCGCCCCAAAACGGACGACCGGTCAGCGATCATTCCGCCAGAGCATCCAGCGGTACGTGCAACTTGGCAGCCAGTGCTTGGGCTTCCAGATGTCCGGCGGGGGCCAGAAGACGCAATGAGGCGCCCGATTGCGCAGCCATTTTCTGCGCTTCACACACCAGGCGTTCTGCGACCCCACGACGACGGGTGATTTTTCGTACGCACAATTGAGACAAATACCAAACGTCAGGGTGCCGTTGCAGGCGGGCAGCGCCCAACAGTCGGTCATTGAAGCGTCCTGCAATCAGCGAGCCTTCCCGCAGGCAGCGTTCAATCAGCTGTGTATCTGTGGCAAACGGTGTGAGCAGCCAGTCCGGGGCATCGCGGTAAATTTTCTGCAGGTCTTGCTGATCCTGGTAGGTGGCTTCGTTCAGCGGCTCGACAATGATCGGCATATCGTTTCCTGTCAGTTGTAAACGGATTGCTCCCTGTCGGAGATGCCGGCGGCTCGGGCCGTCAGGTAGCTCCCACAGGAGAAGAGATCGGATAACGTACAAAACATGATGTCAGTTTGGTTTTACTGTCACGTGCAAATGGTAACCTTCGTCCGTTCGTCGGTCCTTCTGCGGCGAGTTGTCGCAGCAAAATGCAGCTTTAGCCTGAAAAAAACGGTCGTGCCTGCGTGCAATCAAGGCTGAGGGTGAGGAGTGACTGACGCACCATACTAATAATTGGGGGATACACAATGACCACGAGCATAACGGCGGACGGCTTGAAAGCCGATCAGCCCGCGTTCCTGTCCAAGGAGCGCATCATCGCCAAGCCCGGTTTCAACCGTTGGCTGGTACCACCGGCCGCGCTGGCCATCCACTTGTGCATCGGCATGGCTTACGGCTTCTCGGTGTTCTGGCTGCCACTGTCCAAGGCGCTGGGGATCACCGCTCCGGTGGCTTGCGCGCCGGACATGAGCTTCATCGCTCAAGTCTTTTCTTCGCAATGCGACTGGCCGATCTCGATGCTCGGCTGGATCTACACCCTGTTCTTCATCTTCCTGGGTTGCTCGGCAGCGATCTGGGGTGGCTGGCTGGAACATGCCGGGCCACGCAAGGCTGGCGTTGTGTCGGCACTGTGCTGGTGTGGCGGTCTGCTGATTTCGGCGCTGGGTGTGTACACGCACCAGATCTGGCTGATGTGGATCGGCTCCGGCGTGATTGGTGGTATCGGCCTGGGCCTGGGTTACATCTCGCCGGTGTCGACCCTGATCAAATGGTTCCCGGACAAGCGTGGCATGGCCACCGGCATGGCGATCATGGGCTTCGGCGGTGGCGCGATGGTCGGTGCACCATTGGCTGCGGCGTTGATGGGGCATTTCGCCTCGCCCACCAGCGTGGGCGTGTGGCAGAGCTTCCTGGTGATGGCTGCGATCTATTTCGTGTTCATGATCGGTGGCGCCTTGTCTTACCGCGTGCCGCCTACTGGCTGGAAGCCTGAAGGCTGGACTGCGCCGGTGAAGAAAGCTTCGAATGCGATGATCACGCATCGCCACGTCCACGTGAATGTGGCGTGGAAGACCCCGCAATTCCGTCTGGTGTGGCTGGTGCTGTGCCTGAACGTGTCCGCCGGTATCGGCATCCTGGGCATGGCTTCGCCTCTGTTGCAGGAAGTGTTCGCCGGCAAGTTGCTGGGCAATGGGCTGACGTTTGGTCAGCTGGACGCTGCGCAACTGGCTTCGATCGCCGCGATCGCCGCAGGCTTCACCGGTCTGCTGAGCCTGTTCAACATCGGTGGCCGCTTCTTCTGGGCTTCGTTCTCGGATTATCTGGGGCGCAAAAACACCTACTTCGTGTTCTTCGCCCTGGGTTTTGCCCTGTATGCGCTGATCCCGAACCTCGGTCATTTGGGCAACATCGCTCTGTTCGTGGCGGCGTTCTGCATCATTCTGTCGATGTACGGCGGTGGCTTTGCGACGGTGCCGGCTTATCTGGCTGACCTGTTCGGTACGCAAATGGTCGGTGCGATTCACGGTCGCTTGCTGACCGCGTGGGCGGCGGCGGGTGTGTTGGGTCCGGTGTTGGTGAACTACCTGCGCGAGTATCAGCTGAGCATCGGCGTTGAGCGTGCGGCTGCCTACGACATCACCTTGTACATCCTCGCCGGCCTGCTGGTGCTGGGCTTCCTGTGCAACCTGCTGGTGCGCCCGGTGGCCGACAAGTACTTCATGACCGACGCCGAGCTGGCCGCCGAACAGGCGCTGGGTCACGATAAGGGCGCTGACAGCAGCACCGTGCTGGAATGGAAAGCTGATGCGGGCTCCAAGCCGTTGGCGGTGGCGGCGTGGCTGGTAGTGGGTATTCCGTTGGCGTGGGGTGTTTGGGTGACCCTGCAAAAAACGGCGGTGTTGTTCCACTAAGTCAGCGTATTGCCCTTGTGGGAGCGAGCCTGCTCGCGAATGCGGCCTGACAGTCGACAGAAATGTTGAATGTGAGGGCCTCTTCGCGAGCGGGCTCGCTCCCACATTGGTTTTATGTGGCTCTAAAATGGCTTGTATGGACATGTACATCGCCGACACCCCCGGATTCACTCCGTCAGCGATATCACCTCCCGTGTTTCTGTTTCCGGCCCACGCCCCTATAATGGTTGCCTTTTTCGCCCAATGATTTTGCGGAGCTGGTGATGGCCGAACGTAAGGCGTCTGTCGAGCGCGACACTCTGGAAACCCAGATCAAAGCCTCGATCAACCTGGATGGCACCGGAAAGGCCCGATTTGAGATCGGTGTCCCTTTTCTTGAGCACATGCTCGACCAGATCGCCCGTCACGGGCTGATCGACCTGGATATCGTCAGTAAAGGCGACCTGCATATCGATGACCACCACACGGTGGAAGATGTCGGTATCACCCTGGGTCAGGCATTCACCAAAGCCATCGGCGACAAGAAAGGCATCCGTCGCTACGGTCACGCCTACGTGCCGCTCGATGAAGCGCTGTCGCGCGTGGTGATCGACTTCTCCGGCCGTCCCGGCCTGCAGATGCATGTTCCGTATACCCGCGCGACTGTCGGCGGCTTCGACGTTGACCTGTTCCAGGAATTCTTCCAGGGCTTCGTCAACCACGCCAACGTCACCCTGCACATCGACAACCTGCGTGGCCACAACACCCACCACCAGATCGAAACCGTGTTCAAGGCTTTCGGCCGCGCCCTGCGCATGGCCGTCGAACTCGATGATCGCATGGCCGGGCAAATGCCATCGACCAAGGGCGTCCTGTAATGCAGACAGTCGCGGTTATCGATTACGGCATGGGCAACCTGCACTCGGTGGCCAAGGCCCTCGAGCACGTCGGTGCCGGCAAGGTCCTGATCACCAGTGATGCGAATGTGATTCGCGAAGCCGACCGGGTGGTTTTCCCCGGCGTCGGCGCGATCCGCGATTGCATGGCGGAGATCCGTCGCCTGGGCTTCGACTCGCTGGTGCGTGAAGTCAGCCAGGACCGTCCGTTCCTCGGTATCTGTGTCGGCATGCAAGCCTTGCTCGACACCAGCGAAGAGAACGACGGCGTCGATTGCATCGGCCTGTTCCCGGGCCAGGTGAAGTTTTTTGGCAAGGATCTCGTCGAAGACGGCGAACACCTGAAAGTCCCGCACATGGGCTGGAACGAAGTGAAGCAGAAGGTGAGTCACCCGCTGTGGCATGACATTCCCGACCTGGCGCGCTTCTACTTCGTACACAGCTACTACATCGCCGCCGCCAACCCGCGGCAGGTGGTCGGTGGCGGTCACTATGGTGTCGATTTCGCCGCGGCGCTGGCCGATGGCTCGCGTTTCGCCGTGCAGTTCCACCCGGAGAAGAGCCATACCCATGGCCTGCAGTTGCTGCAGAACTTCGCGGCGTGGGACGGTCGCTGGTAAATGGCTGTCAAGAAATCCAGGCCGCCGATCCTCACGCTCACCCCTGAGCAGGAGAACGAGGCCAACAGCAAGATCAAGCGGTTCATGGAAGACCGCTTCGAACTCGACCTCGGCACATTCGAGGCGGCTGAGATTCTTGAGCTGTTTACCCGTGAAATTGCTCCGCACTATTACAACAGGGCGATTTTCGATGTGCAGACGCACCTCAAAGAGAGGTTCGAAAGCATCGAAAGCGACCTGTGGGCGCTCGAGAAAAACTGATTTCCGAGCCAAGCTGAACATTCAAATTTGAAGGTTTGCCAGATGCTGATTATTCCCGCTATCGATCTTAAAGACGGTGCCTGCGTTCGTCTGCGCCAGGGCCGCATGGAAGATTCCACGGTGTTCTCCGATGACCCGGTGAGCATGGCTGCCAAGTGGGTGGAGGGCGGCTGCCGTCGTCTGCATCTGGTCGACCTGAACGGCGCCTTCGAAGGCCAGCCGGTCAATGGCGAAGTGGTAACCGCGATTGCCAAGCGCTACCCGAACCTGCCGATCCAGATCGGCGGCGGTATCCGTTCCCTGGAAACCATCGAGCACTACGTGAAAGCGGGCGTGAGCTACGTGATCATCGGCACCAAGGCCGTGAAGGATCCCGCATTCGTTGCCGAAGCCTGCCGCGCGTTCCCCGGCAAGGTAATCGTCGGCCTGGACGCCAAGGATGGTTTCGTCGCCACCGACGGCTGGGCTGAAATCAGCACCATTCAGGTCATCGACCTGGCCAGGCAGTTTGAAGCCGACGGCGTGTCCGCCATCGTTTATACCGACATCGCCAAAGACGGCATGATGCAGGGCTGCAACGTACCGTTCACCGCCGCGCTGGCCGCTGCCACCAGGATCCCGGTGATCGCGTCCGGTGGCATCCACAACCTGGGCGACATCAAGACGCTGCTCGACGCCAAGGCGCCAGGCATCATCGGCGCCATCACCGGCCGGGCGATCTACGAAGGCACTCTCGACGTCGCTGAAGCGCAAGCTTTCTGCGATTCGTACAAAGGCTGAGGACTGACCATGGCGCTGGCCAAACGCATCATCCCTTGCCTGGACGTGGACAACGGCCGGGTGGTCAAGGGTGTGAAATTCGAAAACATCCGCGATGCCGGTGACCCGGTGGAAATCGCCCGTCGCTACGACGAGCAGGGCGCGGACGAGATCACCTTTCTCGACATCACTGCCAGCGTCGATGGTCGTGACACCACGCTGCATACCGTCGAGCGCATGGCCAGCCAGGTGTTCATCCCGCTGACCGTGGGCGGTGGCGTGCGCACCGTGCAAGACATTCGCAACCTGCTCAATGCCGGTGCAGACAAGGTTTCGATCAACACTGCTGCGGTGTTCAACCCCGAGTTCGTTGGCGAGGCGGCGCAGCATTTCGGTTCGCAATGCATCGTGGTCGCGATCGACGCGAAGAAGGTTTCCGGCCCGGGCGAAACCCCGCGCTGGGAAATCTTCACCCACGGCGGGCGCAAGCCGACCGGCCTCGACGCGGTTGAGTGGGCAAAGAAAATGGAAGGCCTGGGGGCCGGCGAGATCCTGCTGACCAGTATGGACCAGGACGGCATGAAGAACGGTTTCGACCTGGGCGTCACCCGCGCCATCAGCGATGCGCTGGGCATTCCGGTGATCGCCTCCGGTGGTGTCGGCAATCTGCAACACCTGGCCGACGGTATCCTCGAAGGCCACGCCAGCGCGGTGTTGGCGGCGAGTATCTTCCACTTCGGCGAATACACCGTGCAGGAAGCCAAGGCTTATATGGCCCATCGCGGAATTGTGATGCGTTAAACAAACCGATGCAGGCCAGTGGACATCATGGCGGGCTCAAGGCACTCTTGGGTACGCCATGGATTTCGGTAGCCAGACAATGTTTAAACGCCTTCTTCTTGTCCTCGCCAGTGCTTGCCTGTTGTTCATCAGTGGAGTGCGGGCGGCAGACAATCCCGCCACCGACATAGTGTTGCTGACGGAAAACTTCCCACCGTACAACATGGCGAAGAATGGCAAGAACTTCGCGCAGGACGAAAACATCAATGGCATCGCCACCGATATCGTCCGCGAAATTTTCAAGCGCGCCGAGATTACCTACAGCCTGACGCTACGTTTCCCATGGGAACGAATCTACAAACTCGCCCTGGAAAAGCCCGGCTACGGCGTGTTCGTCATGGCACGGCTGCCCGACCGCGAAAAGCTCTTCAAATGGGTTGGCCCTATCGGTCCGGACGACTGGATCATGTTGGCCAAAGCTGACAGCAAAATCACCCTCGAAACCCTGGATGACGCCCGTAAATACAAGATTGGCGCCTACAAAGGCGACGCGATCGCCGAGACACTGGCCAAGCAGGGGCTCAATCCCATCGTGGTGCTGCGCGATCAGGATAACGCCAGCAAGCTGGTCAACGGCCAGATCGATCTGTGGGCAACGGGTGATCCGGCCGGGCGCTACCTGGCGCGTCAGGAAGGCGTAAACGGGCTCAAGACCGTATTGCGGTTCAACAGCGCCGAGTTGTACCTGGCGTTGAACAAGGATGTGCCGGACGAGATGGTGGCCAGGCTTCAGGCGGCGCTGGATCAACTGCGCAAGGAAGGCAAGGTGGAAGAGATCATGGCGCGGTATCTCTAAAGCCGCTCTGCGGAGTTCTTTGCATTCCCCTGTGGGGGTGTGTGCTGCCGCTAACTAGCGATACACCCCGTCCTTTCCATGGGCCGCCGTCGCCCGATTGCTGCGCACACTGATCATCTGCTTGATATCGATCCAGTTGATGCCCTGAGCCTTGAGCTTGGGCAGCTCGCGCTCCAGGACCGCCAGCGTCTGCGGATACGGATGCCCGATCATCACCGCCGAACCCTGTTTTTGCGCCAGGCTGATCGCCGTCTGGAGCTGCGTGAGGATCGCCGCCTCGGTGCGTTCGTCGTCCAGGAACACATCCCGAGAAACACTCGCCAGGCCGATTTTCTGCGCTTCGGCAGCCGCCACGGTTTGCGCGCTGGTGCGGCTATCAACGAAGAATTTGTGTCGACCCTGCAAGTCCGCCATCAACCACGCCATCGCTGGTTGCTGAGCGGTCATGCGACTGCCCATGTGGTTGTTGATTCCGGCGGTGAAGGGCACGGCTTTGAATGCGGCGTCGAGGCGTTTCTCAAGTTCTTCGATGGGCAAGTCGGGGTGCCAGGCGAACGGACCGGTGGCCGGGTCCATGGGCATGTGCAGGATGACGATTTTGCCGGCGCGATGGGCCTCGCGAGCGAATTCGCTGGCGTGGGGCGTGTCGGGCATGATCGCCGTGGTCACCGGGCCGGGCAGCGCGAGCACGCGACGATCCCGGGGCAAATTCTGCCCCAGGTCATCGATGATCAGGCTTAGATAGGCTTTGTGAGGTTTCTGCCTGGCGGGCTCCGCGTGAGCAATACCCGCCAGGCAGCACAACAGCACGAGGATGAAGCGCAGCGTCATCCTCAACGGCCGGACGTAATGCTCAGCCCTTTGAGCAGGCTCAGGGCCTGGGCCAGTTGGTAATCATCGTCCTGCGGCATCGGCTTGGCCTTGCCGCTGGAACCGGTCGGCTTGTCGGCGCCGCCGTTGCCATTGCCCAGGTGGCCTTGCAGGTCGGCTTCCTTGAAGTACTCGCCGTCCTGCTCGTTGGTGATCTTGGCCTTGCGCACCTCGATGTCCGGCACGATGCCCTGCGCCTGGATCGAGCGGCCGTTCGGCGTGTAGTACAGCGCCGTGGTGATCTTCAGCGCGCGGTCGTTGTTCAGCGGCAGCACGGTTTGGACCGAGCCTTTGCCGAAACTGGTGGTGCCCATCAGAACGGCGCGTTTCTGATCCTGCAGGGCACCGGCGACGATTTCCGACGCCGAGGCGCTGCCGCCGTTGATCAGCACGACCATTGGCACGGCTTCGCTTTCGTCTTTGCCGGTGGCCGAGAAGCGCAGTTCGGAGTTGGCGATACGTCCCTTGGTGTAGACGATCAGGCCTTTGGTGATGAAGTGGTCGACCACTTCCACCGCCGCTTGCAGCACGCCGCCGGGGTTGTTGCGCAGGTCGAGAATGATGCCGTTGAGCTTCTTGCCGTTGTCCTTGCGCAGCTTGGCCAGGGCCTTGGAGACCTCTTCACCGGTCTTGACCTGGAACTGGGTGATGCGGATATAGCCGTAGCCGGACTCCAGCAACTGGCTCTTCACGCTCTTCACCTGAATGATGGCGCGGGCCAGGGTCACGTCGAACGGCGTACCGCCATCACGAACCAGGGTCAGGGTGATTTTCTGGCCGATCTTGCCGCGCATCTTGTCCACGGCTTCGGTCATGCTCTGGCCGCGGGTCGGTTGGCCGTTGATCTTGACGATGAAGTCGCCGGCCTGGATGCCGGCCTTGGAGGCCGGGGTGTCATCGATGGGCGATACCACCTTGATGAAGCCGTCTTCGGCGCCGACTTCGATGCCCAGGCCGCCGAATTCGCCGCTGGTGCTTTCCTGCAGTTCGGCGAAGTCTTCCGGGCCCAGATAGGCGGAGTGCGGATCAAGGTTGCTGAGCATGCCCTTGATGGCGTTTTCCAACAGGGTCTTGTCGTCTACCTGCTCGACATAAGCGGCTTTGATCCGATCCATGACCTCGGCAAAGGTGCGCAACTCTTCCAGAGGCAATGGCGCCTTGGTGGTCGCAGCGGTGCCAGCAGGCGCGACGGCCGGGGCCGGTTGAGCGGCAAACGCCAACGGCGCGCCGATCACCAGGGCGATCGTCAGGGCCAGCGAGGTAAGGCGGGACAAATGCAGCATGTCGAACGAACTCCTGAATTAGGCGGCACGCTTATCCTTGCGCGCGGCACCATTGCGCCGGGTCACTCGGGTGACCCTGCTGACGAATAGCAAAATACAGCGCTGGTGTGTCCTGCCCGCCACTGTTACCGACAGTGGAGATGGACTCACCGGCTTTTACCACGTCACCCGCAGACTTGAGCAGCGTCTGGTTGTGACCGTAAAGACTCAAAAAACCGTTGCCGTGGTCGAGAATCACCAGCAACCCGGCACCGCGCAACCAGTCGGCGAAGACGACGCGACCGCCATGCACCGCGTGCACCGCGCTGCCGGCGGAGGCGCCGATCATCACGCCATCCCACTTGGTCCGGGCATCGTCGCCACGGCTTTCACCGAAGCGCGCCAACAGTCGACCGTCGACAGGCCAGGGAAGTTTGCCTCGGGTTGACGCAAATGGACCGCCAAAAGTCTCGCCTGAACTGGAGACCAGTGCGCCAGGTGTCGATTTAACGGGTTTGCGTGGGGCGTCGTCGGTGGCTTCTGCCTGTGCCTGGGCCTCACGTAAACGCTTTTTTTCGGCTTCCTGCTGGGCTATCAGCGCTTTTTGCCGCGCTTCTTCAGCCTCACGAGCCTGGCGGGCCAGGGTTTCCTCGATGGTTTTAAGGACTTTAGACAGGTCTGCCTGATCCTGCTCGCGGGCGGCCAGTTTCTGGTCGCGCGCCTTGACGTCGTCATTGAGCTTGGCCAGGACTTGCTGGCGCTCCTGGCGAACCTTCTCGAGTTCGCCGCGCTGGGTTTCCAGGCTGCTTTGCTGCACCAGCAATTGCGCTTGCTGGGAGGCGATGTCCTTTTCGACATTGGCCAGCTGGCGCAGGGTTTCGTTGAAGTTCTTCAGCTGTTCCAGGCGGGCCTGGCTCAGGTAGTCGTAATAGGTGAGGGTGCGGGCGAATTTCTCGGGGTTCTGCTGGTTGAGCAGCAGCTTGAGATACTCCTGACGGCCATTCTGATAGGCCGCGCGGGCCTGGATGGCGATCAGTCGTTGCTGTTCAGTGCGCGCGCTCTGGAGTTTTTTTTTCTCTGCATCGAGTCGCTGCAGCTCGGATTCGCTCTTCTTCAGCTCTTTTTGCAGGGCTTCGACCTGCTTCTCGAGCTTGCCCATTTCGGTCTCGGTGCCTTTCAGATCTTTCTGGATACCGGATTTTTCTTCCTGCAACTTGCCCAGCAGTTTTTTCAGCTCGGCAATGTCCTGGCGCGTAGCGTCCAGCTGCTGTTGGGTTTGCGCGCGCTCGTCAGCAAAGGCCGGTTGGAGCAGGCAAGTCAGAGCGAGGGCTATCAGGACGCGAAGCATAGAGGCGGGCGACACCAGGGAAAGGGACGGCCTAGTATGCCCGCCCCACGCTGCAAAAAAAACGCCCAATTGGGGTTGTGTGATAACTGGCCCGGAAAACACTACAAACTAATGTGGGAGCGAGCCTGCTCGCGATTGCATCGGTACATTCAACATGGGTGTTGGATGTCAGATTGCTATCGCGAGCAGGCTCGCTCCCACGGGGTTTTGCAGGGTTTGAACGGGTGGATTACACCAAAATGGAAGTTCCGGTCATTTCCGCCGGTTTTTCCAGGCCCAGCAGTTTCAGCATGGTCGGGGCCACATCCGCCAGCACGCCGCCTTCGCGAACCTTCAGGTCGCGCTTGCCAACATAAATGAACGGCACCGGCTCGGTGGTGTGCGCGGTGTGCGCCTGGCCGGTGGATTCATCGGACATCTGCTCGACATTGCCGTGGTCGGCGGTGATCAGCGCTTCGCCACCGACTTTTTCCAGGGCTTCGACGATACGGCCGACGCACTGATCCAGGCATTCAACGGCTTTTACCGCCGCCTCGAACACGCCACTGTGGCCAACCATGTCGCCGTTGGCGTAATTGACGACGATCACGTCATAACGCTGGTGTTCGATGGCATCGACGATGCGATCGGTCACTTCCGGCGCGCTCATCTCTGGCTGCAAGTCATAAGTGGCGACTTTCGGCGACGGAATCAGGATGCGCTCTTCGCCCGGGAACGGTTCTTCGCGACCACCGGAAAAGAAGAAGGTCACGTGGGCGTATTTTTCGGTTTCAGCGATGCGCAGCTGAGTCTTGCCGTTCTTCGCCAGGTAATCGCCCAGCACGTTTTCCAGGCTGCCGGCGGCGAAGGCGGCTGGCGCGGGGATGCTGGCCGCGTATTGGGTCAGCATCACGAAGCCGGCCAGTTTTGGCTGGCGCGCGCGCTCGAACTCCTTGAAGTCATCTTCAACGAAAACCCGGGTCAGCTCGCGGGCGCGGTCGGCGCGGAAGTTCATGAAGACAACGGCGTCGCCGTCTTCGACTTTCACCGGTTCACCAATGGAGGTGGCCTTGACGAACTCGTCGCTCTCGCCACGCTCGTAGGCGGCTTGCAGGCCTTCCTGGGCGGTGGCGGCGTTGAATTCGCCCTGGCCATCGACAATCAGGTTGTAGGCCTGGGATACGCGGTCCCAGCGGTTGTCGCGGTCCATGGCGAAATAACGACCGATGAGGCTGGCGATGCGGCCCTTGCCCAGCGCCTGGAAAGCGGCGTCCAGCAGTTCGATCGACGATTGCGCACTTTTCGGTGGGGTATCGCGGCCATCGAGGAAGGCGTGCAGGTAGATTTTTTCCGCACCGCGCTTGGCGGCCAGTTCAGCCATGGCGACCAGGTGATCCTGGTGGCTGTGTACCCCGCCATCGGACAGCAGGCCCATGAAATGCACGGCTTTACCGGCGGCAACGGCTTTGTCCACGGCGGCGCAGATGGTCGGGTTCTCGAAGAACTCACCGTCGCGGATCGATTTGGTCACGCGAGTGAAGTCCTGGTACACCACGCGGCCGGCGCCGAGGTTCATGTGGCCGACTTCGGAGTTACCCATCTGGCCATCCGGCAGGCCGACGTCCATGCCGCTGCCCGAGATCAGGCCATTCGGCGCGGTGGCCCACAGGCGGTCGAGCACGGGCTTCCTGGCGGCATAGATGGCATTGCCTTCCTGGCTTTCACTGTGACCGAAGCCGTCGAGAATCATCAGGACCAAAGGTTTAGGCGTGGTAGTCATGGAATCCACTCGTGGCTGAGATAAAAAGGGGTGATGGAAAAGGGAGTGGCAGTTTAAAGCGAAGTTCCTGCGGCGTCACCGCCGGACGGGGTTTGGCCCACCTTGGTGGCTGTGTATACTGGCCGACATTTTAACGCCCTGGAACCTCCGTCGATGGTTGCTCACCTGATTGAATTTGCCACTAACCACTACATTCTCGTCGGTATCTTCGTCGTACTGGCAGCCCTGCTGTTGGCCTATCAAATGCAGGGCGGCGGCCGTAGCCTGAGCACCGGTGAACTGACCGCACTGGTCAACAAGGACGCCGGCGTGGTGGTCGACATCCGTCCGAGCAAGGATTTCGCCGCCGGTCACATCGTGGGCGCGGTGAACATTCCCCAGGACAAACTGGCCGCCCGCATCGGCGAGCTGGAAAAACACAAGGCCAAGACCATCATTCTGGTCGACGCCCTGGGCCAGACTGCCGGCACTCACGCTCGCGAGCTGATGAAATCCGGCTTCACCGCCGCCAAGTTGTCCGGTGGCGTTTCCAGCTGGAAAGCCGACAACCTGCCGCTGGTGAAGTGATATGAGCAACGTCGTCGTCTATTCCAGCGATTACTGCCCTTATTGCTCGCGAGCCAAGTACCTGCTCGAGAACAAAGGCGTGGCCTTCGAAGAGATCAAGGTCGATGGCAAGCCGCAGGTGCGTGCCGCGATGGCTCAGAAAGCCGGACGTACGTCCGTGCCACAGATCTGGATCGGCAGCACCCACGTTGGCGGTTGTGATGATTTGTTCGCCCTTGAGCGCGCCGGCAAGCTCGACGCGATGCTCAAGGCCTGACTGCTGTATTCAAAACAAGCAAACCTAAAAGACCCCTGGATCAAGAAGGATCTGCGATGACTGACCAACAGAACACTGCTGCGAACGAAGAAGAAACTGCACCGCAATTCTCCTTGCAGCGCATTTATGTCCGTGACCTGTCCTTCGAAGCCCCGAAAAGCCCGGCGATCTTCCGCCAGCAGTGGGAGCCGAGCGTCGGTCTGGACCTGAACACCCGTCAAAAGGCTCTGGAAAACGATTTCCATGAAGTCGTGCTGACCCTGTCGGTCACGGTGAAGAACGGTGACGAAGTGGCGTTCATCGCTGAAGTGCAACAGGCCGGGATCTTCCTGATCAAGAACCTGGACGACGCTTCGATGAGCCACACCCTCGGCGCGTTCTGTCCGAACATCCTGTTCCCGTATGCTCGCGAAACCCTGGACAGCCTGGTGACCCGTGGGTCGTTCCCGGCGCTGATGCTGGCTCCGGTGAACTTCGACGCGCTGTACGCACAAGAGCTGCATCGCATGCAGGCGGCTGGCGAGACGCCAACCGTTCAATAAGCTGCGCTGCTGATAATCGCGGGCAAGCCCGCTCCCACAGGTTTTGCACAATCCTGTGGGAGCGGGCTTGCCCGCGATTGTTTCTGTCAGGCGAAAAAGATGCTCAGGTTACTTGAAGCCGTTCTGCCGCCAGGCCTCGTACACGGCCACGGCTACGGTGTTGGACAGGTTCAGGCTGCGGCAGCCTTCGCGCATCGGCAGGCGCAGGCGTTGTTCGGCGGGCAGGGCGTCCAGCACTTCGGCGGGCAGGCCACGGCTTTCCGGACCGAACAGGAACGCATCGCCTTCGACGAAGCTGGCATCGTGGAACGGCCGCGAACCCTTGGTGGTGAAGGCGAACACTCGCGGATGGCCGAGGCTTTCCAGGCAGCTCGCGAGGTCTGCATGGCGTTGCAGGGTGGCATACTCGTGATAGTCGAGGCCGGCCCGGCGCAGTCGCTTGTCGTCCATCTCGAAGCCCAGCGGTTCGATCAAATGCAGGTGGCAGCCGCTGTTGGCGCACAGCCTGATAACGTTGCCGGTATTCGGCGGAATTTCCGGTTGGAAGAGGATGACGTGAAACATGCACGGCTCCGAAGGTAAAGATGAGCGGCATTCTACGCCGCAACCCGACCCTCGTTCGAAACTATTCCCGCGCGTGATGGCTTCGCTGGCGATTGTCGGGGTGATGGTCGGGATGATGATCGGTCGCCTGACCACGCCCGACCCCAGCGAACTGCAGCAGGTCGAAGTGATGGAGAACGGGCTGGTGGTCTGGTTCAACAATGAACCCAAGGTCCATGGCGAGATCGTCGATGGCAGTATCGCGTTGTTGTTCGAAGCCGAAGGCAAGGTGCAAAAGGGTCAGCTCAAGCTCAACGGCAAGGACGTGAACTGGCGAACGCGTTTGAGTGATGGGGGGTTGTTGCTGACGCTGGTGGCGGCCCGGCCCCTGCAGGGCGACTGGGCTGGAAGCGAGGTCGATGACCGCTGGCGGCTGGAGATCCATCTCCGAGAGCAATAAAAGAGGGAATCCCCGGCCTGCCTGTACCAAGGTTCCCAAAACGGGAGGGTTCGCGCCTTGCGTCGTGAACCCGATGTAAAGGGGGAATCCCCGGCCTGCCTGTACCAAGGTTCCCAAAACGGGAGGGTTCGCGCATTGCATCGTGAACCCGGTGTAAAGAAGGAATCCCCGGCCTGCCTGTACCAAGGACCCCAAAACGGCGGCTCGTCGCAAGTGCGATGTGAGCCCGGTGTAAAGAGGGGAATCCCCGGCCTGCCTGTACCAAGGTCCCCGAAACTGGGTAGTGAACTGAATCACTGAATGGACTATTGCAGGGGGCGTGCCAGGTTTTAATATTTGGTAATTAATAAGCACATCAGAACGACGAAAGCTCCGTAGAACGGGGCTTTCGTGTTTTTGCAGACGGGTTTTTCTTGCGGTTTAGGGCGGGCTGATGGATCAGATGCTGTGCGCGATTGCGGTTCACGGTGCATTCAGTCGGTGCATTGCGCCCCCAAAAAGCATCGCGGGCAAGCCCGCTCCGACAGGATGGGTGCAGAACCTGTGGGAGCGGGCTTGCCCGCGATTGGATGTAACGGTCAGCGCAAAGTCAAAGGCTATTCAGCCCTCATCCCCCTCATCATCATCCCCGCCATCGACCTTCATCCCCAGCTCCTTGATCTTGCGAGTCAGGGTGTTGCGACCCCAGCCCAGCAACACGGCGGCGTCGCGACGACGGCCGGCGGTGTGCTTGAGGGCGGTCTCGATCATGATCCGTTCGAACGCCGGCACCGCGCTGTCGAGCAGGCTCGACTGGCCACGCGCCAGCGCCTGATCAGCCCATTGGCGCAGCGCCTGCTCCCAATTGGTCACCGGTGCCGAATCCTGAGGCAGGCTCAGCAGCTCTGGCGGCAAGTCGCCGATGTGCACTTCGCGGCCTGACGCCATGACGGTGATCCAGCGGCAAGTGTTCTCCAGCTGACGCACGTTGCCCGGCCACGGCAGGTTTTTCAGGTATTCCTCGGTTTCGTTTTTCAGCAGCTTCGGCTCGACGGCCAGCTCCTGCGCGGCGCGGCTGAGGAAGTGCTTGGCCAGGGTCGGGATGTCTTCGCGACGGTCCGACAGGCGCGGAATGTGGATGCGGATCACGTTGAGGCGGTGGAACAAGTCCTCACGGAATTTCCCGGCGTGCACCAGGGTTTCCAGATTCTGGTGCGTTGCGGCGATGATTCGCACATCGACCTTCACCGGCACGTGACCACCGACGCGATAGAACTCGCCATCGGCCAAGACCCGCAGCAGCCGAGTCTGGGTGTCGGCCGGCATATCGCCGATTTCATCAAGGAACAGCGTGCCGCCGTCCGCCTGCTCGAAACGCCCGCGCCGCAGGTTGGCCGCGCCGGTGAAGGCGCCTTTCTCGTGGCCGAACAGCTCGGATTCCATCAGGTCTTTGGGGATCGCCGCCATGTTCAGCGCAATGAACGGTGACGCCGCGCGCGGACTGTGACGGTGCAGGGCGTGGGCCACCAGTTCTTTACCGGTACCCGATTCGCCATTGATCAGCACGGTGATGTTGGAGTGGCTCAAGCGCCCGATGGCGCGAAACACTTCCTGCATCGCCGGCGCTTCGCCGATGATTTCCGGGGTGCGGGTCAGGGTCGGGGCGACTTCGAGTCCTTGCTGTTCCTGGGCGTGCTGGTTGGCGCGCTTGACCAGGGACACCGCCTCGTCGACATCGAACGGCTTGGGCAGGTATTCGAACGCACCGCCCTGGTAGGACGCGACAGCGCTGTCCAGATCGGAGTGCGCGGTCATGATGATCACCGGCAGCCGTGGGTGTTGTTCGCGAATCCGTGCCAGAAGGTCCAGGCCGCTGGCGCCTGGCATGCGGATGTCGGAGATGATCACGTCCGGCTGCTGGCGAGCCAGGCGGCTCATCACGCCATCGGCGCTGTCGAAGCTTTGCGTGGTCATGCCTTCTTGCTGCAAGGCTTTTTCCAGGACCCAACGGATAGAACGGTCGTCATCGACGATCCACACGGTTTCACTACGGCTCATGTCGATGTGGCTCCTTGTTCCAGTGGCAGAAAGATCGAGAAAGTGGTGTGGCCCGGGTGGCTGTCACACTCGATCAGGCCCTGGTGCTGGCTGATGATGTTCTGGGTAATGGACAGGCCCAGCCCGGTACCGTCCGGACGGCCGCTGACCATGGGAAAGAAAATGGTTTCCTGTAGTTCCGCAGGAATGCCCGGGCCGTTGTCGATGATTTCGATCTTGGTTACCAGACGATGGCGTACGTGGCCGATGGTGAATTGGCGCATGGCACGGGTGCGCAGCGTGATGCGGCCCAGGCGCAGCTCGTTCTGGCTGCTGATCGCTTGCATTGCGTTACGCACGATGTTCAGCACGGCCTGAATCATTTGCTCGCGGTCGATCAGGACGTCCGGAATGCTTGGGTCGTAATCGCGCACCAATGTGATGCAGCCCTGACTTTCGGCCTCGACCAAGTGACAGACGCGCTCCAGCACTTCATGGATGTTGCACATGGCCAGCGACGGCAGTTTGTTGGAGCCGAGCATGCGATCCACCAGATTACGCAGGCGATCGGCTTCTTCAATGATCACGTTGGTGTAGTCGCGCAGGCTTTCTTCCGGCAGTTCGCGAGCCAGCAATTGTGCGGCGCCACGAATCCCGCCCAACGGATTCTTGATTTCGTGCGCCAGGCCACGCACCAGCATCTTGCTGGTTTCCTGTTTCGACAGCTGCGCTTCTTCCTTGGTGATCCGCAGCAAGCGGTCACGGGGATGGACTTCAAGCAACAGCAGGGTATCGCCATTGCTCAGGATCGGCGTGACCGCGTAGTCGACCGTCAGGGTCTGGCCGGTGAGGGCGGTGAGCATGGCTTCGCGCTTGGTGAACGGATGCGCCTGCTGCACCGCCTGGCGCAAGGAGTTCAGCGCCTCGGTGGACTCGGTGAACAGCTCGCTGATGAACTGCCCGTGGCTGCGCTGGCCGCTGATGGCCAGGAGCATTTCCGCGGCCGGGTTCATGTACTCAAGGCGCAACTCGGCATCGAGCAGGATGGTCGCCGTGGTCAGGTTGTCGAGTAGCAATCGGTGTAGTGCGTCACTGATGGTCATTCAGGACCTCTTTTGGCGCATGAATAAAAAGCTGATGCAAGGAAACTGCAAAAACCAAACCAAGGCTCCGAAAAGAAGCGTCGAAGCCCTGAAACAGGCGTTTGACGCTCGATTGCGTGGCGTTCTGCCAGCTTTCATGGGTCATTTCGAACCAAAATGGGTTGAATTTAGACGTGAGTGCAACCATTCGCACCAATATAGTGCGCAAACCTGAACGAGGTGAGAAGAAGCTCCCAACGGACTTTTCGGTGGCAGGTTGGCCGCTGAAGACCCGATTCCGCCAACGTGAGGCGGCAAGCGTTCAGTGCCGGGCGTTCAACGCTTATGCATCCGTTGCAGGGTAAAAGTCACGGTTGGGCTTTGCTGTATGACCGTATCGCCGTCGATCACTTGCACGGCGAGACGATGCTGGCCGCGATCGATATTCACCAGTTGCAGGATCGGTACGTTGCCGGGCTGGCCGTACGGTTGATCATCCAGCCATAGTCTGAGCAGATGCGTTCCTTGCAGGCGGGGCTTGATCAGCACGTTGACGTTGAAGGTGCCGTCGTTGGCGCGCAGGGCTTCGGTGGTAGGAAGACCGGTGAGTTCCAGTACCTCGTAGGCGCTCCGGGGCTGCTCGCTGGAGTGTCTCTGTGGGGATGGAGGCGCAGAGGGCGGGGGCTTAACGCTATTGATAGGCGGAAGTTCGACGGGCAGAGCCTTGACGCCATCAGGCGGTTGATTGCTGTAGGCCGTGTTGCCGTCGGCGTCGGTGTACTTGTAGATCTGCGCGGCGGCGGGCAGGGCGATCAGCAGCAGAGAGAACAGAAAACAACGACCCATGACATTGACCGCAATCGAAAACATTGGGGGGCAGCATAGGTCAGGGCGGTGGGTTGGCCCAAGTCGTTATCATTTCGGAATGAATAGCCCAAGGTTTCAGGCGTCGAAAATCCCACAGGGATTTTCATCGGCCATTGAATCGTGTGCATAAAAAAGGCCTTCCGAAGAAGGCCTCTTTTTGTCACGCCGCTTGCGCAGGCGCTACCGGATTAGCAGCTGTAGTACAGCTCGTATTCCAGTGGGTGTACGAAGGTACGAACCTTGATTTCTTCTTCGCTTTTCAGAGCGATGTAAGCGTCGATGAAGTCGTCGCTGAAAACGCCGCCTTTGGTCAGGAACGCACGACCTTTGTCCAGCTCTTCCAGGGCTTCTTTCAGGCTGCCGCAAACTTGTGGGATCTCTTTCGCCTCTTCAGGCGGCAGGTCGTACAGGTTTTTGTCAGCTGCATCGCCAGGGTGGATCTTGTTCTGGATGCCGTCCAGGCCAGCCATCAACAGTGCGGCGAACGCCAGGTACGGGTTGGCAGCCGGATCCGGGAAGCGCGCTTCGATACGGCGGGCTTTCGGGCTCGACACGTATGGAATACGGATCGAAGCGGAACGGTTGCGAGCCGAGTAGGCCAGCATTACTGGAGCTTCGAAACCTGGTACCAGACGCTTGTAGGAGTTGGTAGCCGGGTTGGTGAAGCCGTTCAGGGCCTTACCGTGCTTGATGATGCCGCCGATGAAGTACAGGGCGGTATCGGACAGGCCGGCATAGCCTTCGCCTGCGAAGGTGTTCTTGCCATCTTTCCAGATGGACATGTGTACGTGCATACCCGAGCCGTTGTCGCCGTACAGAGGCTTAGGCATGAAGGTAGCGGTACGGCCGTAGGCATCGGCAACGTTGTGCACGACGTACTTCAGGGTTTGGGTTTCGTCGGCTTTCTTCACCAGGGTGTTGAACTTGACGCCGATTTCGTTCTGGCCGGCAGTTGCCACTTCGTGGTGGTGAACTTCGACGGTCAGGCCCATTTCTTCCAGTGCGTTGCACATGGAGGTACGGATTTCGTGGTCGTGGTCGAACGGTGGAACCGGGAAGTAGCCGCCTTTGACGCCTGGACGGTGGCCCTTGTTACCGCCTTCGATGTCCTGGTCGGACATCCAGGAACCTTGTTCGGAGTAGATCTTGAACATGGAGCCGGAAATGTCGGACTTGAACTTGACCTGGTCGAAGATGAAGAACTCTGGCTCTGGACCGGCGAACACGGTGTCACCGATACCGGTGGCTTTCAGGTGCTCTTCAGCGCGCTTGGCGATCGCACGTGGGTCACGATCGTAGCCTTGCATGCTCGAAGGTTCGATGATGTCGCAGACCAGGATCAGGGTCGGCTCTTCGGTGAACGGGTCGAGAACGGCAGTGGAATCGTCCGGCATCAGGATCATGTCGGAGGCTTCGATGCCTTTCCAGCCAGAGATGGAAGAACCGTCGAACATCTTGCCGACTTCGAAGAAGTCTTCATCCAGCGCGTCGCGAGCCGGCATGGTCACGTGGTGCTGAGTGCCTTTGGTGTCCGTGAACCGCAGATCAATCCACTTGACGTCATGATCTTTGATGAGTTGAACCGACTTCGACATAGTGTCCTCCGGGTGGCTTAGGGCTGGTAGTGGATGCCCTTAAATGTTTGTGATGCCGGCGCGAATACTCTGCCAAGGCAACCTGCCTCACAAGGGAGCAAATTGCATGCCAGTGCCCCAGCATGGGTTTTTTGCCCCAATTTCACGCTTATAGAGGTGCGAGGCCTATAAAAGCTTCAATTAGCGCCCCTTAATGTGGCGCTCAAGCCTGGAAATGACCTGTTTTGGTGCGTGCAAAACCTTCTGCACATTAACTGGTTAAACCTTGAGCAATTTCCGCTATAATCCGCGCCCCCCTTTTTCGGCTGGCCCAGCGCGCGCTGTTTTCATGAAACTAATCGTAAAAGTCTTTCCCGAGATCACCATCAAGAGCCGCCCGGTACGGATGCGTTTCATCCGCCAATTGGCCAAGAACATCCGTGCCGTGCTCCGCGATCTGGACCCGGCTGTGGTGGTGAACGGTGTGTGGGACAACCTCGAGCTGGAAACCCGTGTCAGCGACCCCAAGGTCCTGAAGGAGATGGGCGAGCGCCTGAGCTGCATGCCGGGCATCGCGCACTTCCTGCAGATCGACGAATACCCGCTGGGCGATTTCGACGACATCGTCGAAAAGTGCAAGCAGCACTACGGTGATGCACTGGCCGGGAAGATTTTCTCGGTGCGCTGCAAGCGCGCCGGCAAGCACCCATTCAGCTCGATCGATATCGAGAAATATGTCGGCAGCCAGTTGCGCCGTCAGTGCGGTGCCGCCGGGATCGACCTGAAAAAGCCGGAAATCGAAGTCCGCATCGAAGTTCGCGACCAACGGTTGTTCGTGATCCACAGCCAGCACAACGGCATCGGCGGTTATCCGCTGGGCGCGCTGGAGCAGACGCTGGTCTTGATGTCCGGCGGTTTCGACTCCACAGTCGCCGCCTACCAGATCATGCGCCGTGGCCTGATGGCCCATTTCTGCTTCTTCAACCTGGGCGGCAGGGCCCATGAACTGGGCGTTATGGAAGTCGCGCATTTCATCTGGAAGAAGTACGGCAGCTCCCAACGCGTGTTATTTGTCAGTGTGCCGTTCGAGGAAGTGCTGGGAGAAATTCTCGGTAAAGTCGATAACAGTCATATGGGCGTAGTATTGAAGCGTATGATGTTGCGCGCTGCGTCCCAAATCGCCGATCGCCTGCACATTGACGCATTGGTTACCGGTGAAGCGATTTCCCAGGTTTCGAGCCAGACATTGCCGAACCTGTCCGTGATCGACTGCGTGACCGACAAACTGGTGCTGCGCCCACTGATCGCCAGCCATAAGCAGGACATCATCGACCTGGCCAACGAAATCGGCACCGCCGACTTCGCCCGGCACATGCCGGAGTACTGCGGGGTCATTTCGGTGAATCCCAAGACGGCGGCCAAGCGCCATCGGGTGGAGCACGAAGAGAAAGAATTCGACATGGCGGTGCTTGAGCGTGCGCTCGAGAACGCCAAGCTGGTGCCGATCGATCGCGTGATCGATGAATTGGGCCAGGACGTTCAGATTGAAGAAGTCAGCGAAGCGCTGGCCGGTCAGATCGTGATCGACATCCGCCACCCGGATGCCGCCGAGGATGACCCGCTGGAACTCGCTGGTATCGAGGTACAAACGATGCCGTTTTATGCTCTGAACGCTCGTTTCAAGGAACTGGACCCTACTCGCCAGTACCTGTTGTATTGCGACAAAGGCGTGATGAGTCGCCTGCATGCCCACCATTTGCTCAGTGAGGGGCATGCCAATGTGCGCGTTTATCGACCGAGCTAAGTGCCCGGGGCTGTTTGCCTGTGGCTTGCGTCACCGGCCCCCCGACGCCGCCGTCAAGCTGTAACGGCTTTCACGGACGCTACTGTTAATCGCTGCCACGACCTGTCAGCACACCGAATCCTCTGATCGAGATACACAAGTGATCGAAAATCTACGCAACATCGCCATCATTGCCCACGTTGACCATGGTAAAACCACCCTGGTAGACAAACTCCTGCGTCAATCCGGCACCCTGGAGCGCAACGAGCTCAACGACGAGCGCGTGATGGACTCCAACGACCAGGAAAAAGAGCGCGGTATTACCATTCTGGCGAAAAACACCGCCATCAACTGGAACGGCTACCACATCAACATCGTGGACACCCCGGGCCACGCCGACTTCGGCGGCGAAGTTGAACGCGTAATGTCGATGGTCGACTCCGTTCTGCTGCTGGTTGACGCTCAAGACGGCCCTATGCCGCAAACCCGTTTCGTGACCAAGAAGGCTTTCGAAGCCGGCCTGCGTCCAATCGTGTGCATCAACAAGGTTGACCGTCCAGGCGCGCGTCCGGACTGGGTTCTGGACCAGATCTTCGACCTGTTCGACAACCTGGGTGCCACCGAAGAACAGCTGGACTTCAAAGTCGTCTACGCCTCGGCCCTGAACGGTATTGCCGGTCTGGACCACAACGAAATGGCTGAAGACATGACCCCGCTGTACCAGTCGATCGTCGACAACGTACCTGCGCCGGCTGTTGACCGTGACGGTCCGTTCCAGATGCAAATCTCCGCACTGGACTACAACAGCTTCCTGGGTGTTATCGGTGTTGGCCGTATCGCTCGTGGTCGCGTCAAGCCGAACACTCCGGTCGTGGCGATCAGCGCCGACGGCAAGAAGCGTAACGGTCGTATCCTGAAGCTGATGGGTCACCACGGTCTGCACCGTGTCGACGTTGAAGAAGCAGCTGCCGGCGACATCGTGTGCATCAGCGGTATGGACGAGTTGTTCATCTCCGACACCCTGTGCCAGCTCGACACCCCGGAAGCGATGAAGCCTCTGACCGTTGACGAGCCAACCGTTTCCATGACCTTCCAGGTAAACGACTCGCCTTTCTGCGGTAAAGAAGGCAAGTTCGTGACTTCCCGTAACATCAAGGAACGTCTGGACAAAGAGCTGCTGTACAACGTTGCACTGCGCGTTGAAGAAGGCGACTCGGCTGACAAGTTCAAGGTTTCCGGCCGTGGTGAGCTGCACCTCTCGGTACTGATCGAAACCATGCGTCGCGAAGGCTTCGAAATGGCTGTAGGTCGTCCGGAAGTGATCATCCGTCTGGTTGACGGCGTGAAGCACGAACCGTACGAAAACGTGACCATCGACCTGCCGGAAGAATCCCAAGGCAAGGTGATGGAAGAGATGGGCCTGCGTAAGGGCGACCTGACCAACATGGTGCCGGATGGCAAGGGCCGTGTACGTCTGGAATACAACATCCCTGCTCGCGGTCTGATCGGTTTCCGTAACCAGTTCCTGACCCTGACCAACGGTGCTGGCATCCTGACTTCGATCTTCGACCGTTACGACGTGATGAAGTCCGGCGACATGTCCGGCCGTCAGAACGGCGTTCTGGTTTCGGTTGAAACCGGCAAGGCGCTGACCTACTCCCTGGAAACCCTGCAGGCGCGTGGCAAGCTGTTCGTTGAACACGGTCAGGAAATCTACAACGGCCAGATCGTTGGTCTGAACAGCCGTGACAACGACCTGGGCGTTAACCCTACCAAGGGCAAGAAGCTCGACAACATGCGTGCTTCGGGTAAAGACGAAACTATCGCTCTGGTTCCACCTGTTCGTTTCACCCTGGAACAGGCTCTGGAATTCATCCAGGACGACGAGCTGTGTGAAGTGACGCCTAAGTCCATCCGTCTTCGCAAGAAGATCCTGGACGAAAGCGAGCGTACCCGCGCTGCCAAGAAAGCCAAGGCGTAACATTTAGCCTGGCTCAACGAAAACGCCCCCGGTCGAAAGGCCGGGGGCGTTTTTGTTTGTCTGGATTTTTTTGCGTTGTGGGTACTGGCCTCATCGCGAGCAGGCTCGCTCCCACAGGGGGTTATGCCGTACACATAATCCATGTTCGGCACCCGTCAGTGTGGGAGCGAGCCTGCTCGCGATGAGGTCGGATCAGGCAATGAAATTCCTGATCAGAATTTCTCTAATGTCCGACTGTTGCTGGTCTCGCGCACAACTTCTTTCGGCTTGTACGCGCAATACCCCGGCCGCGGGCCGATTTTCGGGTGATTGCGGCAGGTATCGGGGCGCTTTTCATAAATAGTGCACAGACGGCTCTTACGATCCAGGTACAGGCAATCGTTGTTGCTCATGCGCTGAAGGGTGAAGATCTCGGACTTCTGGTTGTAGCGCTCGACGATCCCTTCCTTCTGCAGGCGCTTGGCGATGTTCTTCGGCGGGTCGCCGCGCTCGAACTCGTCGACGATGCCGATACGGATCAGATCCTTGATCTTGACCTCGACAGGCAGCGTGCAGCAGCTGGATATGCAGGAGCCGCACATCGGAGCAGAGTACTTGGCCCAGGTATCGAGTCGGTCGATCTCCGCGGCGGCGATCAGGTTCGGCTTCATCATCGGTTGTTACCAGCATGCATCAGGGCGCGCGATCATACCGGGACTGGTGGATTTTTGAACAACCTTTCGCCAGATTTTTTGCGTTGGACGGTCGATTGGCCATAAATTCGGCACGGCCCCTGCATTGATTCCAGCACACGACAATGTATTAACGACCTAAGTCGCACTAACAGGAAAAACTGCCGAACCAGAGCCTCTACCGCCTGTCAGACCGTCTAGGCTCAGACAACCCAACGCTCGCTCGAGGTCTTATTGATGACTCAAGAACCACTTGTTCGCGAAGCAGAGGTGGCCGCATTCCGCGACGCCGTCTTGACCAAGCTCACTTACGCGGTGGGCAAAGACCCGGATCACGCCTTCGACCATGACTGGTTCGAAGCCATTGCGCTGGCGGCGCGTGATCACATGGTCGAGCACTGGATGGACCATACGCGCCAGATCTACCGCAAGGGTCAGAAGCGCGTTTACTACCTGTCCCTGGAATTCCTCATCGGCCGCTTGCTCTACGACAGCCTGAGCAACCTCGGTTTGCTGGACGTGGCGCGTGAAGCGCTGACCGAGCTGGGCGTCGACCTTGAACGCATTCGCTTGCTGGAGCCCGACGCGGCGCTCGGCAATGGCGGCCTCGGTCGCTTGGCGGCGTGCTTCATGGAAAGCATGTCGACCCTGGGCATCGCTGGCCATGGCTATGGCATTCGGTACGAGCATGGCTTGTTCCGTCAGGCCATTGTCGACGGCTGGCAGCAGGAGCAGACCGAGCACTGGCTGGATTTCGGCAACCCCTGGGAGTTCGAGCGGCCGGAAGTGGTGTATCCGATTGGCTTCGGCGGCAGCGTCGAGACGGTCACCGATGAAAGCGGCAAATCCAGGCAGGTCTGGCACCCGGCGGAAACCGTGCGGGCCATTGCCTACGACACGCCGGTGGTCGGCTGGCGCGGGGCGAGCGTGAACACGCTGCGACTGTGGCGTGCACGGGCCATGGAAGATCTGCACCTGGAACGTTTCAACGCCGGTGACCACCTGGGGGCGGTCGCCGAAGTGGCCCGGGCCGAAAGTATCTCCCGCGTGCTCTACCCGGCGGACAGCACCGAAGCCGGCCAGGAACTGCGCCTGCGCCAGGAATACTTCTTCGTCGCCGCGTCCCTGCAGGATTTGCTGCGCCGCCATCGCAACATGCACACCTCGGTACTGACCCTGGGCGATCACGCGGCGATCCAGCTCAATGACACCCACCCGTCGATTGCCGTGGCCGAGCTGATGCGTCAATTGGTCGACGTCTACGATGTGGCGTGGGACGCCGCCTGGCAGGTCACGGTCGACACGTTGTCCTACACCAACCACACGCTGCTGCCCGAAGCGCTGGAAACCTGGCCGGTCGGCTTGATGGAGCGCATGCTGCCGCGGCACATGCAGATCATTTACCTGATCAACGCCCAGCACATCGATTCGTTGCGCGCCAAAGGCATTCACGACTTCGACGTGTTGCGCGCGGTATCACTGATCGAAGAAGACAACGGCCGCCGCGTGCGCATGGGCAACCTGGCATTCCTCGGATCCCACAGCGTCAACGGCGTGTCCGGGCTGCACACGCAGTTGATGCGCAAAACCGTATTCTCCGAACTGCACAAGCTCTACCCGGACCGGATCAACAACAAGACCAACGGCATCACCTTCCGCCGCTGGCTCTATCAGGCCAACTCCGAACTGACGTCGATGCTGGTCGATGCCCTTGGCCCGCAGCTGCTGGACAACGCTGAAGATCGCTTGCTCGGTCTGGAACCGTTCGCCGAAAAGACCGCGTTCCGCAAGGCGTTTGCCGAGCAACGGCTGCACAGCAAAAAAGCCCTGGCCTACATCATTCACGAACGGCTCGGGGTGGCGGTCAATCCGGCTGCCATGTTCGACGTGCAGGTCAAGCGCATCCACGAATACAAACGGCAACTGCTCAACCTGATGCACACCGTGGCGCTGTACCAGGCGATTCGCGCCGAACCGGAAGTCGATTGGGTGCCGCGGGTGAAAATCTTTGCCGGCAAGGCGGCGGCGAGTTATCACCAGGCCAAGCTGATCATCAAGCTGACCAACGACATCGCCCGGGTGGTGAACAACGACCCGACCGTGCGTGGGTTGCTGAAAGTGGTGTTCCTGCCCAACTACAACGTCAGCCTGGCGGAAAGCATCATTCCGGCGGCGGACTTGTCCGAGCAGATCTCCACCGCCGGCTTCGAAGCCTCGGGCACCAGTAACATGAAATTCGGCCTGAACGGCGCGTTGACCATTGGCACACTGGACGGCGCCAACGTGGAAATGTGCGAACGCATCGGCGCCGAACACATGTTCATCTTCGGTCTCAGCGCCCAGCAAGTCGAAGCGCGCAAGCAGAACCAGGAGTTCAGCGCAGTGCCGGACATCGCCGCATCCCATCGGCTTAGCGACGTGCTGCAAGCCATTCGTAGCGGGGTGTTCTCGCCGGATGACCCGTCCCGTTACAGCGGGCTGATCGATTCACTGGTGGATTACGACCGCTTCCTGGTCTGCGCCGATTTTGACTCCTACTGGAATGCGCAAATGCGCGTCGAAGCCCATTGGCATGACTCGAACGAATGGTGGCGCTCTGCGGTACTGAACACGGCGCGGATGGGCTGGTTTTCGTCCGACCGGACCATTCGTGAGTACGCGACCGATATCTGGAAGGCACTGGAGTAACTATTCGCCCGGCCCGATATACTGGCGCCCGGGAAAAGATCGCAGCCTTCGGTGGCTCCTGCAGGTGAACGCATCGTCCTGTAGGCGCTGCCGAAGGCTGCGATCTTTTGGGGCTGGCCAAGCTAGTCTTTCAGGGATTGTGCTCAAGGATATCGACCATGCAATGGATGTTCATGCTGATTGGCCTGGTGCTGGGCTGGATACTCGATGAGTCGTTCAGCGATGCGCTGCTCGGCGCGTTACTCGGGTTGGGCATCGGCCAGGCCATTCGCATCGCTCGATTGGGTTCCCAGGCCAACGAGCAGCGTCGCTTGCTGGAGCAGGCGCAGGTCGCGCTGCATGCGGTCGAGCAACGGCTCGCGGTGCTGGAAGTCACCGGCGTTGCAGCGTCTGAAACCCGCGAACCGGTCATGGGTGAAACCGTTCCCGTCCCGGATCTCGTTGTCGCGCAAGCCCCGGCCGAAACCCCGGAATTGATCTGGGAGCTGCCCCCCGAACTCGAACCCGTCGCTGCTGCGGCCACCGAAGCCAGTCGTCCGTCACCGGTCGATGCCTGGAAACCGGAGCCGGTTGCCCGCGAGCCACAATCCCCTGCCATCCCTCGCGGACCCAATTTCATCGAGCGGGCCATCAGCGGTGCCCGTGCGTGGCTGTTCGGCGGCAACACCGTGCTGCGGGTCGGCGTCGTGTTGTTATTCCTCGGTCTGGCCTTCCTGCTGCGTTACGCCACTGAAGGCATGGTGGTGCCGATCGAGTTGCGTTACGCCGGAGTCGCGTCAGCGGCACTCGGTCTGCTTGGGCTGGGTTGGTGGCTGCGAACACGCAACAACAATTACGCGTTAATGCTCCAAGGCACCGGTATCGCGGTGTTGTACTTGACGGTGTTTGCGGCGATGCGTCTGCACCCGTTGCTCGATCCCTCGGCGGCGCTGGGGTTGCTGGTGGCGGTGACGGTGTTTTCAGCGATTCTGGCCATTACCCAGGATGCCTTGGGGCTGGCGGCTGCCGCCGCACTGGGCGGGTTCGCCGCGCCGATCCTGACCTCTACCGGTGCCGGCAATCACGTCGCTCTGTTCAGTTACTTCGCGCTACTCAATGCCGGCATCCTCGCCATCGCGTGGTTCAAGGCCTGGCGCCTGCTTAACCTGATCGGCTTCGTCGGCACTTTCGGTATCGGCTTCGCCTGGGGGCTGCGTTCCTATACGCCAGAGTTGCTGTGGAGCACCCAGCCGTTTCTGATTCTGTTCTTCCTGATGTACCTGGCCATCGGCCTGTTGTTTGCCCGACGAAAGCTGCTGGAGATGAGCGACGCGCCCGAGGATGACAGCCGTGAAGCGCTGCTGCACTGGTCGGCGCGCAAAGGCGATTACGTCGATGGCGCGATGCTGTTCGGCCCGCCATTGGTGGGTTTCGGATTGCAGTTCGCCCTGGTGCAGCACCTGGAGTTCGCCGCTGCGTTCAGTGCCTTGGCATTGGGCATGATCTACATGGGGCTGGCGCGGGCATTGATGGGGGGACGGGCGCTGCTGCTGGCGGAAACCTGCCTGGCGCTGGGCGTGATCTTCGCCAGTCTGGCGATTCCACTGGGGCTCGATGCGCGGTGGACATCCGCGGCATGGGCGGTGGAGGGGGCGGGCATTTTCTGGCTTGGCCTGCGTCAGCAACGACCGCTGGCCCGCGCGTTTGCATTGTGCCTGCAATTGGGGGCGGCGCTGGCGTTTCTCAGCGAGTTGCGCAGCGGCGAGAGCAGCTTGCTGGACGGCGCGCCGCTGGGGGCATTGATGCTCGGTGCCGCGCTGCTGTTCAGTTTTTATCAACTGCACAAAGCCTTGCCTGGACAGGTCTCGAATCGGGAGCGCCAGGGCCTGCCGGTGCTGGCTTGCCTCGGCCTGACGTTTCTCTACCTGCTGGCGCCGCTGTTCTTCTTCACCCACGGCACGGCGATCAGTTGGGCGCTGGCGGGGCTGGCGACCCTGTTCGTCGGCTTGCGCCTGCAATCGCGCACCTTTCTGTTCACTGCGTTTGCCGTGCAGTTGCTGGGCGGCGCGCTGTTCCTGTTGCGCCTGCAAGGCGCCGGCGACGAGTCTGGCGCGGTGTTGAGCGCCGGTTGGAACGGATTGCTCAGTGCATCCTTGATCGGCCTGGCGTTGATCGTCGGCATGCTGTTGGCGGCGCGTGATGACAGGGTGCGCAGCGATGTGCGACTGCTGCGCGGATTGTCAGTGGTGTTGTTGGCCGGTCTGATGCTGATCAACCTCGCGGTGTTGTTTGTCCTGCCGTGGCAAACGGCAAGTGCGGTGTGGGCGGCCAGTGGTTTGTTGATCATCTGGCTGAGCCTGTACCTGAAGCAGCGGGTGAGTTTTGCCTTTGGCCTGGTGTTGCAGGTGATTGGCGGCGCGGCATTCCTGGTGGCCGGGCCGGAGTTGCTCGGGCCGTTGGCCAGTGAAGGTTTGCGTCCCTTGGCCCATGGCGGTTTCTGGACGCCGCTGGTCTTGGGCTTGGCTGCACTGGTCGGGGCCTGGCGTTTGCAGCTCGGCAACCATGACACGGCGTTCGATGTGCTGAACTTGCAGCGTTTGTCCGATGTGTTGCTGGTGTGGGGCGCGGGCTGGTGGGCGCTGGCGTGGATCAGTGAAGTACTGCGCTTCGCCCCGCTGAATCTGCAAGCGACTTTGCTGCTCGCCGTTGCCGCGCTAAGCGTTGCGCCATGGGGGTGGCTGACGCTGCGCCTGAAATGGCCGTCGCTGGGTTTACTCTGCACGTTGCTGATTCCGGCGGCCGGCCTGGTGTTGCTCGGCGCCTGGCATGGGCGTTATCACCCGGCGGCCAATTTCGGATGGCTGGCGTGGGTGGGCGTGTTTGTCGTGCACTTGATCTCGTTGCGACGTTTGGCTCCAATGCTGCCGGGGCGGGCGCTGAGTGCCGCCCACGTGCTCGGCTGCTGGCTGTTGATCGGTGTGCTGGCCCTGGAGCTGCGTTATGGCCTGCTGCTGTTGTCCGAGCAGTACAACGCTTGGCGCTGGTTGGGTTGGGCGATCCTGCCGAGCCTGTATCTGGTCTTGATGGCGTCCCCGCGCGCCTGGCCGTGGCCGGTATCGGCTTACCCTCGCGAGTACCGCGTGTATGCCGCCGCGCCGTTGGCCTTGCTGATGCTGGGCTGGTTCTGGCTGGCCAATATCGCCAGCGACGGCACCGCCGAACCACTGCCGTACGTGCCGTTGATCAATCCGCTGGAGCTGGGGTTGTTGTTTGCGCTGTTCGGCGTCTACGTCTGGTCGCGCAGCGCGGTGGCACAGCTGGCGATCCGCGGGGGCTACACGGCCCACGTTTCACAACTTGTCGCCGGCGTTTCGCTGTTCGCGTTCTTCACTGCGCTGGTGATGCGTGCCGCACACCATTGGGGCGGGGTAGCGTTCGAGCTGGATGCGTTGCTCGAATCCATGTTGGTGCAGGCCGGCCTGTCGATCGTCTGGACCTTGATGGCCCTGGGGCTGATGATTGGTGGCCATTTGCGCCACCGTCGCGAAGTCTGGTTGATCGGTGCGGCGCTGATCGGCGTGGTGGTGGCCAAGCTGTTCTTTGTTGAGTTGAGTAACCGCGGCGGTCTGGCGCGGATCGTTTCGTTTATCGGCGTTGGCGTATTGCTGCTGGTGGTGGGCTATTTCGCCCCGTTGCCACCCAAGCGCGCCGAGCCTGTGCCGGAAGCTGAAAACCCGGCCCCGGAATCCGAAGGAGTGTCGTCTTGAGTCATAAGCTGAACCTGGGCTGGTTGGGCGCAGTTGCAATGGGAATGGCCATGGCCGCTGTTGCCCAGGACAAACCGGCGGACTTCGCCACGCAGGTGCCGTTGTCCGTCAGTGGCGAAGGCCCGTGGTATCGCCTCGATCTGCCCTTGGTCGTGCAACTGAATGCACGGCAGACCGACCTGAGCGATGTACGCGTGTTCGACGCGGCGGGTGATGCACAGGCCTACGCCCTGGCCCGGGAAGCCGCGCAAACCGCTGACAACCGCAGGCTGACCGACGTGAAATGGTTCCCGCTGTACAACTCGATGGACGCCACCGAACACGCACCAAGCGTGCGGGTGCAATCGAGCGCCAATGGCACCCTGGTCGAAGTGCAGCCCTCCAGTCAGCTGGAGGCCGGCGAAGAAGCGTTGCGTGGCTGGTTGCTCGACGCCAGTGCCATCAAGGCGCCGTTGCAGCAGCTGATTCTCGACTGGACCAGTGAGCGCGATGGCTTTCAACGTTTCAGTATCGAGGCCAGCGACGATTTGCAGCATTGGCAGTCCTGGGGCGAAGGACAGGTGGCGCGGCTGACCTTTGCCGATGAGCGGGTCGAACAACACGAGGTAGGTCTGCCAGGGCAGTCGGCGCGCTATCTGCGCTTGCTGTGGGACACCCCGTACACGGCACCGACCCTCACGTCGGCGCAATTGGAAAGCGCCAGCTCCCGCCGCCTGCCGCTGCCGTTGGTCTGGTCGTCAGCGTTGGCCGGCAGCAGCGTGAAGGCCGGTGAATACACCTGGCAATTGCCGATGGGGCTGAACGTCGAGCGGGTGCAGGTTGAGTTGAGCCAGCCCAACAGCCTGGCGCCAGTGACCTTGTACGGGCGTCGGGACAGCAGCCTTCCATGGCAACCGATGAGCAACGCTTTACTCTATCGCCTGACGCAGAACGGCCAGGATGTGGTGCAGAACGAGCTACAGCTGTCGGGGCAAACGGTCCAGCAGTTGAAACTGACCGTGGACGAACGCGGAGGCGGTCTGGGTGCTCGGGCTCCGAGCGTCAAGTACGCCGTGCGCGCCACGCAATTGGTGTTCCTGGCTCGCGGGCCGGGGCCTTATACCCTGGCGCTGGGGAGTTCGACTGTGAAGGCCGCTAACCTGCCGTTGTCGACGCTGATTCCGGATTACAGCGCTGCGAAACTGGCGACGCTGGGCAAGGCTTCGGTCGAGGGTGGGGTTGTGGTTGCGCCGGTTGCTGCGCCGGTGCAGGCGTCCACGGGCACTGACTGGAAGAAATTCGGCCTGTGGGCCGTATTGTTGCTGAGCGTGCTGTTCCTGGCGGCGATGGCGTTCAGTCTGCTGCGCAAACCGCCCGCCAAATCCTGAAGCCGGGTGCTTCGCACCCCATCGCGAGCAGGCTCGCTCCCACAAGGAAAGTGCAGTACCCGTGAGAGCGGGCTTGCCCGCGATAGCGGTCGATCAGTCAATGGAAAGGCTGAAATGACCGCTACTTTTCGGCTCACACCCGGACCATTTCCAACTACGCTGAACCCCGCGCATGAACTCTCTTCGGTCGATCACGTCTGATAGGAGGAAATGCGCCCCGACTCGCGTTAAACTGCGCGGGTTTTTAGCCCCCCCATTCCTCCGGAGCCTTCCATGTCCCGCGTTACCTTGAGTCGCTATTTGATTGAGCAGACCCGCAGCAACAACACTCCTGCCGATCTGCGCTTCCTGATCGAAGTGGTGGCGCGTGCCTGCAAGGAGATCAGCCACGCCGTTTCCAAAGGCGCCCTGGGCGGCGTTCTGGGCAGCATGGGCACTGAAAACGTCCAGGGCGAAGTGCAGAAGAAGCTCGACGTTCTGTCCAACGAGATCCTGCTGGAAGCCAACGAATGGGGCGGTCACCTGGCTGGCATGGCGTCCGAAGAAATGGACAACGCCTACCAGATCCCGGGCAAATACCCGAAAGGCGCCTACCTGCTGGTTTTCGACCCGCTGGACGGTTCGTCGAACATCGACATCAACGCGCCGGTCGGCACCATCTTCTCGGTGCTGCGTTGCCCGAGCGAGTACCTGAGTCAGAACGAAGCCTTGAATGAAAAGGCCTTCCTGCAGCCAGGCACTCAGCAGGTCGCCGCCGGTTATGCCATCTACGGTCCGCAGACCATGCTGGTGCTGACCCTGGGCGACGGCGTCAAAGGCTTCACCCTGGACCGCGAAATGGGCAGCTTCGTACTGACCCACGAAGACATCACCATTCCTGAATCCACCCAGGAATTCGCCATCAACATGTCCAACCAGCGCCACTGGGAAGCCCCGGTGCAACGCTACGTCAGCGAATTGCTGGCGGGCGAGGAAGGTCCGCTGAAAAAGAACTACAACATGCGCTGGGTCGCCGCGATGGTAGCGGACGTGCACCGCATCCTGACCCGTGGCGGTCTGTTCATGTACCCACGCGACAGCCGCGAGCCATCGAAGCCGGGCAAACTGCGCCTGATGTACGAAGCCAACCCGATGTCGTTCCTGGTGGAACAGGCGGGCGGCGCGTCCACCAACGGCCATCAGCGCATCCTCGACATTCAGCCTGATGGCCTGCACCAGCGTGTTGCGGTGTTCCTCGGCTCGAAAGAAGAAGTTGCACGCGTCACGGGTTACCACAAGGAATAAACCATGAACGCGCCCTGGCAGCCGCTGCTCGAATGGTGGTTCGGTAAAGCCGAATCTTCCAGGGAAGTCGCGGCTGACAAGGGCAGGTTATGGTTCGGCAAGCGTGACAGCCAGGACCTCGAAGCGCGGACGCGTTTCGGGGGCCAGGTCGAGCAGGCACTGACCGGCGGTTTGACCGATTGGGCGCAATGCCCCGAAGGTTGGCTGGCTCTGGTGCTGCTACTCGATCAACTCCCGCGAATGATCTTTCGCGACTCCCCCAAGGCTTTTTCCGGTGACATCAGGGCTCAGGCGCTGGTAGCGCAAGGCATTGCTGCGGACTTCGATCGCCAGTTGCGGCCCATTCAGCGGGTGTTCATCTACCTGGTGTTCGAACACAGCGAACATCTGGCGGTACAGAACGAAGGTGTCTCGCGTTACATCGAGCTGGTGGCGCAACAGCCGGACGTCGATCGGGCGCTGTTTGCCGACTATCTGGATTACGCCGAAAAGCATCAGAAAGTGATTGCGCAGTTTGGACGGTTTCCCCATCGCAATGCGGTGTTGGGGCGCGAGTCTACGGCTGAGGAGCTGGCGTTTCTGTCAAAACCCGGTTCCAGGTTCTGACTCTTCATTGCGGCAAATGCCGCCTTCGCGAGCAGGCTCGCTCCCACATTGGATCTGTGTCGTTCACAAATCCTGTGTGGGAGCGAGCCTGCTCGCGAAGAGGCCGGTGAAAGCGCCCTAGATCCGGAAACTACCCACCAGATGCTTCAATCGCGCCGCCTGCTGCTCCAGGTCTGAACACGCGCGCAAAGTCGCCTGCAGGTTCTCCACACCTTCCTGGTTCAGCGTGTTGATCTCGGTGATGTCGACGTTGATCGATTCCACCACGGCTGTCTGTTCTTCGGTGGCCGTGGCGACCGACTGGTTCATGCCGTCAATTTCGCCGATGCGCTGGGTCACGCTGCCCAGGCGTTCTCCGGCCTGGTTGGCGATGCCGACACTGCTTTCGCTCTGGCGCTGGCTGTCGGTCATGATGGTGACCGCTTCCCGGGCGCCGACCTGCAGTTCTTCGATCATCTTCTGCACTTGCTGCGCCGAATCCTGAGTGCGGTGGGCGAGGTTGCGCACCTCATCGGCCACCACCGCAAACCCGCGTCCGGCTTCACCGGCACGCGCCGCTTCAATGGCAGCGTTCAGCGCCAGCAGGTTGGTCTGCTGGGAGATGCTGGTGATCACGTCCAGAATCTGCCCGATGTTGACGGTGTTGCTGTTGAGCGTCTCGATGTTGCCGCACGAATCGCTGATCTTCGCCGAGAGCTGCTGCATCGCGCTGATGGTTTTGTCCACCACCTGCTGGCCGTCTTCGGCCAGGCTACGGGCATCGCTCGAATGCTGGGAGGCGAGGGCAGCGTTCTGGGCGATTTCCTGGGCGGCGGCGCCGAGCTGGTTGATCGCCGCGGCGACGCTGCTGGTACGCGAGGCCTGCTGGTCGGAGTTGAACATCGACGAGTTCGAGGCGGCCACCACGCGCAGCGCCACTTCGTTGACCTGGCCGGTGGCCGAGGACACTTCGATGATCGAGGTGTGAATGCGTTCGACAAAGCGGTTGAATGACAGCCCCAGCGCACCGAATTCGTCGTGACCGTGAATGGTCAGGCGTTTGGTCAGATCGCCTTCGCCTTCGGCGATGTCATGCATGGCGCGACCCATGGCCAGCAACGGCTGCATCAGGAAACTGATCAGCATGCCCAGCAACGCGATGATGATCACCACGGCAATCACCATGGCGATGAGCGCCGAGGTGCGGAATTCGCTGAGCATCGAGAACGCAGTGTCCTGGTCCAGCACCAGCGCCACATACCAATCCGCCGAAGGCACGCCGTTGACGTGGGTGAAGGAGATGAACTGTTTCTTTGCGTCGACCTCGATTTCTTTCAGGCCCGGGCTGACTTTCGGCACCCCGTTGGGGTAGGCGTCGGCGAGGTTTTTGAGCACCAGTTTGCTGTCCGGATGGATCAGGATCTTGCCGTCGGCGCTGACAATGAAGGCATGGCCATGACCGCCGAAGTTCAGCGAGTTGATGATTGCACTGACGCTGGACAGGTCGATGTCGGCGCCGGCGACGCCGATCATCTGGCCCTGGCGTTGTACCGGGGTCGCGACGGTGATCACCAGTTTGCCCGACGAGGCGGCGATATACGGTTCGGTGACGATGGTCTGCTGTGCGCCGGTGGCCGCCTTGTACCAGCCACGGGCGCGCGGATCGTAGTCCGCCGCACGGTTACCGGCCGGGACCGAGAACATGACGCCGTCGGCACCGCCGAAGTAGCTCAGCTGGAAGTTGCCGGTGTAGGCGGGCAAGTCGATGATGCGTTTCAGGCTGGCGGGGGCGCTGCCATCGGCGCTGACCTGTTGGGCCATCGATTGCAGCAGCTGCATGCGGCTATCCAACCAGGTCTGAATGTTGCTGGTGGTCAGGCTGCCGAGCTCCTGCATCGAGGCTTCGGTGTTGTTATGCAGCGTCTGACGCTGGCGATAGTCGTTGAACAGGATGAAACAAGCGAATGCAACGGCCACCACGAGGGCAGCAGCCAACAAAATCTTGTGGCTGAACTTCATGTTTCTGGACATTAAATGAGCTACCGCGGAAAGACAGGACAACAAAGGTGGGGGCAAGCGCCACGGTCGTGGGCTTTGCGCTGCCTTTTATGTCGACAGAGTGGCGCCAAAGATTAGACGCTTTTTTGCGAAACCCGACGAAATGCTCAAGAGCCAGGCGAAGTGGCTGAATCTTCGGCAATAGGCAGACGAGCGGCCCAATAAATAGGCGCTCGGCCAGGGAACCAGACAGGGGTTTTCTCTTCTAAGGTTCAGCTTGGCTGCCATGCCAATCCCCTTCACCCCTGGAGTTACACCATGTCGCTGCGATCCATTGCCTTGCTTTCGTTCTGCGTGCTGTTGGCTGCGTGCAGCAAGGTCAATCAGGAAAACTACTCGAAGCTCTCGGCCGGCATGTCCAAGGCCGACGTAGAAACCTTGTTGGGCAAGCCGGCGGACTGCTCTGGCGCGCTGGGCATGTCCAGTTGCACCTGGGGTGACAAGAACAGCTTTATCAGCGTGCAGTATGCCGGTGACAAAGTGCTGATGTTTTCCGGCCAAGGCCTGAAGTAAACCGGGGCTACGTGCCCACGGGAGAAAAACAATGAAGCGGTTGTTGATAATGCTTTTTGCCGGCCTGGTATTGGCCGGCTGTGCCACTTCTGGCCAGGATCCGTTGGCGCCCAAGACCGCCAACAGCGTCAACCTCAAGCGTTACCAGGGCACCTGGTACGAGTTGGCACGTCTGCCGATGTATTTCCAGCGCGACTGTGCGCAATCCGAAGCCCACTACACGCTCAAGCCGGATGGCAACGTGGCGGTGCTGAACCGCTGTCTGACGGCGCAATGGCAATGGGAAGAGGTCAAGGGCACGGCTTATCCACAGGTGCCGGGTAAAACCGACAAATTGTGGGTCGAGTTCGATACCTGGTTTTCGAGGCTGATTCCGGGTGTGGCGAAGGGCGAGTACTGGGTGTTGTACGTCAGCGATGACTACAAGACCGCGATCGTCGGCGACCCGAGCCGACGTTACCTGTGGCTGCTGTCGCGCACGCCGACCGTCAATGGTGTGGTGCGTGAAGAACTGCTGAGCAAGGCGCGTCAGCAGGGCTACGACACCACGCGGCTGATCTGGCGAGCGTCGGACACACAGATGGCCAAGACCTCGAACTGATAGCACATGACCCTGTAGGAGCGAGCCTGCTCGCGATGGAGCATCAGACACAACGATGTCGTCTGACACACCATCGCGAGCAGGCTCGCTCCCACAGGTTGTTGTGTTAATTCCGAAGCTCGCGCAGGACTTGTGTGGCGGGCGTCGGATACGCAGATGGCCAAGACTCAAACTGATAGCACATGACCCTGTAGGAGCGAGCCTGCTCGCGATGGAGTATCAGACACAACGATGTCGCCTGACACACCATCGCGAGCAGGCTCGCTCCCACAGGTTTTTGCGTCAGTTCAGAAGCTTGCGCAGGATTTTTGCGGCGAGCGTCGGACACGCAGATGGCCAAGACTCAAACTGATTGCACATGACCCTGTAGGAGCGAGCCTGCTCGCGATGGAGTATCAGACACAACGATGTCGCCTGACACACCATCGCGAGCAGGCTCGCTCCCACAGGTTTTTGCGTCAGTTCAGAAGCTTGCGCAGGATTTTTGCGGCGAGCGTCGGACACGCAGATGGCCAAGACTCAAACTGATTGCACATGACCCTGTAGGAGCGAGCCTGCTCGCGATGGAGTATCAGACACAACGATGTCGCCTGACACACCATCGCGAGCAGGCTTGCTCCCACAGGTTGTTGTGTCAGCCTAATAGCTCGCGCAGGACCTGGGTGAAGGCACGGTTGCTTTCCTCTTCCCCGGCATGACGTCCGTCGCGCACGACCCACTGACCGTTCACCAGCACGTCCCGCACCTGACGGTCGCCACCGGCAAACAACCATCGGTTCAGAATCCCGTCGCCACTGGCCGTTGCCAGGTACGGATCGTTGCCGTCCAGCACCAGCCAATCCGCACGCTTGCCCACTTCCAGCGCACCGATCGGTTGCCCCAGCGCCTGAGCGCCGCCATCCAGCGCCGCGTCATACAGGGTGCGCCCGACCATGGGCTGATCCGCGCCATACAAGCGATTGCGCCGTTGATCGCGCAGACGCTGGCCGTATTCCAGCCAACGCAATTCTTCCACCACGCTCAATGACACATGGCTGTCGGAACCGATGCCCATGCGTCCGCCTTGTGCGAGGAAGTCCACCGCCGGGAAAATCCCGTCGCCCAGGTTGGCTTCGGTGGTCAGGCACAGGCCGGCAATGGCGCGGCTCCTGGCCATCAGCGTGACTTCTTCCGGATTGGCGTGGGTGGCGTGGACCAGGCACCAGCGCTGATCGACTTCGGTGTTTTCGTACAGCCATTGCAGCGGGCGGCGACCGCTCCAGGTCAGGCAGTCGTCGACTTCTTTCTGCTGTTCGGCGATGTGGATGTGCACCGGGCACTGCTTGTCGCTGGCGGCCAGCACTTCGCTGATCTGCTGCGGCGTCACCGCGCGCAACGAGTGGAAACACAGGCCCAGCGACTGCGCCGGTTGCTGCGCCAGAACCGGTTGCAGGCGCGATTGCAGCTTGAGGTAGTTTTCGGTGCTGTTGATGAAGCGGCGCTGGCCCTCGTTCGGCGTCTGGCCGCCGAAACCGGAGTGGCTGTAGAGCACCGGCAGCAGGGTCAAACCGATACCGGCGGAACTGGCGGCCTGGCTGATACGCAAGGCCAGTTCGGCCGGGTCGGCGTAAGGCTGGCCGTTGTTGTCGTGGTGGACGTAATGAAATTCCGCCACCGAGGTGAACCCGGCCTTGAGCATTTCGATGTACAGCTGGCGGGCGATGACGCCGAGTTGTTCCGGGCTGATTTTTCCGACGAGGCGATACATCAAGTCGCGCCAGGTCCAGAAACTGTCGTTCGGATTCCCCGCCACTTCCGCCAGTCCCGCCATGGCCCGCTGGAAGGCGTGAGAGTGCAGGTTCGGCATGCCGGGCAAGAGCGGACCGCTCAACCGTTCGGCGCCTTCTGCGTGGGAATCGGCCTGGATATGGGTCAAGACGCCATCGGCGCTGACCTCAAGACGTACATTGTTGGCCCATCCACTAGGCAGCAGCGCGCGTTCGGCAAAGAAGGCGGACATGGTTCAGCACCCCATCGTGTGTTATTTGTATATACATATACAGACGTTTGCCTGCCCGGTAAACTCCGGCAAGCTAGCAACCCTATCCAAACGAACAAGGATCAACCGTGCCGACTCCGCCTCCAGTCTCTCCGTTGGCCGCGAACATGGGCGACAGTCCGGCGCCCTTGTACGCCCGCGTCAAACAAATGATTACCCAGCAAATCGACAGTGGAAACTGGCCGCCGCACTACCGCGTTCCGTCGGAAAGCGAGCTGGTCAATCAGTTGGGCTTCAGCCGCATGACCATCAACCGCGCCCTGCGCGAGATGACCGCTGACGGTCTGTTGGTGCGCATGCAAGGCGTCGGTACGTTCGTCGCCGAGCCGAAAAGCCAGTCCGCGCTGTTTGAAGTGCACAACATTGCCGATGAAATCGCTTCCCGTGGCCATCGCCACACGTGCAAGGTCATCACCCTGGAAGAAGAGGCCGCCGGCTCGGAACGCGCCCTGGCCCTCGACATGCGCGAAGGGCAGAAAGTCTTCCACTCGCTGATCGTGCATTTCGAGAACGATATTCCGGTGCAAATCGAAGACCGCTTCGTCAATGCGCTGGTGGCGCCGGATTACCTCAAGCAGGACTTCACCCTGCAAACGCCTTACGCCTACCTCAACCAGGTCGCGCCGCTGACCGAAGGCGAGCACGTGGTCGAGGCCATTCTGGCCGAGCCGTCCGAATGCAAATTGCTGCAGATCGAAAAAGGCGAGCCGTGCCTGCTGATTCGCCGCCGCACCTGGTCCGGCCGTCAGCCGGTGACCGCCGCCCGTTTGATCCACCCTGGTTCCCGTCATCGTCTGGAAGGCCGGTTTCATAAATGAACGAGTTGAAAGTTTTACGCGCCAAAGACTACCCGCGCATGCCCTGGAAAAACGGCGGCGGCAGCACTGAAGAAATCAGCCGCGATGCCGGCACTGGCCTGGACGGCTTCGGCTGGCGCCTGTCGATTGCCGACATCGGTGAGTCGGGCGGTTTCTCAACTTTCGCCGGTTACGAGCGGATCATCACCGTGTTGCAGGGCGACGGCATGACGTTGTCGGTGGACGGGCAGAGCACGCGACCGCTGTTACCGCTCGACCCGTTTGCCTTCAGTGGCGAGAGTCAGGTGTCTTGCACGCTGCTCGGTGGAGCGATCCGCGATTTCAACCTGATCTATGCGCCGCAGCGCTACCGTGCACGGTTGCAGTGGCTGGCCGGCGAGCGGCGGTTTTTCAGCGAGGCCAGCACACTGCTGGTGTTCAGCGTGAGCGGGCAATCTGACGTATCGGTCGATCACCGCGTCCAGCATTTGGGCCTTCATGATTGCCTGCAACTGGAGGCCAACGCCGGGTTGCTGGACGTCACCATCAAGGGTTTGTGCTGCGTGATCGAACTCACCTCGCGCGGCTGATCCCGGTTACTCCCGTTCGAGGGTAAAGCCTCGAACGGTTGCCTCCAGTTCACTCGACATCCTTTTCAGCGCCTGGATGGTTTTCACCACCTCCTGTTGCGCCACGACATTCTCCTCGACCCGCTGCGCCACGGTTTCCACATTGCGTGCCACGTCTTCGCTGGCTTCGCGCTGTTCCTGCAAGGCATGGGAAATCTGGCTGACGGCGTTGAGTGACGCGTCGAGCACGGCTTTGACGTCATTCATCGACGCGCCGGCGCTGTCGATCAACTGCTGGCCCTGAAGCACCCGCTCGCGGCCAGTGTTCATGCTGCTGCTGGCCTTTCGCATGCCGCTTTGAATGGTGCTCACCAGCACCACGATCTCGGCGGTGGAGCGGGTCGTGCGGGTCGCCAGCTCTCGCACTTCGTCGGCCACCACGGCAAACCCGCGACCTTGCTCGCCGGCCCGCGCCGCCTCGATGGCGGCATTGAGGGCGAGCAGGTTGGTCTGTTCGGCAATGCTGTGGATCACGTCGACAATTTTCCCGATGGCGTTGGAGTGCAGGGTCAATTGGTCGATTTCACTCGACGTCTGGGTCACCAGTTGGGCGATCTGCTGCATCTCGATGATAGAGCGGTCCATGCTGGCAATGCCCAGGGCGGTGATCTGCTCGGCCTTTTGTGTGGTGTCGTGGGCCTGCGCGGCGTTTTCGGCGATGTGCGTGATGTTGGCTGACATCTGCTCTGCCGCGGCGGCAATGGAAGAGGTCGCGCCATTTTGCTCGGCGGCCTGCTTCAGGCCTTGCTCGGACGAAATGCTCAGGTTCAGGGTCGAGGACTCGATGTGTCGCGAGGCCTCGCGCACTTTGCCGATCATGCTGGCCAGGCTGCGCCGCATGGCCTCGACCGATTGCATGACACCCGTGGGGCTCGCGTTGCCGATCACCGGATCACCGAGCATGCCCTGGGCAATCCGTGTGCTGATATTGGCCAGTTCGTGGGGCTCGGCACCCAGGTATCGCGCCAGCCTGGCACCGAACAGCAGCGCATAAAGGCTGCCAGACAACAGCGCGAAGGCCAGGACGCCGGCCATCAGCCTGATGTTGACCTCGTAAAGTGCCTGGCTGAGTTCGAACTGTTGGCGAGCTTCTTTCAGTTGAGCATCCGTCAGTTGCGAAAACAGTGAGCTCAGCGGGTCGATCAAGGGGTACAGCTGGTGTGCGGCGAAATCCTCCAGGCGCTGACTGGAGGCGTCGTTGCGGTTCAAGACCGCCTGCAATCGCTGGAGTGGCGCTTCGGTGGCCTGCATCAGTGGCGTGATTTCGTTGATCAGTCGCACCTCTTCATCAACCAGGTGGGTCGACAGGTAGGTACGCCAGAGCGGATCGATCTCAAGCAATGCCTGGCGTATCTGTTGCGCCGCCTCGACGCCGCTATGGATGCCGTCGCGGGCCTTGTGGATGGCATCGACGATCTGGACGGAATACAGCTCGGAAATTTTCTTCAGGTCCTGTTGCGGGATGACCCGGTCCAGGTAAACCGTTTCCAGTCCCTGGACCGTAGCGCGCATGCCGTACAGGCCGAGTGCGCCGATGCCGGTCATGCTGCTCAGCAGGATGCCGGCCAGCAGCAGGAGATGGGTTTTGACTTTCCATTGTTTCATTGCGCGTTCCTCGCAGGAGTGACTTCAGGGGGGCTTGCTCGTGAAGTCGGCGAGAATCAGTGGAGGTGGAGTCGGACGCTTCTGATGAGGTTGTAGGGTGTTTCTGGAATGCGCTTAATTGGGCATCACGTGTTACCGAACGCCCCAACGTGGCGCAAAACCACGTTGCAGTAACCGCCGTCACCCCCGCAAAAAATCCCCGCGAAAAATTTTATCCACGCCAGAACCCGCGATTCAGGCGCTCTCCAGTCGTTTCAGAGTTTTTCTTGAATGCCTGTCCAGAAAGTTGGCCGCTTGATTGCATATGCTTGTATGTACAAGTAAAGACGTATGCGTATGAGTCGATCGAGACTCTCCGCAGCGTCCACTGATTCGCTTGTCGCGCAACGATGCGCACAGGCTGGCTTGCCCCCTGCCAGGGTTGGTTTGAATTGATCGCTGAGGAGTCTTTTTCGTGACTGACAATACCCAGAAACCTACGAAATACCGTGACGTCGAAATCCGCGCTGCCCGCGGCAACAAGCTGACCGCCAAAAGCTGGCTGACCGAAGCGCCGCTGCGCATGCTGATGAACAACCTCGACCCGGAAGTGGCCGAGAACCCGAAGGAACTGGTGGTTTACGGTGGCATCGGTCGTGCGGCGCGTAACTGGGAGTGCTACGACAAAATCGTCGAGAGCCTGACCCACCTGAACGACGACGAGACCCTGCTGGTGCAATCCGGCAAGCCGGTCGGCGTGTTCAAGACCCACACCAACGCCCCGCGCGTATTGATCGCCAACTCCAACCTGGTGCCACACTGGGCGAACTGGGAACACTTCAACGAACTGGACGCCAAAGGCCTGGCCATGTACGGCCAGATGACCGCTGGCAGCTGGATCTACATCGGCAGCCAGGGCATCGTCCAGGGCACCTACGAAACCTTCGTCGAAGCCGGTCGCCAGCACTACAACGATGACCTGAAGGGCAAGTGGGTCCTGACCGCCGGCCTCGGTGGCATGGGCGGCGCCCAGCCTCTGGCGGCCACCCTGGCCGGTGCCTGCTCGTTGAACATCGAATGCCAACAAGTGAGCATCGATTTCCGTCTGAAAAGCCGTTACGTCGACGAGCAAGCCAAAGACCTCGACGACGCACTGGCCCGTATCGCCAAGTACACCGCCGAAGGCAAGGCGATCTCCGTCGCGCTGCTGGGCAACGCCGCTGAGATCCTCCCGGAACTGGTCCGTCGCGGTGTGCGCCCGGACATGGTCACCGACCAGACCAGCGCCCACGACCCGCTCAATGGCTACCTGCCGGCTGGCTGGACCTGGGAGCAATACCGCGCTCGCGCCAAGACCGAACCGGCCGCCGTGATCAAAGCCGCCAAGCAATCGATGGCGGTGCACGTCAAAGCGATGCTCGACTTCCAGAAGCAAGGCATCCCGACCTTCGACTACGGCAACAACATCCGTCAGATGGCCCAGGAAGAAGGCGTGGAAAACGCATTCGACTTCCCGGGCTTCGTTCCGGCGTACATCCGTCCGCTGTTCTGCCGTGGCATCGGCCCGTTCCGTTGGGCGGCACTGTCGGGCGATCCGCAAGACATCTACAAGACCGACGCCAAGGTCAAGGAACTGATCCCGGACGACGCGCACCTGCACAACTGGCTGGACATGGCGCGCGAGCGCATCAGCTTCCAGGGCCTGCCGGCACGTATCTGCTGGGTCGGCCTGGGCCTGCGCGCCAAGTTGGGCCTGGCGTTCAACGAAATGGTGCGCAGCGGCGAACTGTCGGCGCCAATCGTCATCGGTCGCGACCACCTGGACTCCGGTTCGGTCGCCAGCCCGAACCGCGAAACCGAATCGATGCAGGACGGTTCCGACGCCGTGTCCGACTGGCCACTGCTCAACGCCTTGCTCAACACCGCAAGCGGTGCGACCTGGGTGTCGCTGCACCACGGCGGCGGCGTCGGCATGGGCTTCTCCCAGCACTCGGGCATGGTGATTGTCTGCGACGGTACTGACGAAGCGGCCGAGCGTATCGCTCGCGTGCTGCACAACGACCCGGCTACCGGTGTCATGCGTCACGCCGATGCCGGTTACCAGATCGCCATCGATTGCGCCAAGGAACAGGGCCTGAACTTGCCGATGATTACCGGCAAGTAATGCTTGCCCCTGTAGGAGCGAGCCTGCTCGCGATGGTGTGTCAGTCGACACAGCGCTGAATGACACTCCATCGCGAGCGGGCTCGCTCCTACAGGGGAGCCCACCACCCCACAATAACAATCCACAGAGGTTGAACCATGGCTGTCAGCAACGAACGTGCTGGTAACAAACCGTTGATCGAAAAGCGTTCGATCGACTACATCCCGGAGGCGGAAAGACACGGTCGTCTGTTGAGCCAGTTCACCCTGTGGATGGGTGCCAACCTGCAAATCACCGCGATTGTCACCGGTGCATTGGCCGTGGTCCTGGGCGGTGATGTGTTCTGGTCGTTGATCGGCTTGCTGATCGGTCAACTGCTCGGCGGCGCCGTCATGGCGCTGCATGCGGCGCAAGGGCCCAAGCTTGGCCTGCCGCAGATGATCTCCAGCCGCGTGCAGTTCGGCGTTTATGGCGCTGCCATCCCGATCGTGCTCGTCTGTTTGATGTACCTCGGTTTCACTGCAACGGGAACCGTGCTTTCCGGCCAGGCGCTGGGCCAGTTGTTTGGCGTCAGCGACAGCGTCGGCATCCTGCTTTTTGCCAGTGTCATCGTGCTGGTGACGGTGCTCGGTTATCGGGTGATCCATTGGATCGGCCGCGTTGCCAGCGTCATTGGCGTGATTGCCTTCGTTTATCTGTTCAGCCGTCTGATGAGCCAGGTTGACGTTGGCGCGCTGTTGCAAATCCGTCACTTCAGCTGGAGCAGCTTCTTGCTGGCGGTGTCGCTCGCGGCGTCCTGGCAGATCGCCTTCGGCCCTTACGTGGCTGACTACTCGCGCTACTTGCCGAGCAAGATTTCCTCGGTAAAGACCTTCTTTGCCGCAGGCGCAGGTTCGGTCATTGGTGCACAGGTGGCGATGGTCCTTGGCGTGTTTGCTGCCGCTTCGGCCAACGGGCAATTCGCCGGCCACGAAGTGGCCTACATCGTGGGTCTGGGCGGAACCGGCGCCACCGCTGCGCTGCTGTACTTCAGCATCGCGTTCGGCAAGGTCACCATCTCCACGCTGAACTCCTACGGCAGCTTCATGTGCATTGCGACCATCATCAGCGGTTTCCGTGGCGACCTGAAGGTCTCGCGCTTGCAGCGTCTGGTGTTCGTGCTGGTCATCGTCGGTGCGGCGACCCTGATGGCGTTGCTCGGCCAGCACTCGTTCCTCGGTGCGTTCAAGTCCTTCATCCTGTTCCTGCTGGCGTTCTTTACGCCATGGAGCGCGATCAACCTGGTGGACTACTACTGCATCACCCGCGAGCGCTATGACGTGCCGGCGCTGGCCGATCCGAAGGGTCGCTACGGTCGTTGGAACGTCCTCGGTATCAGCGTCTATGTTTTCGGTGTGCTGGTGCAGCTGCCGTTCATCTCCACCAAGTTCTACACCGGTCCGCTGGTCGCCGCCCTGGGTGATGTGGATATTTCCTGGATCATCGGTCTGGCGCTGCCCGCAGCCCTGTATTACGTCTGCGCGAAAAAATGGCACGGCACAGTGCCCGATCAACTGATTCTGCCGGTCGAGCAGGGCAGCGTTGTACAACCTGAAACAAGTGGGGCCGGTCGCGCTGCGGCGCGGGCCTGATTGGATGTTGCCAGGGCTGGATGCCTCTTGACTGCCGTAAGCCAATTCATGATTAGGAGCGTCACAACAATGAAATCGAACAAGACCCTGCTGACCACTTTGCTTTCCATGGGCCTGCTGGCCAGCGCCGGCGCCACTCAGGCGGCGGGTTGGTGTGAGTCGGGTAAACCGGTGAAGTTCGCCGGCCTGAACTGGGAAAGCGCCATGCTCCTGACCGACGTGCTGCAAGTCGTGTTGGAGAAAGGCTACGACTGCAAGACCGACAGCCTGCCGGGCAACTCCATCACCATGGAAAACGCCCTGAGCAGTAACGACATCCAAGTGTTTGCCGAAGAGTGGGTCGGCCGCAGCGAGGTCTGGAACAAGGCTGAGAAGGCCGGCAAAGTCATCGGTGTGGGCGCTCCGGTCGTGGGCGCTGTCGAAGGCTGGTACGTGCCGCGCTACGTGATCGAAGGCGATGCCAAGCGCAAGCTGGAAGCCAAGGCGCCGGATCTGAAAGCCATTGCCGACCTGGGTAAATACTCGGCGATTTTCAAGGACGCCGAAGAGCCGTCCAAGGGCCGTTTCTACAACTGCCCGGCGGGCTGGACCTGCGAACTCGACAACAGTGAAATGCTGAAAAGCTACGGCCTGGAAAGCAGCTACACCAACTTCCGCCCAGGCACCGGCCCGGCGCTGGATGCTGCCGTATTGTCGAGCTACAAGCGTGGCGAGCCGATCCTGTTCTACTACTGGTCGCCAACACCGCTGATGGGCCAGGTCGACGTGGTCAAACTGGAAGAAAAACCAGGCGTCGACAAGACCGTGAACATCAAGGTCGGCCTGTCCAAGACGTTCCATGACGAAGCGCCAGAACTGGTGGCCGTGCTGGAAAAGGTCAACCTGCCGATCGACCTGCTGAACCAGAACCTGGGTCGCATGACCAAGGAGCGGATCGAGTCGCCGAAACTGGCCAAGATCTTCCTGAAGGAACATCCTGAAGTCTGGCATGAATGGGTGAGCGAAGACGCAGCCAAAAAGATCGACGCTGCGCTTTGAAAACTACTGCACTCGGCAATACTGCGTTGAAAGCAGGCTCAAAATGCTCATTGACTAAAGTCAACTCCGCTTTCTCGCCTGCTTTCGCCTTGTCTTGCCTTCGCTCGCTACGTTTTCAAACAGCTTGTTTATAAGGGCAAGCTTTTCAGCACCGCAAGCGGTGCTGAAAAGCCCTTGATTGAGAGCTTCTTATGTTTCCCGAAAGCTTTACCTTTTCCATCGCCGACTGGGTCAACGGTTGGGTCGATTCACTGGTCACCAACTACGGCGACGTGTTCCGGCACATCTCCGACACCCTGTTGTGGGCCATCGTCAATCTCGAAAGCCTGCTGCGCGCGGCGCCCTGGTGGCTGATGCTGGCCATCGTGGCGGGCGTGGCCTGGCACGCGACCCGTAAGGTCGTGACCACCGCCGTGATCGTCGGTTTGTTGTTCCTGGTGGGTGCGGTCGGCCTCTGGGACAAGCTGATGCAAACCCTGGCGCTGATGATGGTGGCGACCATCATCTCGGTGTTGATCGGCATTCCGCTGGGCATTCTCTCGGCGCGCAGCAATCGCCTGCGTTCGGTGCTGATGCCGTTGCTGGACATCATGCAGACCATGCCGAGCTTCGTGTACCTGATTCCGGTGCTGATGCTGTTCGGCCTGGGCAAGGTCCCGGCGATTTTCGCCACCGTGATCTACGCCGCACCGCCGCTGATCCGCCTGACCGACCTGGGCATTCGCCAGGTTGATGGCGAAGTGATGGAAGCGATCAACGCCTTCGGTGCCAACCGCTGGCAGCAACTGTTCGGCGTGCAACTGCCGCTGGCCCTGCCGAGCATCATGGCCGGGATCAACCAGACCACCATGATGGCCCTGTCGATGGTGGTGATCGCCTCGATGATCGGCGCCCGTGGCCTGGGTGAAGACGTGCTGGTGGGGATTCAGACCCTCAACGTCGGACGTGGCCTGGAAGCCGGTCTGGCGATCGTGATTCTGGCAGTGGTGATCGACCGCATTACACAAGCGTACGGTCGCGCACGGCATGAGGTGAGCAAATGAACAAGGCAACCGTGAGCAAAATTGAAGTCAAAAACGTCTTCAAGATTTTCGGCAACCGTTCCAGGGAAGCGCTGGCCATGGTTGGCCAGGGCAAGACCAAGGATCAGGTGCTGGCCGAAACCGGCTGCGTGGTCGGCGTGAACGACCTGTCGCTGAGCATCGGCAGCGGCGAGATCTTCGTGATCATGGGCCTGTCGGGTTCTGGCAAATCTACCCTGGTACGCCACTTCAACCGCCTGATCGACCCGACCAGCGGCGCGATCCTGGTGGACGGCGTGGACATCCTGCAATACGACATGGAAGCCCTGCGCGAATTTCGCCGGCGCAAGATCAGCATGGTGTTCCAGAGCTTCGGCCTGTTGCCGCACAAGACCGTGCTGGACAACGTCGCCTACGGCCTGAAAATCCGTGGCGAGAGCAAGCAGATGTGTGCCGAGCGCGCGCTGCACTGGATCAACACCGTGGGCCTCAAGGGCTACGAAAACAAATACCCGCACCAGCTCTCGGGCGGCATGCGTCAGCGCGTGGGCCTGGCCCGTGCCTTGGCGGCGGACACCGACATCATCTTGATGGACGAAGCCTTCAGTGCGCTTGACCCGCTGATTCGCGCCGAGATGCAGGACCAGTTGCTGGAACTGCAAAAGACCCTGCACAAGACCATCGTCTTCATCACCCACGACCTCGACGAGGCCGTGCGCATCGGCAACCGCATCGCGATCCTCAAGGACGGCCGCCTGATCCAGGTCGGCACGCCGAAAGAGATCCTGCATTCGCCAGCGGATGAGTATGTAGACCGGTTCGTACAGCGCAGGGCTGCGGTGGTTTAAGAGATTTGCAGTGAGTGAGCTGGCCTCTTCGCGAGCAGGCTCGCTCCCACCATTGGAATGAGTACCCTGTGGGAGCGAGCCCGCTCGCGAAGGCGTCGGCAAAGCTGCATCAATATTCAGGTAAGAGGTCAAAGATGTCCCAGGCCGAAAAAATCGTTATCACCGAAGTGCCAGTCACCTGGCAGGACGTGGTCGCCGTCGCCCGTCATGGCGCACAGCTGGAGCTGTCGGCGCCGGTCTGGGCTCGGATTGAAAACGCGCAGGCCATCGTCCAGCGGATCGTCAGCAGCGGCGAGCGCGCCTATGGCATCAACACCGGCCTGGGCGCGTTGTGCAACGTTTCGCTGCAGGACGAACAACTCAGCCAGTTGTCGCGCAACACCCTGCTGAGCCACGCCTGCGGCGTCGGCGCCCCGCTGAGCGACGAGCAGACTCGCTCAATCATGTGCGCGGCCATCGTCAACTACAGCCACGGTAAATCCGGGCTGCATCGCCAAGTGGTTGAAGCGCTGCTGGCGCTGCTCAACCGTGGCATCACCCCGCAAGTGCCATCCCAGGGCTCGGTGGGCTACCTGACCCACATGGCTCATATCGGCATCGCCCTGCTGGGCGTCGGCAATGTGAGCTATCGCGGGCAGATCGTTTCCGCGCAGCAGGCCCTGGCTGAAGAAGGGCTGCAACCGGTCAAACTGGGTGCCAAGGATGGTCTGTGCCTGGTCAACGGCACACCCTGCATGACCGGCCTGAGCTGCCTGGCGATTGCCGACGCCGCGCATCTGCTGCACTGGGCCGATGTGATCGGTGCGATGAGTTTTGAAGCCCAGCGCGGGCAGATCGACGCCTTCGATGCCGAGATCATCGCGCTCAAGCCGCATCCGGGCATGCAGCAGGTCGGGATCAACCTGCGGGCCTTGCTCGACGGCAGCGAAGTGATTGCCCGGAGCAAGGGTATTCGCACCCAGGACGCGCTGAGCATTCGCTCGATCCCGCAGGTGCATGGCGCGGCCCGTGACCAGCTGGTGCATGCGACCCGACAGATCGAAACCGAACTCAACAGCGCCACCGACAACCCGCTGGTGCTGGGCACTGCAGACAATTACCGCGTCGTTTCCCAGGCCAACCCCCACGGCCAATCCGTGGCGCTGGCGGCGGATCTGCTGGCCATCGCCATGGCGGAAATCGGCTCCATCGCCGAGCGTCGCCTGGACCGTTTGATCAACCCGCATGTCAGCGGTCTGCCAGCATTCCTGGTGGCCAACCCGGGCGTGAACTCCGGGATGATGATCGTGCAATACGTCGCCGCTTCCTTGTGCGCGGAAAACCGCCAATTGGCGCAACCGGCAGTGCTCGACAACTACGTCACCTCGGGCCTGCAGGAAGATCACCTGAGCCTGGGCACCAACGCCGCGCTGAAACTGCACCGCGCCCTGGAGAACTGCACGCAGATCCTCGCCATCGAGTACTTGCTGGCGGCCCAGGCGTTCGAATTCCTGAAAGAACAACGCTTCGGCGCGGGCACCGATACCGCGTGGCGCCTGCTGCGTGAACGTGTCCCGGCCTATGACCAGGACCGCTGGCTGGCGCCGGACATTGCTGCGGCAGCCGCTGTCTTGAAAGAACCGGATTTGCTGCACAAGGCTTTGCCGAGCCTGAACTGATCTCCACACAAAACCAGCGTGCCAAGGCGTGGCTCCCCAAAAGGGAGACGCGACGGACAACGGACATTTCCGGAGCGTCTGGTAGGCCTCTAAAACCAAGAGCATAAAAAACTCTCAAAAGGAGCACAAAATGACTGCGCTAAACCTGATCCCCGGTCAACTGAGCCTGGCCCAACTGCGTGATGTCTATCAGCAGCCGGTGAAACTGACCCTCGACCACAGCGCTTCGGCCCAGATCGAAGCCAGCGTCGCTTGCGTGGAACAGATCCTCGCCGAGAACCGTACCGCGTACGGCATCAATACCGGCTTCGGCCTGCTGGCCTCGACCCGCATCGCCAGCGAAGACCTGGAAAACCTCCAGCGCTCGCTGGTGCTGTCCCACGCGGCCGGTGTCGGCCAGCCGATCAGCGACGACCTGGTGCGCTTGATCATGGTGCTCAAGGTCAACAGCCTGAGCCGTGGTTTCTCCGGCATTCGCCGGGTGGTGATCGACGCGCTGATTGCCCTGATCAACGCCGAGGTTTACCCGCACATTCCGCTGAAAGGTTCGGTTGGCGCGTCGGGCGATCTGGCGCCTTTGGCACACATGTCGCTGGTGCTGCTGGGTGAGGGCAAGGCACGCTACAAAGGCGAGTGGATGGAAGCCACCGAAGCGCTTAAAGTCGCCGGCCTGACCCCGCTGACCCTGGCCGCCAAAGAAGGCCTGGCGCTGCTCAACGGCACACAGGTGTCCACCGCGTTTGCCCTGCGTGGCCTGTTCGAAGGCGAAGACTTGTTCGCCGGCGCCCTGGCGCTGGGCGGCCTGACCGTTGAAGCGGTGCTCGGCTCGCGCTCGCCGTTCGATGCCCGCATTCACGCTGCCCGTGGCCAGAAAGGCCAGATCGACACTGCTGCCGCCTATCGCGATCTGCTGGGTGAGCGCAGCGAAGTCTCCGACTCCCACGAGAATTGCGAAAAGGTCCAGGACCCGTACTCCCTGCGCTGCCAGCCGCAAGTCATGGGCGCGTGCCTGACCCAGTTCCGCCAGGCGGCCGAAGTGCTGGCCATCGAAGCCAACGCCGTCTCGGACAACCCGTTGGTGTTCGCCGCTGAAGGCGATGTGATCTCCGGCGGTAACTTCCACGCCGAACCGGTGGCCATGGCCGCCGACAACATGGCGCTGGCCATCGCGGAAATCGGTTCCCTGAGCGAGCGTCGCATCTCGCTGATGATGGACAAGCACATGTCGCAACTGCCGCCGTTCCTGGTGGCCAATGGCGGCGTGAACTCCGGTTTCATGATCGCCCAGGTGACCGCGGCGGCACTGGCCAGCGAGAACAAGGCGCTGTCCCATCCGCATTCGGTGGACAGCCTGCCGACGTCCGCCAACCAGGAAGACCATGTGTCCATGGCCCCGGCGGCGGGCAAGCGTCTGTGGGAAATGGCCGAGAACACCCGCGGGATTCTCGCCGTTGAATGGCTCGCAGCGGTTCAAGGCCTGGACCTGCGCAACGGTCTGAAGACCTCGCCGAAGCTGGAAAAGGCGCGGGCGATTCTGCGTAACGAAGTGCCGTTCTATGAGAAAGACCGGTTCTTTGCGCCGGACATCAATGCGGCGACTGAGTTGCTGGCTTCGCGTTGCCTGAATGAACTGCTGTCGACCAAGCTTTTGCCTAGCCTGTAAGGGCCCCTTCGCGAGCAGGCTCGCTCCCACATTGGAATGCGTACCACTTGTGGGAGCGAGCCTGCTCGCGAATCGATTTTGATTAACACGAGGACATGGGATGAAAACCCTCTGGCAACACTGCCACGTCGCAACCATGGCGCAAGGCGTCTACTCGATCATCGAGGATGCGGCCATCGTGACGTCCGGTGCGCACATTGAATGGGTTGGCCCGCGCGCTGAGCTGCCGGCGGGCGAGTACCCGGCGGTCAATGATTTGAACGGGGCCTGGGTGACGCCGGGCCTGATCGACTGCCACACCCACACGGTGTTCGGCGGAAACCGCAGCGGTGAGTTCGAACAGCGTCTGCAAGGCGTCAGCTACGCGGAAATTGCAGCCGCCGGCGGTGGCATCGCCAGCACCGTGCGCGCTACCCGTGCGGCCAGCGAAGATGAACTGTTTGCCAGCGCCGCCAAGCGTCTGAAAAGCCTGATGCGCGATGGCGTCACCAGCATCGAAATCAAATCCGGTTACGGCCTCGACCTGGCCAACGAACGCAAGATGTTGCGGGTGGCCCGTCGCCTTGGCGCCGAGCTGCCGGTCAGCGTGCGCAGCACTTGCCTGGCCGCCCATGCATTACCGCCTGAGTACGTGGATCGCGCCGACGACTACATCGATCACATCTGCGCCGAGATGCTCCCGGCCCTGGCTGCCGAAGGGCTGGTGGATGCGGTGGATGCGTTCTGCGAATACCTGGCGTTTTCCCCGGCGCAGGTCGAGCGGGTGTTCATCACCGCCCAGGAACTGGGGTTGCCGGTGAAACTGCACGCCGAGCAGTTGTCGTCGTTGCACGGTTCGACCCTGGCGGCGCGTTACCACGCACTGTCCGCCGATCATCTGGAATTCATGACCGAAGACGACGCCATCGCCATGGCCAAGTCCGGCACGGTCGCGGTGCTGCTGCCTGGCGCTTTTTACTTCCTGCGCGAAACCCAATTGCCGCCGATGGACGCCCTGCGCAAACACGGCGTGAAAATCGCCATCGCCAGCGACCTCAACCCCGGCACCTCGCCGGCACTGTCGTTGCGACTGATGCTGAACATGGCGTGCACCTGTTTGCGCATGACCCCGGAAGAAGCGCTGGCCGGCGCCACGATTCATGCCGCCACGGCCCTGGGCATGGCCGATACCCATGGTTCGCTGGAGGTGGGCAAGGTCGCGGATTTCGTCGCCTGGCAAATCGATCGTCCGGCCGACCTGTCTTACTGGCTGGGCGGTGATCTGGAAAAGCGCGTCGTGCGTCACGGCGTCGAAACGAGTCTGTAGGAGAGCAGTTGTGGATAAGGTTCTGAACTTCAAACAAGGCCGCGTGCCGCTGCTGATCAGCATGCCCCACGCTGGTTTGCGCCTGACCCCGGCAGTCGAGGCCGGGTTGATCCCGGCCGCGAAAAGCCTGCCGGACACCGACTGGCACATTCCGCAGCTTTACGATTTCGCCGCCGAACTGGGCGCCAGCACCCTGGCCGCCGAGTACTCGCGGTTCGTCATCGACCTGAACCGGCCGTCCGACGACAAGCCGTTGTACGTGGGCGCGACCACCGGCCTGTACCCGGCGACGCTGTTTGACGGTGTGCCGCTGTTCCGCGAAGGGCTGGAGCCTTCGAAAGAAGAGCGCACGACCTACCTGGAGCAGATCTGGACGCCCTACCACAGCACCTTGCAGCAGGAGCTGGCGCGCCTCAAAGCCGAATTCGGCTATGTGTTGCTGTTCGATGCGCACTCCATCCGCTCGATCATCCCGCACCTGTTCGACGGCAAGCTGCCGGACTTCAACCTCGGCACCTTCAATGGCGCCAGTTGCGATCCACAGCTCGCGACCCAGCTGGAAGCGATCTGCGCCGGACACCCGGGCTACAGCCATGTGCTGAACGGACGCTTCAAGGGCGGCCACATCACCCGCCACTACGGCAACCCGGCGCAAAACATCCATGCGGTGCAACTGGAGTTGGGCCAGTGCACGTATATGGAAGAGTTCGAGCCGTTCCGCTATCGGGCGGATCTGGCGGAGCCGACGCAGGTGGTGTTGAGGGAATTGTTGCAAGGGCTGCTGGCGTGGGGTGAAAAGCACTACAAGCGCTAAAACCCTACACAAACTTTGTGGGAGCGAGCCTGCTCGCGATAGCGGACTTACAGTCAACGTCAATGTTGAATGTCATGGCCTCGTCGCGAGCAGGCTCGCTCCCACATTGGTTTAGCGTTCTTTTCGATACCTGACAGGAACAGTCGCCACTGTGCAAATCTCGGTCGCCTCAGTTCGCTTTTGCCACTCGTCTGCTGCGTAATGTTCTGGCCACGGTGCACAAAGACACCGGCCTCGACAATAATCCGCTGCCGCACGAGATCATTCTGATGAAAAGACTGTTCACCCGCTGTCTCTCAATCCTCTGCGGCACCGCTCTGCTGAGCACCAGCGCCCTGGCCGCTGATGACGCTTCCTGCAAAGCCGTACGCATGGGCGTGGTCAACTGGACCGACGTGATCGCCACCAGCGGCATGGCCGATGTATTGCTCAATGGCCTTGGCTATGAAAGCAAGCAAACCAGCGCCGTGCAGCAAATCATCTTCGCCGGCATTCGCGACAAGCGCCTGGATATTTTCCTCGGTTACTGGAAGCCGGCGATGGACAAAAACATCGCGCCGTTCCTGGCCGCCAATCAAGTGAAGGTCCTGGACAAACCAAGCCTGGCCGACGCCCAGGCAACGCTCGCGGTGCCTGACTATGTCGCGGCTGCCGGTTTGAAAACCTTTGGCGATATCGCCAGATTCAAGGATCAGCTCGGTGGCAAGATCTATGGCATCGAGCCGGGCAGCGGCGCCAACACCACCATCAAAACCATGATCGAGACCAATCACTTTGGCCTCAAGGACTTCAAGCTGATCGAGTCCGGAGAAGCCGGCATGCTCGCTGCGGTGCAACGGGCGGTGAACCGCAAGGAGTTCGTGGTGTTCGTCGGCTGGACCCCGCACCCGATGAACATCAACATGAAGATCGCCTACCTGACCGGCAGCGAAGACGTCTACGGGCCGAACGAAGGGGCGGCGACCGTTTCCACCGTGACCGCCCCGGATTACGCCGAGCGCTGCCCGAACGTCAATCGGCTGCTGGAGAACCTGACCTTCACCGCCGCCCAGGAAAGCCAGTTGATGGTGCCGATCATGGAGCGCCAGACGGCGCAGGACGTTGCCAGAAAATGGCTGCGTGAACACCCGGAAGACCTTCAGCGCTGGCTGACGGGTGTCAGCAGTTTTGACGGCAAGGATGGCGTGGCGGCGGTGCAGGCCAGTCTGAAAAACTGACACCAGAACCTGTAGGAGCGAGCTCGCTCGCGATAAACCCGAGAACACCGCGGGGTATCAGGCTTACCGCGTTATCGTTGGCCATTATCGCGAGCAGGCTCCGCTCCTACAGGGGGTATACATTCCCCCTCCCTGAACGGGCAGCAGTCTCATGGCGCCTTATCCGCTTTCCGAACAGATGACGGCTTTCGTCGAGAAAACCGTCAGTTTCAACAGCACCGACAGCAGCCTTGCCGGATTGCGCCAGGCCTACAGCGAGATGTGCCGGGCGTTCACCCCGCCACGTCCCACCGGCCTCTACGTGGTGGACTTTGAATTGTCCGGTGTCCCGGTGCGGTCCTATCAACCGCCGGTTTCGCCGCCGACCGGTGGTGCGCCGTGCATCGTCTATCTGCATGGCGGCGGTTGGGTCGTAGGGGATCTGGACTCCCACGACTTCATCTGTGCCGAACTGGCGTCGACCCTGGGCGTGCTGGTGATCGCAGTCGATTACCGGCTCGCGCCGGAGCATCCGTTTCCGGCGGCGTTTGATGACTGCCTGAAGGTCTGGCGCGCACTGCGCACCGGGCCGTTCAAACTTGACCCTGCGCGTACGCTGGTGGCCGGCGACAGCGCCGGCGGCAATCTGGCCGCTGCGCTGTGCCTGGCATTGCGTGACGCGGGTGAGCCCGTGCCGGCCGCGCAAGTGCTGATCTATCCCGGACTGGGTGGCGATCATCATCTGGCTTCGCGCAGTGAATGCATCGATGCTCCGCTACTGAGCAGCAGCGATGTGGATTGTTACCACGCGTTGTACCTGCGAGGCACCCCGCAACCTGGGCCCTATGCGATGCCGTTGCTCGCCGCGGATCTTCGCCGATTGCCACCGGCCTTCATCGCCGTGGCGCAATTCGATCCGCTGCGTGATGACGGCGTGCTGTACGCCGAGCGACTGGACGCTGCCGGCGTAGCAACGACGTTGTATTACGGCGAAGGGCTTGTACACGGTTGTTTGCGGGCGCGGGGGCAGGTTGCCGAGGTCGACAGGCTCTATGAAAACCTGCTCGGTTATCTGGCGCCTAGACTCTGACTCTGCAAGGGCATGCTCATTGGCGTAATTCGGGTTTATGATGCCCAACGGCAGAATAATTGAAGTCCCCCCAGGGATGACCCAGACCCCTTACGGAGCGCGCAATGCAGACTTTGTACCCGCAGATCAAACCCTACGCCCGGCATGATCTGGCTGTCGATGAAACCCATACGCTGTACGTCGACGAAAGCGGTTCACCGGAAGGATTGCCGGTCGTGTTCATCCATGGCGGCCCCGGCGCCGGGTGTGACGCCCAGAGTCGCTGCTACTTCGATCCAAATCTGTATCGCATCGTCACCTTCGACCAGCGCGGTTGTGGTCGTTCCACGCCCCACGCCAGCCTGGAAAACAACACCACCTGGGATCTGGTGGCCGACCTCGAGCGGATTCGCAAACACCTGGGCATTGAAAAATGGGTACTGTTCGGTGGCTCCTGGGGTTCGACCCTGGCGCTGGCCTACGCGCAAACCCACCCGGAACGTGTGCACGGTCTGATCGTGCGCGGGATTTTTCTCTGCCGGCCGCAGGAAATCGAGTGGTTCTACCAGGCCGGTGCCAGCCGTCTGTTCCCCGATTACTGGCAGGACTACATTGCGCCGATCCCGCTGGACGAGCGCGACGACTTGCTCACGGCCTTCCACAAGCGCCTGACCGGCAACGATCAAATCGCTCAGATGCATGCGGCCAAGGCCTGGTCCACCTGGGAAGGCCGGACCGCGACCCTGCGTCCCAATCCGCTGTTGGTCGATCGTTTCTCCGAACCGCAGCGCGCACTGTCGATCGCCCGTATCGAGTGCCACTACTTCACCAACAACGCATTCCTCGAGCCGAACCAGTTGATTCGCGACATGGGCAAGATCGCCCATTTACCCGGGGTGATCGTCCACGGTCGTTATGACGTGATCTGCCCGCTGGATAACGCCTGGGAACTGCACCAGGCCTGGCCGAACAGCGAGCTGCAAATTATCCGTGACGCCGGTCATGCCGCTGCTGAACCGGGGATTACCGACGCCTTGGTGCGTGCCGCCGATCAGATGGCCCGGCGCCTGCTCGACCTGGCTCCTGAAGAAGCATGAAGGGCCTGCTGCAGCGCGTGCGTGGCGCGCGGGTCGAGGTGGCGGGCGAGGTGGTCGGAGCAATCGACCAGGGTTTGCTGGTGCTGGTGGCGGTCGAGCCCGAGGACACTCGGGCCAGCGCCGACAAACTTCTCAATAAGCTGCTTAACTATCGAGTGTTCAGTGACGCCGAGGGCAAGATGAATCTGTCCCTGGCGGACGTGGGTGGCGGGTTGCTGCTGGTCTCGCAGTTCACCCTGGCCGCCGACACCAAGAGCGGGTTGCGCCCGAGTTTCTCGACCGCGGCCCCTCCGGCCCTGGGCGAGGAGCTTTTCGACTATCTATTAGGCAAAGCGAAACAGGTGCATGGCACTGTGGCATCAGGTAGATTCGGCGCGGATATGCAGGTGCACCTGGTCAATGACGGCCCGGTAACCTTCCTGTTACAGACGTAAAACCGCTTGAAACCCTGTTTTGCGCCGTTTTCGACTGAAAACAGGGGCTTTTCCCGATAAATACTTTGTTACCCCTGATGCGTTGTAACGCGGGCTACTAGATAATCGCGCGCTACGGGGATCAGCGTTCGTTGGTCCATTTTGACTTAGGTAGAGACTTGTCCTGAACCGTTTGGGGAATCATTTAGCCCCATCGGAGTCGGAACAATGCTCGCCAACTTGGCAAGAGTGGTCTGTAAGGCCGGTTTTTTCGTACCGGATTCCGTACATACCCTTTAACTGGCCGTTGGTTTTTTGATCTGTTTTCGGCGAGGGTTGCTCGTGATTGTTAGTCCCTGTAACGCACCAAAATTGTCTGCCAAACGGTTTCGTAGCGCTCTGGTAGCGGGCTCTGCTCTGCTTACCTTGCTCAGCGCCGGCCAGCTGTGGGCTTTCAATCTGGATGATGTCTCGGCCAAGGCAAAAGAACTGGCCGGGCAAAAATACGAAGCGCCGCGCAGTAACCTGCCGAACGAATTCCGCGAGATGAAATTCGCGGACTATCAGAAAATTCGTTTTCTGACGGAAAAAGCCGAATGGGCGGACCAGAAAACCCCGTTCAAGCTGTCGTTCTATCACCAGGGCATGCACTTCGATACGCCGGTGAAAATCAACGAAATCACGGCGAACACCGTCGAAGAGATCAAATACGACCCAAGTCGCTTCGATTTCGGCGATTTGAAATTCGATCCAAAAGCCACCGAGCAACTAGGCTACGCCGGTTTCCGTGTGCTGTACCCGGTCAACAAGGCTGACAAGCAAGACGAAATCATGACCATGCTCGGCGCGAGTTATTTCCGCGTTGTCGGCAAGGGCCACGTCTATGGCTTGTCCGCTCGCGGCATGGCGATCGATACCGCGTTGCCATCCGGTGAGGAATTCCCGCGTTTTCGCGAATTCTGGATTCAACAGCCCAAGCCGGGCGACAAGCACCTGGTGATCTTCGCGCTGCTGGATTCGCCACGGGCGACCGGTGCCTATCGCCTGATCCTGCGTCCGGGCAGCGACACCATCGTCGACGTCAAGGCGCAGATGTTCCTGCGTGACAAAGTCACCAAGCTTGGCATTGCACCGCTGACCAGCATGTATCTGTTCGGCGCCAACCAGCCATCGAAAGTGCTGAACTACCGTCGCGAACTGCACGACTCCAGCGGTCTGTCGATCCGCGCCGGTAATGGCGAGTGGATCTGGCGTCCGCTGAACAACCCGAAACACCTGTCCGTGAGTAATTTCTCGGTCGAAAATCCACGCGGGTTCGGCTTGCTGCAACGTGGTCGTGACTTCAGCCACTACGAAGACCTTGATGACCGCTACGACAAGCGCCCAAGCGCCTGGATCGAACCGGAAGGTGACTGGGGCAAGGGCTCCGTCGATCTGGTAGAGATTCCGACCGCCGACGAAACCAACGACAATATCGTGGCCTTCTGGAGTCCGGAAAAAATGCCGGAACCTGGCCAGCCGCTCGATGTCGCATATCGTATGCACTGGACCATGGACGAAGCGTCCATCCACGCTCCGGACAGCGCCTGGGTCAAGCAGACCCTGCGCTCCACCGGTGACGTGAAACAGTCCAACCTGATTCGTCAGCCGGACGGTAGCGTCGCCTACCTGGTGGACTTCGAAGGCCCGTCCCTGGCGGCACTGCCAGAGAATACGGACGTTCGCAGCCAGGTGAGCGTTGGTGATAATGCCGAGCTGGTGGAAAACAGCGTGCGCTACAACCCTGAAACCAAGGGCTGGCGCCTGACCCTGCGCATGAAGATCAAGGACCCGAGCAAGTCCACCGAGATGCGTGCGGCGCTGGTTCAGAACGTCACGCCTGCCGACCTGGCCAAGACTTCGATTCCGGCCTCCAGCTCCTCCGTGGCCAAGGCCGACAAGGTCGCCGCCAAACAACAGGAGAAAGCGGACAAGGAAGCCAAGCAGGCCGAGGCCAAACAGGCTGACGCCAAGCCGGTTGCAGAAGCCAAGGACAAGGCCAATAAAGACGCCAAGCAGCCTGTCGCTGCCGATGCGGCCCCAGCCACACCGGAATCGGCATCGACTGAAGAAGTCCTGACCGAGACCTGGAGCTATCAGTTGCCTGCCGATGAGTAATTCACACGTACAGCCAGAGACTCTGTCCGAGTACCTGGCGCACCTGCCGATGACCGACCAGCAGCGCGCGGAACTCGCGGGCTGCCAGTCCTTCAGCGAACTGCACGAACGTCTGTCGTCCTCGACGTTCGACGCGCCGACCGATGCCGCCCAGGCTTCGGTCGGCAAGCGCCTGACCCTGAGTACCGCCGAAGAGTTGCAGGACGCCGAAATGCTGGTGCTCGACGCCAACGGTCGGGTCTGCCTCAAGGCGACCCCGCCGATCCGTCGGACCAAAGTCGTGCCGGAGCCATGGCGCACCAATATCCTGGTGCGTGGCTGGCGCCGGTTGACCGGTCGCACCAATCCACCGGCGCCGCCGAAAGATGAGCGTGTGCTGCCGGCTGCGCGCTGGCGCACCGTGGGCTCGATCCGTCGCTACATTCTGTTGCTGCTGATGCTGGGCCAGACCATCGTGGCTGGCTGGTACATGAAAGGCATCATGCCGTATCAGGGCTGGTCGTTCGTCGACCTCGAAGAAGTCCTGCACCAACCGCTGCTGCAAACCGCCACGCAAGTGCTGCCGTATGCGTTGCAGACCAGCATCCTGATCCTGTTCGGGATTCTGTTCTGCTGGGTTTCCGCCGGTTTCTGGACGGCGCTGATGGGCTTCCTGGAGTTGCTCACCGGTCACGACAAGTACCGCATTTCCGGCGCCAGCGCCGGCAATGAGCCGATTCCGAAAGACGCGCGCACCGCACTGGTGATGCCGATCTGCAACGAAGACGTGCCCCGGGTATTCGCCGGTCTGCGCGCGACCTTCGAGTCGGTCGCGGCCACGGGTGACCTGGATCGCTTCGACTTCTTCGTCCTCAGCGACAGTAACGACGCCGATATCTGCGTCGCCGAGCAACAGGCCTGGCTGGATGTCTGCCGCGAGGCAGGGGGCTTCGGCAAGATTTTCTATCGCCGCCGCCGTCGTCGCGTCAAGCGCAAGAGCGGTAACCTCGACGACTTCTGCCGTCGTTGGGGCAGTGACTACAAGTACATGGTCGTGCTCGACGCCGACTCGGTGATGAGCGGTGAGTGCCTGACCAGTCTGGTGCGCTTGATGGAAGCCACGCCGGACGCCGGGATCATCCAGACCGCGCCGCGTGCGTCGGGCATGGACACCCTGTATGCGCGCATGCAGCAGTTCGCCACCCGTGTGTACGGTCCGCTGTTCACCGCCGGCTTGCACTTCTGGCAGTTGGGCGAATCCCACTACTGGGGTCACAACGCGATCATCCGCATGAAACCGTTCATCGAGCACTGCGCCCTGGCGCCATTGCCCGGTAAAGGCGCGTTCGCCGGTGCGATTCTGTCCCACGACTTCGTTGAAGCCGCGCTGATGCGCCGTGCCGGTTGGGGCGTGTGGATTGCCTATGATTTGCCGGGCAGCTACGAAGAACTGCCGCCGAACCTGCTGGACGAACTCAAGCGTGACCGTCGCTGGTGCCACGGCAACCTGATGAACTTCCGTCTGTTCCTGGTCAAGGGCATGCACCCGGTGCACCGTGCGGTGTTCCTCACCGGCGTGATGTCCTACCTGTCGGCGCCGTTGTGGTTCTTCTTCCTGGTGCTGTCGACGGCGCTGCTGGCGGTCAACACGCTGATGGAGCCGCAGTACTTCCTCGAACCGCGCCAGCTCTATCCGCTGTGGCCACAATGGCACCCGGACAAGGCCATTGCGCTGTTCTCGACCACCATCGTGCTGCTGTTCCTGCCGAAGCTGTTGAGCATCATCCTGATCTGGGCCAAGGGCGCGAAAGAGTTCGGTGGCAAGTTCAAGGTGACCCTGTCCATGTTGCTGGAGATGCTGTTCTCCATGCTGCTGGCGCCGGTGCGGATGATTTTCCACACCCGTTTCGTCCTCGCCGCGTTCCTCGGCTGGGCCGCGACCTGGAACTCGCCGCAGCGTGACGACGACTCCACGCCATGGAGCGAAGCGGTAAAACGCCACGGTCCGCAAACCTTGCTCGGCTTCTTCTGGGCCTTGCTGGTGATCTGGCTGAACCCGAGCTTCCTCTGGTGGCTGGTGCCGATTGTCGGCTCCCTGATGCTGTCGATCCCGGTATCGGTGATTTCCAGCCGGGTCGGCCTGGGCCTCAAGTCCCGTGACGAGAGCCTGTTCCTGATCCCCGAGGAATACAATCCGCCGCAGGCGTTGCTGGCCACTGACCAGTACACCCACGAAAACCGCTGGCATGCACTGAACGACGGCTTCATCCGTGCGGTGGTCGACCCTCAGCAGAACGCCCTGGCGTGCTCGCTGGCGACCTCCCGTCACCGTCAGGCGGAACCGATCGAGTGGCTGCGCGTCGAGCGGGTACGGCATGCGATGAAAGTCGGGCCTGAAGGGCTGACCAACAATGAACGCGTGCAACTGTTGAGCGACCCGGTGGCATTGGCTCGCCTGCATGAGCAGGTCTGGCGCGAAGGTCACCAGGAGTGGCTGGGCGCGTGGCGCAAGTCGGTCACGGCCGACCCCCATGCACCGCTGCTGCCGCTCAAGCCCGTGAGCGTTCAGCCACAGTTGGCCTGATGAAAAAACCCGCGAAAGCGGGTTTTTTTATGATCGTTCGCAAGTGATGGGGCCACCAGCATCAGGCAACAAATCCTGTCTAAACCCTTGTGCAATCGAGCGAGTGCGTTAGCATCCGTCCCCGAATGGGTGCGCCCGGACCGTTTTGTGTCCGTATCTGTCTGTTTTTATTCGAAAACTGTCGATTTGGCGCCGCAAATGCAATGGTTTTGGGGGCTTGAAGATGAAGAAGTATCTGTCGATGCTGCTGGTCGGCGTCACGGCATTGGTTGCAGTCAACGCGGCACAGGCCGGTGCCATCGATGACGCGGTCAAACGCGGCACCTTGAAAGTCGGCATGGACCCGACCTACATGCCATTCGAAATGACCAACAAGCGTGGCGAGATCATCGGTTTTGAAGTCGACCTCCTCAAAGCCATGTCCAAGGCGATGGGCGTCAAGCTGGAGCTGGTGTCCACCGGTTACGACGGCATCATCCCGGCCCTGCTTACCGACAAGTTCGACATGATCGGCAGCGGCATGACCCTGACCCAGGAACGTAACCTGCGCCTGAACTTCAGCGAACCCTTCATCGTGGTCGGCCAGACGTTGCTGATCCGCAAGGAGCTGGAAGGCACCATCAAGTCCTACAAAGACCTGAACACCGCCGACTACCGCATCACCTCCAAACTCGGCACGACGGGCGAATTGGTCGCTAAAAAGCTGATCGCCAAAGCCAAATACCACGGCTACGACAACGAGCAGGAAGCCGTGCTCGACGTGGTCAACGGCAAGGCGGATGCCTTCATCTACGACGCGCCTTACAACGTGGTCGCGGTGAACAAGGTCGGCAACGGCAAACTGGTGTTCCTCGACAAGCCGTTCACCTACGAGCCCCTGGCGTTTGGTCTGAAGAAGGGTGACTACGACAGCATCAACTTCATCAACAACTTCCTGCACCAGATCCACGAAGACGGCACCTACGATCGCATCCATGACAAGTGGTTCAAGAGCACCGAGTGGCTCAAGGACATGGAGTAACACTCGGTCACGTAGACCGCGTCGCTGCAATCGCGAGCAAGCTCGCTCCCACGGTTGATCCGGGTGAACACAGGTTTTGTGCCCGGCACAACCCCTGTGGGAGCGAGCTTGCTCGCGATTGCGGCCTGCCATGCGACACAGAATTCGGAACTTGCAAAACAGATGAAACAGAAAAAAGCCCAATGGCCCTGGCACGTATTGACCGTGCTGGTGCTGATCGGCCTGGCTGGCGCGTTGTATTACGCCACCTCGCTGATGTCCTACGAATGGCGCTGGAACCGCGTTCCGCAATACTTTGCCTACCACGCCGAAGAGTCCCAGCGCGCCGCCGACATCTCCACCGTCAGCGAACTGGTGCGCAAGGGCGACAAGGCTGAAGTGACCCTGCGCAACGATGCGGGCGACGAGCAACGCCTGATCGTCGATGACAGCAGCCTGCAAGTCGCCCAGGGCGATGATGTGGCTGAAGGCGATGTCATTGGCGTGACCCGTCATTGGGCCGCAGGACCGCTGCTGTGGGGGCTGTGGACCACCTTGTGGCTGTCGGTGGTGTCCGGCGTGCTCGGTTTGCTGATCGGTCTCGCCACCGGCCTGTGCCGGCTGTCGAACAACCCGACCTTGCGCGACCTCTCGACCCTTTACGTTGAACTGGTGCGCGGTACGCCGTTGCTGGTACAGATTTTCATTTTCTACTTCTTCATCGGTACGGTGATGAACCTGTCCCGGGAGTTCGCCGGGATCGCCGCGCTCTCGCTGTTCACGGGTGCCTATGTGGCGGAAATCATCCGTTCCGGCGTGCAGTCGATCGCCCGTGGCCAGAACGAAGCCGCGCGTTCGCTGGGTTTGAGTGCCGGCCAGTCGATGCGTCACGTGGTGTTGCCGCAAGCGTTCAAACGCGTGCTGCCGCCCCTGGCCGGGCAGTTCATCAGCCTGGTCAAGGACACCTCACTGGTGTCGGTGATCGCGATTACCGAGCTGCTGAAAAGCGGTCGCGAAGTCATCACCACCTCGTTTTCGCCGTTCGAAATCCTGTTCTGTGTTGCCGGCCTGTACCTGTTGATCAACCTGCCGCTGTCGAAAATCGCCAGCCGGCTTGAGCGGAGGCTCGCGCAAAGTGATTGAAGTCCGCGATCTGGTAAAAGTCTTCGACACCCGTGGCCAGGTGGTGCGCGCGGTGGATAACGTCAGCACAACCGTCGCCAAGGGCGAAGTGTTGGTGGTGATCGGCCCCTCCGGTTCCGGCAAGTCGACCTTTCTGCGCTGCCTCAATGGCCTGGAAGAATTCGATTCCGGTTCGGTGAGCATTGACGGTTTGCAGCTGGCCGACCCGAAAACCGATGTGAATGCCTATCGTCGCGAAGTCGGCATGGTGTTTCAGCATTTCAACCTGTTCCCGCACATGACCGTGCTGGAAAACCTCTGCCTGGCGCAGAAGGTCGTGCGCAAGCGTGGCAAGAAAGAGCGCGAGGCCAAGGCCATGGCGTTGCTGGAGAAGGTCGGTATCGCGCAGAAGGCCAACGAGTTCCCCTCGCGCCTGTCCGGCGGCCAGCAGCAGCGCGTGGCGATTGCCCGGGCGCTGGCGATGGAGCCGAAGGTCATGCTGTTCGATGAGCCGACGTCGGCGCTGGATCCGGAGATGGTCGGTGAAGTGCTGGACGTGATGAAAAACCTGGCCGTGGAAGGCATGACCATGGTTTGCGTCACCCACGAAATGGGCTTCGCCCGGGAAGTGGCGGACCGGGTGCTGTTCTTCGATCACGGCAAATTGCTGGAAGACGCCTCGCCGGCGGAGTTCTTCGATGCACCGAAGGATCCGCGGGCGCAGGCTTTCCTGCGTCAGGTCCTTTAAAAGCAGCGGCCTCGGGGGCCGCTAATCGCTAGCAGGTTAGCTCCCACAGGGTTTGGTGTGGACACCAAAAATCCACTGTGGGAGCCAGCCTGCTGGCGATTGCATCACCTCGGTTCTAAGCGAACCGAGGCAGATGAATCACCTCAAACCCTGAATCGCCCCACCAGCCTCTGCAAATGCGTCCCCAACCGCGCCAGCTCAACGCTGGACGCCGCCGTTTCTTCGCTCGCCGCTGACGTCTGATCCGACACATCCCGCACGTTCAGCACGCTGCGGTTGATCTCTTCCGCCACGGCGCTCTGCTGCTCGGCAGCGGCGGCAATCTGCTGGTTCATCGCCTGGATCGCCGAGACGGTGCGGGTGATGCTTTCCAGTGAGCCGCCGGCGCGGCGGGTCAGTTCGACGCTGCTGTCGGTCAGGCAGCGGCTGTTGTCCATGATGGTCGCCACTTGCTGGGTGCCGCTCTGCAGGCCGACGATCAGTTCTTCGATCTCTTCGGTGGATTTCTGGGTGCGTTGCGCCAGGCTGCGGACTTCGTCGGCGACCACGGCAAAACCGCGCCCGGCCTCACCCGCGCGCGCCGCTTCGATCGCTGCGTTGAGCGCCAGCAGGTTGGTTTGCTGGGCCACGGACTTGATCACGTCGAGGACGCTGCCGATCTTGTCGCTTTCACGCTTGAGCTCGCCCATGGCCTCGGTGGAGTGACCCACTTCCAGGGCCAGGCGCTCGATCTGTGCGATTGCTTCAGCCACCACCTTGTCGCCTTCACGGGCCTGCTGGTCGGCAGCGACGGCGGCTTCGGAGGCTTCTTCGGCGTTGCGCGCGACTTCCTGCACCGTGGCGGTCATTTCGTTCATGGCGGTCGCCACCTGGTCGGTTTCGACTTTCTGGCTGTTGACCCCGGCGCTGGTCTGCTCGGTGACGGCCGACAACTCTTCGGCGGCGCTGGCGATTTGCGTGACACCATCACTGATGCCGCCGATCAGTTCGCGAAGGCCCAGGGTCATGCTCTGAATGGCGCGTTGCAACTGGCCCAATTCGTCCTGGCGTGTGGAGGTCAGGTTGTGGGTCAGGTCGCCGGCAGCGATGTGCTCGGCCACTTTGAGGGTCTGAGCCAGCGGGATCACGATCTGCCGGGTGATCGACCACGCGGCGAACAGGCCAAAGGCGAGCGCCAGTGCGGTGGCCAACAGCAACGTGTTCTTGGCGTGGGCGACATCGGTGTCACGCACGATCGTTTGCGAAATCGTGAGCTTCCTGCTGACGTCGATCAGGATCTGACCTTGCGCTGCCATGCGTTGGAGCGCATCGGCGCTGGCGACCTGGGCATCACGGTACTGGCTGACCGCCGCGCGGTAGGCTTTGAGGGATTCGGCGGCCTGCTGCAGATTGGCGGTGTGTTGTTCCGGCAGTGTGGATGGCAGGTTTTCGAGGTACTTCAGCGTGTTGTCAATGGCATCCAGTGCGGGCTGCTCGGCCTCGGTCTTGCCGCTGTAGGTGTAGCCGCGAACCTGGAAGCGTGCTTGCTGAAGCAGTTTGCTCAGGTTGATCACGCTGTTGAAGGCGCTGACGCTGTCGCCCTGCAGCATCGATTTTTCCACTTCGGCCACGCGAGCCGCCGCGTTGTCTGCCGTGGCGCCGAGTTTGCTGCGGGCGTCATCACGACTGGCGCCGGCCTGGATCATGGCGGCGAAGGCTTGCTTGTATTGGCCGACGGCGGTCACTTGCTGTTCGATCATGGCCGCGTCGGCGGGCTGTTCGATCAGCTTGCGGGCGGATTGCAGGCTGGTGTCGAGCTTGACCAACTGCTCGCTGACGGCGCCCGTGCCTTGTTCGCCATGCTGCATTTCATAGTTAAGGCGCGCAACGCGCAGGTCTTTGGTCAGGTCGTTGATTTCGGAAATGAATCCCAGCTTATCGCCGCGGCTTGTCACGTCGCTCAGGCCGGTCCAGCCGGTGACAGTGGTCAGCAGCGTCAGCAGCAAGACAAGACCGAAGCCAATACCCAATTTGCGATTAACGCCTACGTTTCCCAGCTTATCGGCCAGCCATGGGTACATGCTGCAACTCCCTCAAACAACATATTGATTTTGAAGGTATATCGGCGGGCGAGCCGGGTTCTGAAGGCGTCGCCCGACGGGTGGCAGATGAAAGGCCTGTGGGCGAGCCTGCTCAGGGGGGAAGTGTCTGGTTTAGAAGAGTCGTGCCAGCAGGGCGGTGACGGCGGTCTCAACCCGCAGGATGCGCTCGCCCAATTGCACCGGCTGCAAACCGGCTTTGCCGAACAAGTCGATTTCGTAAGGAATCCAGCCACCCTCCGGACCGATGGCCAGGGTCACCGGTTCGCTCAGCGCGCGCGGGCAGGGCGGGTAATGGCCCGGATGGCCGACGAGGCCAAGGGTGCCTTCGACGATGGCCGGCAGGCGATCTTCGACGAACGGCTTGAAGCGTTTCTCGATGACGACTTGCGGCAGCACGCTGTCCCGGGCCTGCTCGAGGCCGAGGATCAACTGCTCGCGAATCGCTTCAGGTTCCAGGAACGGGGTCTGCCAGAAGCTCTTCTCGACGCGATAGCTGTTGACCAGCACGATTCGTGGCACACCCATGGCCGCCACGGTCTGGAACACCCTGCGCAGCATCTTGGGCCGTGGCAGGGCCAGCACCAGGGTCAATGGCAGCTTGGCCGGCGGTGGCTGGTCGAGGGTGACGCGCAATTCCGCCTCATCGGCATCCAGGCGCAACACCTCGGCGGAACCCATCAGCCCGTCGATACGCCCGACACGCATGCTGTCGCCGACTTCGCAGCGGTGGACTTCCTGCATGTGGGTCAACCGGCGATCACGCAGGATCACCCGGTCGGCCGCGATGAAGTCGGCCGATTCAAGGAGCAGGAGGTTCACGCTTGGGTCGCTGGCGGCTGGTCGTTGTGATCGTCAGCCGGCAGATCGTCCGGATGTTCGCCGCGCTTGCTCACCAGGCTGCCAAACAGGATGCCGATTTCGAACAGCAGCCACATCGGTACGGCCAGCAGGGTCTGCGAGAAGATGTCCGGCGGCGTCAGGATCATGCCGACCACGAAGCAGCCGATGATCACGTACGGGCGGATTTTCTTCAGGTATTTGACGTCGACCACGCCGATCCAGACCAGCAGCACCACGGCCACCGGAATCTCGAACGCGACGCCGAAGGCGAAGAACAGCGTCATGACGAAGTCGAGGTAGCTGGTGATGTCGGTCATCATTTCCACGCCGGCCGGCGTGGCGGCGGCGAAGAATTTGAAGATCAGCGGGAACACCAGGTAATAGGCGAACGCCATGCCGGTGTAGAACAGCATGATGCTGGAGATCAGCAAGGGCACTGCAATGCGCTTCTCATGCTTGTACAGGCCCGGCGCGATGAAGCCCCAGATCTGGTGCAGGATCACCGGGATCGCCAGGAACAGCGACACCATCATCGTCAGTTTCAGCGGCGTCAGGAATGGCGACGACACATCGGTGGCGATCATCGTCGCGCCTGCTGGCAAATAGGCGCGCAGCGGCGTCGAGACGAAGGTATAGATCTGCTGGGTGAAGGCGAACAACCCGGCGAAGATGACGAAGATCGCCGCTACGCAGCGCAGCAGGCGGGTACGCAACTCGGTGAGGTGCGAAACCAGCGGCATGTGCTGGTCGTTTTCAGGAAGATCGCTCATGGGGCTCGCGGCGGCAGTGTGGGGTCATGAGGAGCCGGCGCGACAGGCGCGGCGGCTGGAGCAGCGGGTTCAACCGCAGGTGCCGCTACAACGGGCGCTGGCGCAGGCGTTGGCGTGGGTGCCGCGGGTGTGTGGATCGACTGCTCGCCCACATGCTCCACCGGCGTTGGCTCCTGCTGGGTCGGCGTGAAGATCTTCCGCGCCTCCTGCTCAAGCGACAGGATGTGCTCGTTGTGCAGTTGCCGACGAATTTCGTCGGCACCGATTTCACGTTCAACTTCCTGTTTGATCGCGTTGAAGCTGCGCTTCAGACGCCCGACCCACAGGCCAGCGGTGCGCGCAGCGCCCGGCAGACGCTCGGGGCCCAGCACCAGCAGGGCGACGAGGCCGACGAGCAGCAGTTCAGAGAAGCTGATACCAAACATTAGTCAGTGCTCACACGTCTTTGCGGATCGGCTCTTCGACTTTTTGCGCCTGCACGTCGATGGTGTGCGGCTGATTGACAGAGGCCTGTGGTTGAGCGGGCGGAACAGGCTGGGCCGGCGTCGCGGTCGGATCGGCCGGTTTTTCGTCGTCGTTCATGGCTTTGCGGAAGCCTTTGATCGATTCGCCGACGTCGGTGCCGAGGTTTTTAAGTTTCTTGGTGCCGAACACCAGTACCACGACAACCAGGATGACGATCCAGTGTTTCCAGTCAAAAATGCCCATGCTGCTGCTCCTCTCTAGTCGTTATTCAGGCGGACGGGCGCGAGGCTTTCTCGGCGTGTCCGGACAGACCGAAGCGACGGTCCAGTTCATCGAGTACAGCCTGTGGATGCTGCCCCAATTGGGCGAGCATGACCATGCTGTGGAACCACAAATCGGCGGTTTCGTAGATCACATCGCTGCAGTCGCCGCTGATGGCGGCGTCCTTGGCGGCAATGATGGTTTCGACCGACTCTTCGCCGACTTTTTCCAGAATCTTGTTCAAGCCCTTGTGGTACAGGCTGGCGACGTACGAGCTATCGGCAGTGGCGCCTTTGCGCTCTTCCAGCACAGCGGCCAGACGGGTCAGAGTGTCACTCATGTTTGTGTCCTGCGGAATAGATGGCATTGGGATCTTTCAGGACCGGGTCGACGGTTGTCCAGTCGCCGTTCTCGAAGACGCGATAGAAGCAGCTCTGGCGGCCGGTATGGCAGGCAATGTCGCCGATCTGTTCGACCATCAGGATGATCACGTCGGCGTCGCAGTCCAGACGCATTTCGTGCAGCGTCTGCACGTGGCCGGACTCTTCGCCCTTGCGCCACAGCTTGCCACGGGAGCGCGACCAGTAAATGGCGCGGTTCTCGGCGGCGGTCAACTCCAGTGCTTCACGGTTCATCCAGGCCATCATCAGGACGCGCCCGGTCTTGTGATCCTGGGCAATCGCCGGCACCAGGCCATCAGCGTCCCATTTGATCTCGTCCAGCCAGTTTTTCATCTTCGACTCCGACAGCGGGTCCGACACTTCATTAGTCGAACCCAAGCGTTCAAACAGTGTGCCAGTCGTTCACGCAACTGGCTATCGACGAACGACCAGATACAAGCCGACGGCCATCATGATGCCGGCCGGCCAATACGCCAACTGGTTCAACGGCCCACCGGCGGCGAGAAGGGCGCCACCGGCCAGATGCGCGGTACCGAGCAGGCGCAGGAACCAGTCGTCGCGAGGTCGATGCCAGGGTGGTGGCGGGTCGTTGGCATGGGGTTGCGACATGCGCTCGAGCAGGTCGCGGGCCATGTTGGCCAGGTGCGGGATCTGCTCGAACTGGCTCTGCACGTTGCCGAGCAAGGCTTTGGGACTGACCCGCTCGCGCATCCAGCGCTCGAGGAACGGCTGGGCGGTGTTCCACAGGTCGAGGTCCGGATACAGCTGACGACCCAGGCCCTCGATGTTCAGCAGGGTTTTTTGCAGCAGTACGAGTTGCGGCTGCACTTCCATGTTGAAGCGCCGTGCGGTCTGGAACAGGCGCATCAGCACCTGGCCGAAGGAAATATCTTTTAACGGTTTTTCGAAAATCGGCTCGCACACGGTACGGATCGCCGCTTCGAACTCGTTGAGCTTGGTTTCCGCCGGCACCCAGCCCGAATCGATGTGCAATTGCGCCACGCGACGGTAATCACGCTTGAAGAACGCGAACAGGTTGCGGGCCAGGTAATCCTGGTCTTCCGGGGTCAGGCTGCCGACGATGCCGCAGTCGATCGCAATGTACTGCGGACTCCATGGGTTCACGGTGCTGACGAAGATGTTGCCGGGGTGCATGTCGGCGTGGAAGAAGCTGTCGCGGAACACCTGGGTGAAGAAAATCTCCACGCCGCGTTCGGCCAGCATCTTCATGTCGGTGCGCTGGTCGGCCAGGGTCGCCAGATCGGTGACCTGGATGCCGTATATACGCTCCATCACCAACACTTTCGGGCGGCACCAGTCCCAATAGACCTGCGGCACGTACAGCAGCGGCGAACCTTCAAAGTTGCGCTTCAACTGACTGGCGTTGGCGGCTTCACGCAGCAGGTCGAGTTCGTCGTAGATGGTTTTTTCGTAGTCGCTGACCACGTCCACCGGGTGCAGCAGGCGCGCATCGGCCGAGAGTTTTTCGGCGGCGCGGGCGAGGATGAACAGCCACGCCAGATCCTGGGCGATCACCGGTTTCAGCCCTGGACGAATCACTTTGACCACGACTTCTTCGCCGGTTTTCAGTTGCGCGGCGTGCACCTGCGCCACCGAGGCCGAGGCCAGCGGTTCGACGTCGAAACGGCTGAAGACTTCGCTGATTTTCTTGCCCAGCTGCTCTTCGATCAGCTTGACCGACAGCTGCGAATCGAACGGCGGGACGCGGTCCTGCAGCTTCATCAGTTCATCGGCGATGTCTTCGGGCAGCAAGTCGCGGCGGGTGGACAGGATCTGTCCGAACTTGATGAAAATCGGCCCCAGGTCCTGCAGCGCCAGGCGCAGTCGCGCGCCCCGGCTCAGGTCCAGCGTCTTGCGCGGGAACCAGCGCCACGGCAGGGCGTAGCGCAGCGCCCGCAGGAACCAGGGCAGCGGCAGGGCGAACAGCAGGTCATCGAGGCGGTAGCGGATCACGACGCGCTGGATGCGCAACAAACGGCGGACGGCAAGCAGCTTCATGCGTTATCGCTTGGGTCGAGGGATCGGGAAAGGCGCTCGAAACGCGCCTCGAGACGTTCCAGATCGAGCTTGATCTGGTCCAGTTCACTGAATCGGGCTTCGGCTTCGCGCTGACCGACGAGGGTGCGCGATTCTTCGGCCAGGTATTCGCCAAGGTTCTGGCCCAGGCTGGCGAACCCTTGCTGATACCAGCGGGCGCGGCTGCGCAGGTGACCACCGACCAGTTGTGTGGCGACAGGGCCGAGCCAGCGCGAGAGTTCGTACTCCCAGTCCAGCTCCAGGTCCTGAAGGATGGCCGCCAGCTCCAGCAGTACGCCGCTGTCACCCTCGAGCTCGACCTCGGGCCCATGCAGCACCGACGTCTTGTCCTTGCTCATCGCCAGTTTCAGCAGGCTCGAGGCCGGGGCCCGCAAGGTGCAGTCGGCACCGGTTTCCCACTGGGAAGCCAGCATCAGGCCTTCGTCGCTGGGCAGGATGAACAATTGAAACGCCGGGCTGCGGCAATCGACGGCAATCACCCTGCCGCTCAAATGCGCCAGCCGCGGCAGCGCCGTGCTGTCGAGGCGCAGCACACGGTTCAGACCGAGTTCAACGCTGGCGAGCAGGCCGGCGAGCAGCATCAGGGCTTGATGCCGCGGTGCAGGGCGACGATGCCTGCGGTCATGTTGTGATAGGTCACGCGGTCGAAACCGGCCTCGACCATCATTGACTTCAGGGTTTCCTGATTCGGGTGCATGCGGATCGATTCGGCCAGGTAGCGATAGCTTTCCGAATCGTTGGTGATCAGCTTGCCCATCAGCGGCATGAAGGCGAACGAATAGGCGTCGTAGGCTTTGGACATCAGCGCGTTGGTCGGCTTGGAGAACTCCAGCACCAGCAGGCGGCCGCCTGGCTTGAGTACACGGAGCATCGAGCGCAGGGCGTCTTCCTTGTGGGTGACGTTGCGCAGGCCGAAGGCGATGGTCACGCAGTCGAAGTGGTTGTCCGGGAACGGCAGTTTTTCCGCATCGGCCTGGACGAATTCGACGTTGCCGGCCACACCCAGGTCCAGCAGGCGGTCACGACCGACCTTGAGCATGGATTCATTGATATCCGCCAGCACCACCTGACCGGTCGGGCCAACGAGGTGCGAGAACTTGCGGGTCAGGTCGCCGGTACCGCCGGCGATGTCCAGCACGCGATTGCCTGTGCGTACACCCGACAATTCGATCGCAAAACGCTTCCACAGGCGGTGCATGCCGCCCGACAGGAGGTCGTTCATCAAGTCGTACTTGGCGGCTACCGAATGGAAAACCTCAGCGACTTTTTCCGCTTTCTGGCTTTCCGGAACGTTTTTGAAGCCGAAGTGAGTGGTGGGTTCGGCATCGCTGCCTTTGCGCTGATCAGTCATATCGCTGTCACCAAAATAGAATGCGCGACATTCTAATCCCCAAGGGATGCTTTGTCTTGGCAAGGCTGAAGGTAAGATGGATCACCCTCGGGACGTTTTGCCGCATCAGTGGTCAAGATTCACCGAACAAGCATTCATAAAGCAGGAGTCATTCGATGGCCCATATTAGTGTTGAGCGTGCCCACGGCCTGGGTAAGGAAGCGGCTCGCGAGAAGGCCAACAAGCTGGCGCAGAAACTGTCCGATCAATATGGCCTGGAGCCGCAGTGGTCTGGCGACACCTTGAACCTCAAGCGCTCGGGTGTGAAAGGCGCGGTGCATGTCAGTGACGATTCGATCAAGGTCGATGTGGAACTGGGCCTGATGATGTCGGCCATGAGCGGCATGATCAAATCGGAAATCGAAAAGGCGCTGGATAAAGCCTTGGTCTGATCTCTGGTTGAAACGAAATTCCCTGTGGGAGCGAGCTTGCTCGCGATGACGGTATGTCAGTCAGCATTAATCATCGACTGATGCACCGCTATCGCGAGCAGGCTCGCTCCCACATTTGTTGACGGTGATCCCGAAGATTTATGTCAGTTGTTAGGGTGCCGTTTCTAATTTTTCTCCCTACTTTGTGCCAGAGCCCGACACTTTCACGGGCAGTTCCTCAAACCTTTTGCGCGTGAGGTGCACCATGGCCAAAGTTATTTTGAAGAAAAAAATCGACGCATCGACCACCGCCCTGAGCGACGTCAAATCCTATGCCCGCAAGATCTGGCTGGCAGGCCTGGGTGCCTACACCAAGGTTGGCCAAGAGGGCAGCGACTACTTTCAAGAGTTGATCAAGGCTGGTCAAACTGTTGAAAAGAAAGGCAAAAAAGCAGTCACTGAGAAGCTTGAAGCGGCGAATGCCGAGATCGATGAAGCCAAAGACGAAGTGCGCACTTTCAAAGGCAAGGTCGAAGTTCAACTCGACAAAGTGGAGAAGGCGTTCGACACGCGTGTCGCAAGTGCCTTGAATCGTATCGGCATTCCGTCTAAACATGACGTTGAGACACTCTCTGCCAAGCTCGATGAGCTGACGGCATTGCTCGAACGCGTCGCGCGTAAATCTTAAGGAGAACGGGATGGCTGGCAAAAAGAATACTGAAAAAGAAGGCAGCTCGTGGATCGGGAAAGTCGAAGACTACTCCCGAAAAATCTGGCTGGCGGGTTTAGGCGTGTACTCGAAGATCGACACTGACGGCAGCAAACTCTTCGATGCATTGGTTAAGGACGGCGAAAAAGCCGAGAAGCTGACCAAGAGCGCCGTTGGCAAAACTGTCGACGCCGCCAAGGACTCCGCTTCTTCGGCCAAGTCGCGCATCAGCGGCGTGAAAGATCGTGCTCTGGGCAAGTGGGACGAGCTGGAAGGCGCTTTCGACAAGCGTCTGAACAGCGCCATCTCGCGCCTGGGCGTACCGAGCCGCAACGAAGTCAAGGCACTGCACAGCAAGGTCGATACCCTGACCAAGCAGATCGAAAAGCTCACCGGTGCCAAGGTTGCGCCTGTCGCGGCGAAAACCGCGGCCGCCAAACCAGCGGCTAAACCAGCAGCCAAAACCGCTGCCAAGCCACTGGCTAAAGCGGCGGCGAAACCTGCTGCCAAGCCAGCGGCGAAAACGGCCGCTGCCAAACCCGCTGCCGCCAAACCAGCGGCCAAACCGGTTGCCGCAAAAGCCGCCGCTAAACCTGCTGCCAGGCCTGCCGCCGCCAAGCCTGCGGCGAAAACCGCAGCGGCCAAACCAGCAGCAAAACCTGCCGCTGCGAAGAAACCAGCGGTGAAAAAACCGGCCGCTCCAAAAGCTGCCGCACCAAAACCAGCAGTGGCTGCCGCAACGCCGGCAGCACCGGTCAGCTCGTCGAACTCCGCGACCGCGCCGACCCCTGCTGTAACCCCGACTGCCGCGCCGGCACCTTCGACGCCAACCAGTCAGTCCTGATTTTTTCAGGGCTCAAGAAAACGCCCGGCCTGCCAAGGCCGGGCGTTTTTGTTTGTGCAGCATTTTGAAAGCACCACAAACCTGATGTGGGAGCGAGCCCTGCTCGCGATGAGGCCATCACATTCAAAAATTTTGCCTACTGACACACCGCCATCGCGAGCAGGCTCGCTCGCACAGGGATAGGTGTGATCAGCATTAATCGTGCTCTTCCAGGTACTGCATCGCCAGGCGCTCCGTCGCCACCTTGATCGGCGGCAGCAGATGCGGCGCCACCAGCATCATGATCTGGTAGACCACCAATCGCACTTCACCTTCGCGATCGAGAATCCGCTGATAGTCCAGCGAGAACAGCAGCGTCAGGGTGATCTGTTCCACCAGTTGCCCCAGCGCCTGGGTGTCGCTGACCAATTGCCCCTGGGCTTTCAATCGCGCCAGTAACGACGCCAGCGTGCGCTTCAGTGCATTGAGCAGGTTGCGGATGCCCTTGGCCAGCTTCGGCAGGCGGCCGGCCAGGTTCGACAGGTCCTGGAACAGAAACCGGTAGTGGGCCAGGCGTTCGACGATCAGGTGCAGGAACAGCCAGTAATCTTCCGGTGCCAGTTCAACGTCCGATGGCGGATCGAGCAGCGGGGCCAGCTCATTCTGGAAGCGTTCGAACAACCCGAGAATCAGCGGCTCCTTGCCGTGGAAGTGGTAGTAGAGGTTGCCGGGGCTGATGCCCATTTCGTTGGCAACTTCCATGGTGGAGACGTTTGGTTCGCCCTTCTGATTGAACAGCTGCAGGGCACATTCGAGGATGCGGTCGCGGGTTTTCATCCAGTCTTCTTATTGATCGGGTGATGCCACGGCCGGTCGCGGCCGTGGGTCGTTGAGTGTCAGCGCACGCGCACGTAAGTACCGGGCGCCGCCTCCATGGGTGGATAGTTCTGGTTGCCGAGGGCCATCTGGGTTTCCTTTAGCGCCCCCGAACGTTCCTGAATCCAGCTCAGCCACGGGGTCCACCAACTGCCATCGACGTGCTTGGCATCGTAGTACCAGGCCCGCGGATCACTGCTCAGTTTGCCGTTCTCGACGTAGTTGGCTTTCGGGTTGTTCGGCGGGTTGAGGATGCTTTGCACGTGACCGCTGTTGGACAGCACGAAGCGGCGATCACCCCCGAGCAGCAGCGTCGAGCGATACACCGCGTCCCACGGTGTGATGTGGTCGTTGATACCGGCCACGCTGAAGCTGTCGACGGTGACCTTCTGCAAGTCGATCGGCGTGCCGCACACCTCCAGGCCGCCCGGGTGGGTGAGCGGGTTGTGCTTGAAGAAATCCAGCAGGTCGCCATGCAGCGCGGCGGGCAGGCGCGTGTTGTCGTTGTTCCAGTAGAGGATGTCGAACGCCGGGGGTTCTTTGCCCAACAGGTAGTTGTTGACGAAATAGCTCCAGATCAAGTCGTTGGGGCGCATCCAGGCAAACACCTTGGCCATGTCGCGACCGTCGAGCACGCCTTTCTGGTAGGAGCGCCGCTTGGCGGCTTCCAGGGTCTGTTCGTCGGCGAAGAGGGTTGCTGGTGAATCCAGCTGACTGTCGAGCAGGCTCACCAGATACGTCGCGCTGGAGACCCGGCGCAGTTGCCGTTTGGCTTGCAAGTGACCTTGCAACGCAGCGATGGTCAGCCCGCCGGCGCAGGCGCCCATCAGGTTGACCTCACGGGCACCGGTGATCGCCCGGCACACATTAATGGCTTCTTCAACCGCCTCGACGTAGGTCGACAGGCCCCATTCGCGGTGACGCACATCCGGGTTGCGCCAGCTGATCACGAAGGTTTGCAGGCTGTTCTTGAGGGCGAACTGGACGAAGCTGTTGTGCGGGCTCAGGTCGAAAATGTAGTACTTGTTGATCTGCGGCGGCACCACCAGCAGCGGCTTGGAATACTGCTTTTCGCTCATCGGCTTGTACTGGATCAGCTCCAGCAACTCGTTGCGAAACACCACGGCGCCGGTGGTGGTGGCGACGGTCTTGCCGACTTCGAAAGCCTGTTTGGTGACTTGCCGGGGCAGGCCGTCGTTGTGCAGCAAGTCATCCACCAGGTGACCGATCCCGCGCACCAGGCTGTTGCCGCCGGAGTTGAAGATCTCCTTGATCGCCAGTGGATTGAGCAGGCTGTTGGACGGTGACACGGCATCATTGAGCAGGGCGAAGGCGAAATGCGCGCGGGCACGATCGTCCGGGGTCATGTTGCTGTCGTCGATCCAGCTCTTGACCTGTTTTTGCCAAGCCAGGTAGGCCTGCAAACTGCGACGGTAAAACGGGTTGAGGCTCCAGGCCGGGTCGGCGAAACGGCTGTCCTGTGGATTGGTCGGGTGCAGGGTCTCACCGAGCAGCACGCGGCCCAGCTGCCCGCCCAGTTTCAGGGCGTGCCGGGCGCTGTGCACCGGGTTTCGCAGGCCATGGGCGGCAACGCTGCGCAGGGTCGAAATCAGATCCCGGCCGCGCAGGCCGGTAATCGCACTCTGTGCGTTGATGAACGCGGCGGGAGTGGGCAAAGTGTCCCGCGCTGGTTTGTCACGCATGAGTCAACACTCCTTCGTCTTCAGGCCAAAAACACACAACCGAACCAAAACACCATAGACGCTGTTTCGGGTTGTTGCGCGGCGCGGCGTCCTGCCGCCCGTCAATGAGCCGCTAGCCGTCCAATGGCGCCGGGTGCGGATGCATCACGGCGCGTTGTCGTTCTTCTTCGAGGAATTTCATGATGATCGGCGCCACCGCTTCGGCGCGGGTGATCAGAAACAGATGGCCGTCATCGATGATGTGCAGGTGGGCATTGGGAATCCGCCAGGCCAGCAGGCGCATGTTGATCAGCGGGATCAACGGATCGTCATCGCCCGCCAGTACCAGGGTCGGCTGATTGATCTTGTGCAGCCAGTGGATGCTGGTCCAGCCGAGGCCGGCAAACAGTTGCCAGTAGTAACCGAGCTTGCCTGCCGAACGCACTTTTGCCGCGTGGCTCGCGGCCAGTGTCGGGTCGCGGCGAAATGAGCCGCCGTAGATCATCGGTGCAATGCGGATCACGTGCGAGGGCTGGATGTAGCGCCTCGGACTGGCCATCATCCACAGCACTTTCGGCTTGCCCGGCACCATCACCGCGCCGGCCGCAGTGGCGGCCAGCACCAGTTTCTTGCAGCGCTCCGGATAGTCGTAGGCGAACTGTTGGGCAAGGGCGCCGCCCCAGGACACACCAATGACATTGACCTGCCCGTAATCGAGGTAGTCGAGCATGCGTGCCGTCAGTTTGGCCAGGCCCGGAAAGCGATACGGTCGATTCGGCGTCGAAGAGCCACCGACACCGGGCACGTCGAAAGCGATGACTTCCAGGTCCGGGTCCAGTGCCGCGACGAACGGAAACACCAGCTCCAGGTTGGCGCCGATGCCGTTGAAAATCAGCAAGGGCGTCAAGTGAGGCTTGCCGGGGCGTACCGCCGTGCGGAGGGTCTGGCCATCCAGGTCGACGGTACGAAATATGAACGGTTGCGGCATGCTTCTGGCCCTGTTTATGAATTCATCCCCGACCCCCTGTAGGAGCGAGCCTGCTCGCGAAGAATGTCCGGGCAACGCGGTCGTTCAGGTGCCCCGCGTCATCGTTAACGTCCATCGCGAGCGAGCTCGCTCCTACAGGAGGAGCGGGGTGTGTCAGTTACCGCTCGTGTACGTATGTGCCTGGCGCAGTCTCGCCCGCCGGATAAGCCTTGTTGCCCAGCTTCGCCGGGGCCTTTTTCAGTTCGCCCGAACGCTGGGCCTGCCAGGCCTGCCAGTGCAGCCACCAGGAGTCGGTGTGCTTGGTGGAATTCTCTTGCCACTCTTCGGCATTGGCAGCCATTTCGGTGCTGGTCATGTAACGGGATTTCGGATTGCCCGGCGGGTTCAGGATGCTCTGGATATGCCCGCTGCTGGACAGCACGAACTCGACATTGCCGCCGAACAGTTGCGCCGACTTGTAGCAGGACTTCCACGGGGTGATGTGGTCGTTGGTGCCGGCCAGGGAAAAGATGTCGGCCGTGACCTGCTTCAGGTCGATGGGCGTGCCGCACACTTCCAGTGCATTGGGGCGAATCAGCGGGTTGTTTTTGAACATCTCGATCAGGTCGCCATGGAACGCGGCGGGCAATCGGGTGGTGTCGTTGTTCCAGAACAGGATGTCGAACACCGGCGGTTCGTTGCCCAGCAGGTAGTTGTTGACCCAGTAGTTCCAGATCAGGTCGTTGGGACGCATCCACGCAAAGACTTTTGCCATGTCGCGGCCTTCCAGTACGCCGGCCTGGTAGGAGTGGCGCTTGGCGGCTTCGAGGGTCTGCTCGTCGACGAACAGGGCGACATCGCTGTCCAGTGTGGTATCGAGCACGCTGACCAGCAGGGTGAGGGCGTTGACCTTGTTCTCGCCGATTGCCGCGTAGTGGCCCAGCAGGGCGGTGCAGGTGATGCCACCGGAGCAGGCGCCGAGCATGTTCACATCTTTGCTGCCGGTGATGGCGGTGACCACGTCGACCGCTTCCTTGAGCGCCTCGATGTAGGTCGACAGACCCCATTCGCGCTGTTCCTTGGTCGGGTTGCGCCAGCTGACGATGAAGGTCTGCACATTGTTGCGCAGGCAGAACCGCGCCAGGCTCTTGTCCGGGCTCAGGTCGAAAACGTAGAACTTGTTGATCTGTGGCGGCACCACCAGCAATGGACGCTCGTGGACCTGCTCGGTAATCGGCTTGTACTGGATCAGCTCCAGCACATCGTTGCGAAAAACCACCGCACCATCGGTCACGCCGAGGCTCTTGCCGACCTCGAACGCACCCATGTTGACCTGGCTCGGCATGCCGCCGTTGTGCACGAGGTCCTTGGCCAGATGCGAAAGACCATCGAGCAGGCTCTTGCCGCCGGTTTCGAAGAAGCGTTTGACGGCCGCCGGGTTGGCCGCCGTGTTGGTCGGGGCCATGGCTTCGGTCATGAGGTTGATCACGAAGTGCCCGCGAGCGGCGTCACTGGCCGAGAGTTTGCTGTCATCGATCCAGTCGTGGAGTTCCTTGCGCCACGCCAGGTAGGTTTGCAGATAGCGTTTATAAAGGGGGTTCTGGCTCCAGGCCGGATCGGCGAAGCGACGGTCATCGCTGCTCGGTTGCAGTGTGGATTTGCCGAACAGCACGTTCTTGAGTTCAAGGCCGAAGTGCGCAACATGCCTGGCGCTGTGCACCGGTTGTTTGATGGCCTGCCTGAGCACCATTCGAGCAGAAGCCAGTAGATCCTTTCCACGCAGTCCAACGACAGGATTCAGTCCCAAGGTGTTTTCCGAGGCCTGATACTTCAAGTCATCGTTATTCTTGTTACTCATCTACGACGCTCCATTGTCCTGAGACGAGTACCCGGGGCCTGCTGTGCAGTTACACAGCCAATGCCAGGTACTACTGCTCGGGTGACCGTTAGTGCTGCATCGCTGCTTTTGTTTCGCAGAGAACACTGCAGGGAACTTGCCAGCTCCATTGGTTACCCGAGTTTAATTTTTTTCGCAAGCAGGCCAATGACTGACCTTACGGCCAAGCATTCAAACAGATGAAATTAGAAAATGCCCTCTAAAGAGCAAGAGGCTCAGGCTAGAGCATCAGCTTGACGACGGATTCGTTCGGGTCGCGGGTTTTTCCGGCGGCTTTGAGCTCGGCAAGATAATCCTCCCAGAGTGCGTCATGACGTCGCCCCAGTTCATAGAGGTATTCCCAGGTGAACAGGCCGCTGTCGTGGCCGTCGTCGAAGGTCAATTTCAGTGCGTACTGACCGGCCGGTTCTATCTTGCTCAGGCCTACGTTGATCTTGCCAAATTGCAGGATGGGTTTGCCGTGGCCCTGGACTTCGGCGGAAGGAGAGTGCACGCGAAGGAATTCGGCGGGCAGGGTGAATTCCTCGCCGGACGCATATTTGAGCGTCAGGGTTTTCGAGGCTTTGTGCAGTTTGATGTCGGTGGGGAGTTGGGTCATGACCTGAGTTCCGTTAGGGGTGGAACCCTGTAGGAGCGAGCTGGCTCGCGATGGACGTTAACGATAACGCGTGTTGTCTGAACAAACGCGTCGCTCTCGGGTTCATCGCGAGCCAGCTCGCTCCTACAAGTGTTGCTTACAGGATATAACGGGACAGGTCTTCGTTCTGCGCCAATTCGCCGAGGTGGCTGTTGACGTAGTCGGCGTCGATCTGGATCGCCTTGTCGTCATGGGCACTGGCCAGGTCGCCGGCGCTGAACGACACTTCTTCAAGCAGGCGCTCAAGCAGTGTGTGCAGACGACGGGCACCGATGTTTTCGGTTTTTTCGTTGACCTGCCAGGCGATTTCCGCGATGCGTTTGATGCCGCTTGGCTGGAACTCGATGGTCAGGCCTTCGGTTTTCAGCAGTGCACAGTATTGCTCGGTGAGCGAAGCGTGCGGTTCGCTGAGGATGCGTTCGAAGTCTTCCGGCGACAGCGCCTTCAGTTCGACACGAATCGGCAGACGACCTTGCAGCTCAGGCACCAGATCGCTCGGCTTGCTCAGGTGGAAAGCGCCCGAGGCGATGAACAGGATGTGGTCGGTCTTGACCATGCCCAGTTTGGTGTTGACGGTGCAGCCTTCGATCAGCGGCAGCAAGTCGCGTTGCACACCCTCGCGGGACACATCGGCGCCGCCGACATTGCCGCGCTTGGCGACCTTGTCGATTTCGTCGATGAACACGATGCCGTGCTGCTCGACCGCTTCCAGTGCCTTGGCCTTCAACTCTTCATCGTTGACCAGACGACTGGCTTCTTCGTCGCGCACCAGTTTCAGCGCTTCCTTGACCTTGAGCTTGCGGCTCTTGCGTTTGCCTTTGCCCATGTTGGCGAACAGGCTCTGCAGCTGGTTGGTCATTTCTTCCATGCCCGGTGGCGCGGAAATGTCGACGCCGGCCATTTCGGCGACTTCGATTTCGATCTCCTTGTCATCCAGCTGGCCTTCGCGCAGGCGCTTGCGGAACAGCTGACGGGTGTTGGAATCCGAGGTCGGGGCATCGTCGTTGCTGAAGCCCATGCGCGGCGGCGGCAGCAGCGCGTCGAGGATGCGCTCTTCAGCGGCGTCTTCGGCGCGGTGGCGAACCTTGATGATTTCCTGTTCGCGCAGCAGCTTGATCGCCGCATCGGCCAGGTCACGAATGATCGATTCGACGTCGCGGCCGACGTAGCCGACTTCAGTGAACTTGGTGGCTTCGACCTTGATGAACGGTGCGTTGGCCAGTTTGGCCAGGCGACGGGCGATTTCGGTTTTACCGACACCGGTCGGGCCGATCATCAGAATGTTTTTCGGGGTGACTTCAACGCGCAGCTCTTCGGGCAGCTGCATCCGGCGCCAGCGATTGCGCAGGGCAATGGCGACGGCGCGCTTGGCATCGTCCTGGCCGATGATATGGCGATTGAGTTCGTGGACGATTTCACGGGGAGTCATGGACATAGTATTTGGCGGACCTCAGGCAAGAATGAGCCGTGGCGCGATGGCCAGTACGGGCTTATTCGGCGCAGTCCTGCTCCTCAATGGTCTGGGTGTGGTTGGTGAATACACAGATGTCGCCGGCAATGCCCAGGGCGGTCTCGACGATTTCCCTGGCCGACAGATCGGTTTTCTTCAGCAAGGCGCTGGCGGCAGCCTGGGCGTAACCGCCACCGGAACCCATGGCGATCAAGCCTTGCTCGGGCTCAACTACGTCGCCGTTGCCGGTGATGATCAAAGAGGCGTCTTTGTTGGCGACCGCGAGCATGGCTTCGAGACGGCTCAGGGAGCGGTCGGTTCGCCATTCTTTGGCGAGTTCTACGGCAGCACGAACCAAGTGGCCCTGATGCTTTTCCAGCTGGCCTTCGAAACGTTCGAAGAGGGTAAAGGCGTCAGCGGTGGCACCGGCAAAACCGGCGAGGACCTGCCCGTGGTACAGGCGGCGAACTTTTTTCGCGTTGCCTTTCATCACGGTATTGCCAAGGGATACCTGGCCGTCGCCGCCCATGACGACTTTGCCGTGGCGGCGAACTGAAACGATGGTGGTCAAGGGAAGAGTCTCCACGCAGCGGGGCGAAAATGCCTTATGCCCACTCATATGGGGGTGGTGGAGTGGATTTCAACTGTGGGGTGGGAGAGGGGACGAGTGGTGTTTGGCTGCTCTGTTCCGAATTTGCCTTCGCACCCCAGCGGGGACAAGCTCCCTCGCCATAGAGAGAGTGGGCAACCTGGTGTTGCCCACTTCGGCGGATCAGCGGCTCTGGCGCTGTTGTAACAACAGATTGCTGAAGCCGGCGCCGGCCAGTTGTTTCTGGGCAGTGGTCAGTTGTTCGCGGTTGCTGAACGGTCCGACCAGAACCCGATACCAGGTCTCGTCTTTCACTGTGCCGGATTCAACCGCCACCGCCTGGCCGAGCAGGATGATCTGCGCACGAACCTTGTCGGCGTCAGTTTGCTTGCGGAACGAACCCGCCTGGAGGAAGAACTTGGTCACCGGCGCGGCTTTGGTGACGGGTGGCGCGGGCGGCGGCGTGATACCGGACAGCGCCGCCTGGGCGCGGGCGGTGTCGATCTTCGCCGCTTCCGCCGGCGTAACCGGCGTCGTCGGAACGGCCGGCACTTGTGGCGTCGGCAGGGTTTTTTCCGGCACGGCATCCGGCGGCACGATGACTTCCGATTCCGGCAGCAAGGTGTAGAAGTCGTACTTCGGCTTCACCGGTTGCGTCGGGCTCGGCGGGGTCTTGTTGGCCTCGGCGATCTTGGTGGCTTTCTGCTGCTGTTGCTCTACCTTCTCGCGTTTGACCGTATCGCTGCCCTTGCCCGGCTCCAGCTTCATCAGGAATACGATGAATGCGCCGACCGTCAGGCCGATGGCCATCCACAACCAACCCGGAATCGGCTGCTTCGCTGGAGCTTGGTAACGGCTGGCGCCACGCTTGGGTGCAGGTTTTTTCTTGGCAGCCAACTTACATACGCTCCAGAGTTTCCAGGCCCAAGAGTTCCAGGCCTTGCTTGAGGGTGCGTCCGGTCAGCGCGGCGAGGCGCAGGCGGCTCTGCATTTGCGCCGGGGTGTCGGCGGCGAGGATCGGGCAGTTCTCGTAGAAGCTGGAGAACAGGCCGGCGACGTCGTACAGGTACGTGCAGAGAATGTGCGGCGTGCCTTTTTCGGACACGTTGTTCAGCACTTCACCGAATTGCGCGAGTTTTGCCGCCAGTTCGTGTTCGTGCGGCGCTTCGAGGACGATCTGGCCGTCGACTTCGCTGAAGTCCTTGCCGAGCTTGCGGAACACGCCGGCCACACGGGTGTACGCATACAGCAGGTACGGGGCGGTGTTGCCTTCGAAGTTCAGCATCAGGTCGAAGTTGAAGCTGTAGTCGCTGGTGCGGTGCTTGGACAGGTCGGCGTACTTCACCGCGCCGATGCCCACGACCTTGGCGATGTTGCGCAGCTCGGCTTCGGCCAGTTCCGGGTTCTTGTCCTTGACCAGGGTGTAGGCGCGTTCCTGGGCTTCGGTCAGCAGGTCGATCAGCTTCACGGTGCCGCCATCGCGGGTCTTGAACGGACGGCCATCAGCGCCGTTCATGGTGCCGAAGCCCATGTGTTCCATCTCCATCGGATGGGTCACGAAGCCAGCCTTGCGTGCCACGGCGAACACTTGCTGGAAGTGCAGGGCCTGACGCTGGTCGACGAAGTACAGGGCGCGGTCAGCCTTGAGCTTGCCGCTGCGGTAGCGCACGGCCGCCAGGTCGGTGGTGGCGTAGAGGTAGCCACCATCGGCCTTGACGATGATCACCGGCAGCGGATCGCCGTCGGCGTTCTTGAACTCGTCCAGAAACACGCACTGGGCGCCGTTGCTCTCGACCAGCATGCCGGCGGCCTTGAGGTCGTTGACCACATTGATCAGGTCGTCGTTGTAGGCGCTTTCGCCCATCACGTCAGCCATGGTCAGCTTGACGTTCAACAGCTCGTAGATTTTCTGGCAGTGGGACAGCGAGATGTCCTTGAACTTGGTCCACAGCGCCAGGCAGTCCGGGTCGCCGGCCTGCAACTTGACCACCAGGCCGCGGGCGCGGTCGGCGAATTCTTCGGATTCGTCGAAGCGTTGCTTGGCGGCGCGGTAGAAGTTTTCCAGGTCCGACAGCTCATCGCTGGTGATCGGGTTTTCCTGCAGATAGGCCATCAACATGCCGAACTGGGTGCCCCAGTCGCCGACGTGGTTCTGACGGATCACTTCGTCGCCGAGGAACTCGAGCACCCGAGCCACGCCGTCGCCGATGATGGTCGAGCGCAGGTGGCCGACGTGCATTTCCTTGGCCAGGTTCGGGGCCGACAGGTCAACCACGGTGCGTTGCACCGGGCCGGCCTTGCGCACGCCGATGTGCTCGTCGGCCAGGGCGGCGTCCAGGCGGGTCGCCAGGGCCTGGGTGTTCTGGAAGAAGTTGAGAAAGCCGGGGCCGGCGATTTCGGCCTTGGAGATGTTTTCGTCAGCCGGCAGTGCGGCGATGATTTTCTCGGCCAGATCACGCGGCTTCATGCCCGCAGGCTTGGCCAGCATCATGGCAATGTTGCTGGCGAAGTCGCCGTTCTTCTTGTCGCGAGAGTTTTCCACCTGGATCGCCGGCGTCAGGCCTTCAGGCAACACACCTTCGTTGACGAGTTGGGTGATGGCTTGTTGGATCAGCTGGCGAATGGTGTCTTTCATGGTCTTCTCTTTCGACCGCTGGCGCGGCGGCGCATCGTGCGCTGGTGGAAAAACTGGGCATTATCCGTGGCGAAGACGGGCTTGCCAACCTTAGCAGGCAGGATGTGGATGTGTGGTGACAATTAAGACCCCATCGCGAGCAAGCTCGCTCCCACAGGTTTTGCGGTGGATACACGTTGTAGTTCCACCCGAGAACCACTGTGGGAGCGAGCTTGCTCGCGATGGCGGTACCCAAATCAATACAAATCGACCGGATCCACATCCAGCGACCAGCGCACCGCCCGCCCGCTCGGCATCTGCTCCAGCACCAACAACCAACTGGCCAGCAAGCGATGCAGCGGCGCCCGCGCGGTGGCCTGTAACAAGAGCTGTGCACGATAGCGCCCGGCGCGGCGTTCCATTGGTGCCGGCACCGGCCCCAGCAATTCGATGCCGGTCAAACCCTGTTCGGCCAGCAGGCGTTCGGCCTCGCTGCACGCCTCGTCGAGAAATCCTTCGGCCTGTCCCGGCTTGTGCGCTTCGGCCCGCAGCAGGGCCAGGTGCGCAAACGGCGGCAGGCCTGCCGCCCGGCGTTCACTCAAGGCTTGCTCGGCAAAGGCGAAATAACCTTGTTCGGTCAATTGCACCAGCAACGGGTGATCGGCCAAATGCGTCTGGATGATCACCTTGCCCGGCTCTTCGGCGCGTCCCGCACGTCCGGCGACCTGGACAATCAGCTGCGCCATGCGCTCGCTGGCACGGAAGTCGCCGGAGAACAGCCCGCCGTCGGCGTCGAGAATCGACACCAGGGTCACTCGTGGAAAGTGATGCCCTTTGGCAAGCATTTGCGTGCCCACCAGGATGCAGGGCTGGCCTTTCTGAATGGTCGCGAATAACTGATTCATGGCGTCTTTGCGCGAAGTGCTGTCGCGGTCGACCCGCAAAACCGGGTAGTCGGGGAACAAAATGCCCAGTCGCTCTTCGGCCCGTTCGGTGCCTGCCCCCACCGGACGCAAATCGACCTTGTTGCATTTCGGGCACTGGCGCGGCACTCGCTCGACGTAGCCGCAATGGTGGCAGCGCAACTCGCCGTGGCGCTGGTGCACGGTCATTCGCGCATCGCAGCGCTGGCATTCGGACATCCAGCCGCAATCGTGACAAAGCAGGGTCGGTGCGAAACCGCGGCGGTTGAGGAATACCAATACTTGCTGGCCGGCAGCCAGCGTCTGACCGATGGCTTGTTGCATCGGCCCGGAAATGCCGCTGTCCAGTGGGCGACTTTTTACGTCAAGGCGCAGGAAGCGTGGCTGCTTGGCGCCACCGGCGCGCTCGTTCAGGCGCAGGAGGCCGTAGCGTCCGGTGTAGGCGTTGTGCAGGCTTTCCAGCGAGGGCGTGGCGGAGCCGAGCACGATCGGGATGTTTTCCTGCCGGGCGCGCACCAGGGCCAGGTCGCGGGCGTGGTAGCGCAGGCCTTCCTGCTGTTTATAGGAGCCGTCGTGTTCTTCGTCGATGATGATCAGGCCGGGATTCTTCATCGGTGTGAACAGCGCCGAGCGGGTGCCGATAATGATGTCAGCCTCGCCGTCGCGGGCGGCAAGCCAGGCGTCGAGGCGTTCACGATCGTTGACTGCCGAGTGGATCAGGGCGATACGCGCATTGAAGCGCTGTTCGAAGCGCGCCAGGGTCTGCGGGCCGAGGTTGATTTCCGGGATCAGCACCAGTGCTTGTTTACCGGCCTCCAGGGTTTCGCGGATCAGTTGCAAATAGACTTCGGTCTTGCCACTGCCGGTGACGCCGGCCAGCAGGAACGCGTGATAACTGTCGAATCCGGCGCGGATCGCTTCATAAGCGGCGCGTTGCTCCGGATTGAGTGGTAGCTCGGGCTGCGCCAGCCAGTGTTCGTGGCGCGCGCCGGGGGCATGCTTGCGAACCTCTACCTGCACCAGATCCTTGGCCAGCAACAGATCGAGGCTGTCCTTGCTCAGCATCAGCTTGCTCAGCAACTGATGGGCGACGCCGTGGGGGTGCTGGGCCAGCGTCGCCAGCGCTTCACGTTGGCGCGGGGCGCGGGCGATGCGCGGGTCATCGAGGCTGGCCCCGGGGGCGGCGGACCAGAAACGCTCCTGGCGCGCCTCGGCCAGTTCGCCCTGGCGCAGCAGCACCGGTAATGCCCAGCTCAAGGTGTCGCCGAGACTGTGCTGGTAATACTGGGAAGTCCACAGGCATAGCTTGAACAGGGCGGGTGGCAGCGGCGGCGTGGCATCGAGCAATGCCAGTGCGGGCTTGAGTTTTTCCGCCGGGACTTCGCTGGTGTCGGTGACCTCCACCAGAATCCCGATCATTTCCCGCCGGCCGAACGGCACCCGCAGGCGCATGCCCGGATGCAACTGGGCGCGCAGGACCCCGGCCGGAGCTCGGTAGTCGAACAGGCGGCGCAGCGGCGAGGGCAAAGCGAGGCGCAGGATGGCGTCGGGCACGCGGGGAGTCTCGATAAACAGGCAACAAAAGGGCTAGGCGCATAACGTGTGGGAGCGAGCCTGCTCGCGATGACGGCGTGTCAGTCAGCATTCATCGCGACTGGTACACCGCTATCGCGAGCAGACTCGCTCCCACCGGGGATCGCGTATTGGCTCGGGAGCCTAGCAGACGGTCGGTCTCAGGGACAGCTTGCGTGATTGGCATTGTCTGGTAGAATCCGCGGCCTAATTACGTGCGGTATTCAACAATAGTGTTGGGTGGCGGCACGCTAGCCCGAGGAAGACACCATGAAAGCTGATATCCATCCAGAATACCCAGCAGTTGCTGTTACCTGCAGCTGCGGCAACAAGTTCGAAACCCGTTCGACCTTCGGCAAAGCCCTGGCGATCGACGTTTGCAACGAATGCCACCCGTTCTACACCGGTAAGCAAAAGACTCTGGACACTGGCGGCCGCGTTCAGCGTTTCGCAGACCGTTTCGGTGCTTTCGGCGCGAAAAAGGCCTAAGGCCGATCAACTTGGGAGGCCGTTTCGGTTTTTCCATGCTGATGAAAAAGGCGTCCCTTGCGGGCGCCTTTTTTGTGTCCGCGATTTGGCTCTCCGGCGCCCAGGCCTTCTGCCCGGCACCGAGTGGCCTGGCATCGGTCGCGGTACAGCGGGTAGTGGACGGTGACACGCTGCGCCTGACGGATGGTCGCAGTGTGCGCATGATCGGCTTGAATACGCCGGAGCTGGGCAAGAAAGGCCGCTCCGACGAACCATTTGCCGTGGCGGCGCGAAAGCGTCTCGAAGCCTTGGTGGCCGCGAGCGACGGACGGGTCGGATTGCTCCCCGGCAAGGAAGGCAAGGACCATTACGGCCGTACCCTGGCCCACGTCTACGGCGCCGATGGTGCCAACCTCGAAGCGCAAATGCTCGCCGAAGGCCTCGGTTTTCAAGTGGCGGTCGCACCGAATGTCGATCTGGTCGACTGTCAGCAAGCGGCAGAACTCAGCGCCCGACAGGCCGGCCTTGGCGTGTGGCGCCAGTCACCTGTACTGAAAGCGGATCAGATCAGTGCCTCCGGTTTTGCCCTGCTCAGCGGTCGTGTGAGCAAGGTTCAGCGCAATCGCGGCGGGGTTTGGATCGAGTTGCAGGATTCGGTTGTGTTGCGCGTTGCACCCAATGTGCTGGACAGATTCCCCGCTGCCACGCTTGATGGCCTCAAAGGCAGGCAAGTCGAGGCTCGCGGCTGGGTGCTGGATCGTTCGCGCAAGGGGGGACTCAAGGCGGGGCAGGCGCGCTGGATGTTGCCATTGACCGATCCGGCGATGCTTCAGGTCGCGCACTGATAAAAAATTGTAGACATTTTTTCTGTCGATTGTGAACAGTCTATCCCTTGTGTTTCGCGGCTCTTGGCCCAAAGTCGTAGTGCAGGGCGCTTGACAGGGGTGACCAGTCAGTCTTGTGGGGATTTTGCGAGGCGCGTATCCTCGCTGACCAGTCTGTCCAACAGTAAAAGCGGAATGCCCCCATGTCTGATTTGAAAACTGCCGCTCTCGAATATCATGCCAATCCTCGTCCAGGGAAGCTGAGCGTCGAGCTCACCAAGGCCACCGCTACCGCCCGCGACCTGTCGCTGGCCTACAGCCCCGGCGTAGCCGAACCAGTACGCGAAATCGCTCGCGACCCTGAACTGGCCTACAAATACACCGGCAAAGGCAACCTGGTTGCAGTCATTTCCGATGGCACCGCGATTCTGGGTCTGGGTAACCTCGGCCCATTGGCCTCCAAGCCAGTCATGGAAGGCAAGGGCGTGCTGTTCAAGCGCTTTGCCGGCATCGACGTTTTCGACATCGAAGTCGACTCCGAAAGCCCGCAAGCCTTCATCGACACCGTCAAGCGCATCTCCATCACCTTCGGTGGCATCAACCTGGAAGACATCAAGGCGCCTGAGTGCTTTGAGATCGAACGTGCCCTGATCGAGCAGTGCGACATCCCGGTATTCCACGATGACCAGCACGGCACCGCTATCGTGACCGCCGCTGGCATGATCAACGCCCTGGAAATCGCCGGTAAAACCCTGGCGCAAGCCAAGATCGTTTGCCTGGGCGCCGGTGCTGCCGCGATCTCCTGCATGAAGCTGCTGGTCAGCATGGGCGCGAACATCGAAAACATCTTCATGGTTGACCGTACCGGCGTGATCCACTCCGGCCGTGACGACCTGAACCAGTACAAGGCTGTCTTCGCTCACGCGACCGACAAACGTACCCTGGCAGACGCTCTGGAAGGTGCTGACGTGTTCGTCGGCCTGTCCGGTCCTAACCTGCTGAGCGCTGAAGGCCTGAAATCCATGGCGGCCAACCCGATCGTGTTCGCTTGCTCGAACCCTGATCCGGAAATCTCCCCGGAACTGGCACACGCCACCCGTAACGACGTGATCATGGCCACCGGTCGTTCCGACTACCCGAACCAGGTCAACAACGTACTGGGCTTCCCGTTCATCTTCCGTGGTGCCCTGGACGTTCGCGCCAAGCGCATCAACGAAGAAATGAAAGTGGCTGCGGCCAACGCCCTGCGCGAACTGGCCAAGCTGCCGGTGCCTCAGGAAGTGTGCGACGCCTATGGCGGCATCAAGCTGGAATTCGGCCGTGAGTACATCATTCCGAAACCAATGGATGCCCGTCTGATTACCCTGATCTCCGATGCCGTGGCCAAGGCTGCGATCGAGACCGGCGTGGCAACCCTGCCGTATCCGAAGAACTACCCGCTCAAAAGCGTGGATGACGTGTTCAACGGCTAAGTCGTTGTAGCGCTTCAACAGAAAGCCCCGGCTCGTGAGAGTCGGGGCTTTTTTGTTGTCTGGAGGCTCTGTGTCGCTGGCTGGGGCCCTACGGGGGGCCGTTGGCGTAGGTGTGTTTGTGTGCGCGAGCGAGCCTGCTCGCGATGGTCGTCAATGATGACGCGGGCGGTCTGAATACCCGCGTTATCTGACTGTTTTTCGCGAGCAGGCTCGCTCCTACAGGCTGCTTCTCTAGAACAAGTCGATCGGCGCCGCTTCATCCGCTGGCAGCGGGCTGCCTGGCGCATTGCCGTTGCCCAGTTCGTTGACCGACGGTGGCGTGTCTTCGGCCTTGAACAGTTCGAAGTAGGCTCCAGGCGTGCTTGGGCTTGCCGCACGGCCACTGACCGGGTCGACGCGCAGACTCAGGATGCCTTCCGGCTCCGGTTGTGTATGTGGCGGCAGGCCTTTGAGCGCGGCGCCCATGTAGTTCATCCAGATCGGCAGCGCGACGGTGCCGCCGAACTCTTTGCGCCCCAGGCTTTCCGGCTGGTCGAAGCCGGTCCAGACGGTGGTCACGTAATCGGCGTTGTAACCGGAGAACCACGCATCCTTGGATTCGTTGGTGGTCCCGGTCTTGCCGGCGATGTCAGGGCGACCCAGGGCCAGTGCACGGCGGCCGGTGCCGAGTTTGATCACGTCCTCGAGCATGCTGTTGAGGATGTAAGTGGTACGGCCATCGACGATGCGCTCAGCCACGGCCGGTGCCTGTGTCGCCGGTTGGGTAGTTGGCGCTTCGCCCGGCATTGCGTTGACCGTGAAGGCCTGGGCGGACGGTGCGGCGATGCCGTCGCTGGCGACGCCGCCTTTCGGCACGCTCGCCGGGTTGGCGACGAACAGCGTGTCGCCGTTGCGGCTTTCTATCTTGTCGATGATGTACGGGGTGACCTTGTAGCCGCCGTTGGCGAAGGTGCTCCAGCCGGTGGCGATTTCCATTGGCGTCAGGGTCGCGGTACCCAGGGCCAGGGACAGGTTGGGCGGCAGATCCTGCTTGTTGAAGCCAAAGCGGGTGATGTAGTCGATGGTTTTGCCGACGCCCATCGCCTGCAACAGGCGGATCGACACCAGGTTGCGCGACTTGTACAGCGCTTCGCGCAAGCGGATCGGGCCGAGGAAGGTGTTGGTGTCGTTTTTCGGACGCCAGACCTTGTCCAGGTACTCGTCGACGAACACGATCGGTGCGTCGTTCACCAGGCTGGCGGCGGTGTAGCCGTTATCCAGCGCAGCGGCGTAGACGAAAGGCTTGAAGCTCGAGCCCGGCTGGCGCTTGGCCTGCAAGGCGCGGTTGTAGTTGCTCTGCTCGAAGGCGAAGCCACCGACCAGCGCGCGGATCGCGCCGTTTTGCGGGTCGAGGGATACCAGTGCGCCCTGGGCTTGCGGGATCTGGCTGAATTTCAGCGAATTGTCCGCCTGACGCTGCACGCGAATCAGGTCGCCGACCTGGGCCACGTCGGACGGCTGCTTCGGATTGGCACCCATGCTGTTGGTGTTCAGGAACGGACGCGCCCATTTCATGGTGTCCCAACTGACGTGCTCGTTGCCGTTGCGGGTCAGCACCTGCAGGCCGTTCTTCTCGACCTGAGTGACGATGGCCGGTTCAAGGCTGCTGATGGTGCGCTGCTTGGTCAGCTCGGTCGCCCAGGCCTCGCGGGTCTTGCCCGGCAGGCGCGACTCAGGGCCGCGATAGCCGTGGCGCTGGTCATAGGTCATCAGGCCTTCGTGGACGGCGGTGTTGGCCATTTCCTGCAGATTGCTCGGCACCGTGGTCGTCACGCGGAAACCTTCGGTGTAGGCGTCGCTGCCATAGCGGCCGACCATTTCGGCACGGGCCATCTCGGCAATGTAGGGCGCATTCACTTCCGGTGTCGGGACGTGATAGCTGGCGTTCAGCGGTTCGTTGATTGCGGTGGTGTAGTCGGCCTCGCTGATTTTGCCGAGCTTGTACATGCGCCCCAGGATCCAGTCGCGACGCTCTTTGCTGCGGGCCGGGTTGGCCAGCGGGTTGAAGCGCGACGGGGCTTTGGGCAGGCCGGCGATCATCGCCATCTGCGCGAGGCTGACGTCACGAATCGACTTGCCGTAATAAACCTGCGCCGCCGCCTCGATGCCGTAGGCGCGGTTGCCCAGATAGATCTTGTTGACGTACAGCTCGAGGATCTCGTCCTTGGTCAGCTGCCGTTCGATCTGCAAGGCCAGGAGGATTTCGGTGGTCTTGCGCGAGAAGCTGCGTTCGCTGGTCAGGAAGAAGTTCTTCGCCACCTGCATGGTGATGGTGCTGCCGCCGGACTGGATGTGCCCGCTTTTCACCAATTGGGTGGCGGCACGCATCAGGCTGCTGGGGTCGACGCCATAGTGGTTGGCGAAGTTATCGTCTTCAGCACTTAGTAACGCATTAATGAAATTGGGGGGAATATCGGCGAAACGGATCGGTGTACGGCGCATTTCGCCAAATTCTGCGATCAACTTGTTGTCGCTGCTGTAGACCCGCAAAGGGATCTGCAACTGGATGCTTCGCAACGCCTCTACGGACGGCAATCCGGGGCTAAGGTAGAGAAACGCCCCGCTCAGACCCAGAAGCAGTCCGCAGAAAACCGCGACGATGGACCAACCGAAAAATTTCAGCAGACGAATCAAGGCTTTTGGATATCCAGGGCAAAGAATGAATTAGGCATCAGGGTTCAGGCTAAAGGCGAACGACCCGCGCTTGAGAAAAGCGGAAAAAAACGCTGGGCATTATAAGCATTTTTCCGCCAGAAGCGTCATTTGCGCTGATGTCAAGACGGGCGGAGGGAACGCAAAACACAATGCAGAGTCCGTAACTCACGGATAGTCATAGGGAATTGCCAGTGCCAGGACTCTTCAACAAAAAGGCCGATGCGCTTTTGGGTATCGACATCAGCTCCACTTCGGTGAAGCTTCTGGCGCTGAGCCGCCAGGGCGCCCGTTATCGGGTCGAGGCCTATGCGGTCGAACCGCTGCCCGCCAACGCCGTTATCGAAAAAAATATTGCCGAGCTCGATGCTGTGGGCCAGGCGCTCTCTCGCGCGTTGATCAAGGCCAGAACCCGCCTCAGGAACGTGGCGGTGGCGGTGGCTGGCTCGGCGGTGATCACCAAGACCATCGAGATGGACGCCGGGCTTTGTGACGACGACATGGAAAACCAGCTGAAGATCGAGGCCGACCAGTACATTCCCTATCCGCTGGACGAAGTCGCCATCGACTTTGAAGTACAGGGCGCTTCAGCGCGCAATCCCGAGCGGGTCGATGTGCTGCTCGCGGCCTGCCGCAAGGAAAACGTCGAGGTCCGCGAGGCAGCCCTGGCTCTGGCCGGCCTCACCGCTCGCGTGGTCGACGTCGAGGCCCATGCCCTGGAGCGATCATTCGGTTTGCTGACCAATCAATCGGTGATACCCGGGGAGCGCCTGGTGGCGGCGGTCGACATCGGTGCGACCATGACCACCCTGAGCGTGCTGCACCACGGACGCATTATCTATACCCGCGAACAATTGTTCGGTGGTCGTCAGCTGACGGAGGACATTCAGCGCCGCTACGGCCTGACCTTCGAACAGGCGGTGCTGGCAAAGAAGCAGGGTGGTTTGCCGGATGATTACGTCAGTGCAGTGTTGCAGCCGTTTCGCGAGGCGCTGGTGCAACAGGTATCGCGTTCATTGCAGTTTTTCTTCGCTGGCGGCCAATACAACGCTATCGATCACATCCTGCTGGTCGGCGGCACCGCGTCAATCTGTGGGCTGGAACGGTTGATCGAAGAGCGTTTGGGCACACCGACCCAGGTGGCCAACCCATTTGCCGGGATGACGTTGAGCGCCAAGGTCAACGCCGCCGCCCTGGCCAGCGACGCGCCGGCCATGATGATTGCCTGCGGGCTGGCCCTCAGGAGCTTCGACTGATGGCGCGGATCAATCTTTTACCCTGGCGCGAAGAGCTGCGCGAGGAGCGTCGAAAACGGTTTTTAGTGATTCTGGCAGGGGTGCTGGTGGGATCGGCGGGTGCGGTGCTGGTTGCGAATCAAGCCATCAACAGCGCCATTGAACGGCAAGTCGCCCGTAACAATTACATCAATCAGCAGATTGTCGTGGTCGACGAGCGGATTAAACAGATCAGCGATCTCAAGGCGCGTCGCCAGCAATTGCTCGAGCGCATGCGCATCATCCAGGACCTGCAAGGCAATCGGCCGGTCAGTGGGCGAATTTTTGACCAACTGGCGCGGACCCTGCCCGACGGGGTGTATTTCACCGAAGTCAAAAGGGTGGGCAAAACCTTGTCGATTTCTGGCGCCGCTGAATCGAACAATCGTGTTTCCGACCTGATGCGCAACCTGAACGCTTCGGACTGGTTCGATGCACCGAGCCTGACTGAAGTCAAAGCGACCACGGCGGGTCAGTTGGATCAGGCCAATGTCTTCCAGTTGACCGTTCGTCAGACTCAGCCGGCCGCCGTGGAGGATGAACAATGAGTCCTTCCGGATGGCTGGAAGAGCTGCGCAGGATCGACATTCACGAATTGGGTACTCACAACATCGGTTCATGGCCGCCTGCGATCAAGGTTCTGGTGGGCGTATTGGTCATGATTCTGGTCCTGGCGCTCGGTTACAGCTTTTCCACAAGTGAGGTTCAGAGCCAGCTCGACCTCAAGCGCGAAGAAGAGACGGCCCTCAAGGAGCAGTTCGCCACCAAGGCGCATAGGGCGGCGAATCTGGAGCGCTATACGCAGCAACTGAAAGAGATGGAAGACTCTTTTGGTGTGCTGCTGCGGCAACTGCCCAGTGATACCGAAGTGCCCGGCCTGCTGGAGGACATCACTCGCACAGGTCTGGGTAGCGGGCTGGAGTTTGAAGAGATCAAGCTACTGCCGGAGGTGACCCGGCCGTTCTACATCGAACTGCCGATTCAGATCACCGTCACTGGTGCCTATCACGATCTGGCCACGTTCGTCAGTGGTGTGGCCGGGTTGCCGCGCATCGTGACCCTGCACGATTTCGACCTGGCACCGGCCAAACCGGACGGCGGCCCGAAGCTGCGCATGAGCATCCTTGCCAAGACCTATCGCTACAACGATCAGGGGGCGCATCAATGAACCCGATTCGTTGTTTATCGATGGTCGTGTCGCTCGTCGTCCTTGCCGGCTGTGGCGGTGGCGATGACTTCGGCGACCTGGATGCCTACCTGAACGAAATGCGCCTGCGCGCACCAGGCAAGATTGAACCAACGCCCACAATCCGGTCTTACCCGACATTCACTTACAACGCAGCCAACCTGCGCAGTCCGTTTTCACCGCAGGTCAGGATCGACCTGTCCGGTCAGCAACACGGCTCACGCGACGTCAGGCCCGACCCCGACCGAATCAAGCAATACCTTGAGGGGTTCAACATCGAGCAGTTTGAAATGGTCGGCACGATCTCCAATGCGGCGGGCTCCTTTGCATTGCTGCGCGGGGCTGGCGGGGTGCACAGGCTGAAAGTCGGTGATTACCTGGGGCGTAATGACGGGCGGATCGTTGCCATCAGCGGCTCACAAGTGGATGTGGTCGAAATCGTCCCCGACGGGGAAGGTGCCTGGCTGGAACGGCCGCGGACCCTCCCTCTGAAAGAGCACTCATAGTGGAACTGGAAAAATGAACAGGACTTTCTCAGCCCTCGGAATGACGCTATGGATAGCGTTGTTGTCGCCGATGGCACAAGCGACCAGCCTCAAGGCGCTGGATGTTGCGGAGCTGCCGGGAGACCGCGTCGAGCTGAAGCTGGCATTCGACGAGCCGCCACCGGCCCCTCAGGGTTACACCACGGCATCACCGGCGCGGATCGCACTGGATCTGCCGGGTGTCGTCAGTCAATTGGCGAACAAAACCCGTGACCTGGGCGCTGGCAATGCCCGAAGCGCGACGGTGGTGGAGGTCAAGGACCGTACGCGCCTGATCATCAACTTGACCCAGGCGGCCCCCTACAGCACGCGAGTCGAGGGCAACAACCTGTTCGTGGTGGTCGGGCAGGGCGGCAAAGTCGCGCCGACCACATCGGCCACCCTCGCAGCGCCGGCCCCGGCGCGCCCCCCAATGCCATCGGGCAAGGCTATTCGCGGTGTGGATTTCCAGCGGGGTACCCAGGGCGAAGGCAATGTGCTGATCGATCTGTCGGATCCGTCGATTGCGCCGGACATTCAGGAGCGCGACGGCAAGATCATCGTCGGGTTTGCCAGGACCCAATTGCCCGACCCCTTGCGCGTGCGTCTGGATGTGAAGGATTTCGCCACGCCGGTGCAGTTCGTCAACGCCAGCGCCACGGGTGATCGGGCCACCATCACGATCGAGCCCGGCGGCGGTGCCTTCGACTACTCGACCTATCAGACCGAAAACAAACTTACCGTCAGCGTCCGTCCGGTGACCGCCGACGACCTGCAAAAGCGTGATGCCGACCGCCATGCCTACAGCGGTGAAAAGCTTTCGTTGAATTTTCAGGACATCGACGTGCGCTCGGTGCTGCAACTGATCGCTGATTTCACCAATCTCAATCTGGTCGCCAGCGACACCGTGCAGGGCGGCATTACCCTGCGCCTGCAGAACGTACCTTGGGATCAGGCGCTGGATCTGGTGCTGAAAACCAAGGGGCTGGACAAGCGCAAGATCGGTAACGTCCTGCTGGTGGCGCCGGCCGACGAAATTGCTGCCCGGGAACGGCAGGAGCTGGAGTCGCAAAAACAGATCGCCGATCTGGCACCGCTACGGCGGGAACTGTTGCAGGTCAATTACGCCAAGGCGGCGGATATCGCCAAACTGTTCCAGTCGGTGACCAGTGCCGAGGCGAAAGTCGACGAACGGGGCTCTATTACCGTCGATGAGCGTACCAACAACATCATTGCCTACCAGACCCAGGATCGGCTCGACGAGCTGCGGCGAATCGTTGCCCAGCTGGATATTCCGGTGCGCCAGGTCATGATCGAAGCGCGAATCGTCGAAGCCAACGTCGATTACGACAAGAGCCTGGGTGTGCGCTGGGGCGGCTCCGTCCAGAACAGGGGCAACTGGAATACTTCCGGGGTCAGCAACGGCGCCAACGGCTCGTCGACCATTGGCACGCCGGGCAGCACCAGCACCAATTCACCGTTCGTCGATTTAGGGGCGACGAACAACACCTCGGGGATCGGCATTGCGTTCATCACCGATAACGTCTTGCTGGACCTTGAGCTGACGGCCATGGAGAAGACCGGAAACGGGGAAATCGTCTCGCAACCCAAGGTCGTCACGTCCGACAAGGAAACCGCCAAAATCCTCAAGGGCACCGAGATTCCCTACCAGGAAGCCAGTTCCAGCGGCGCGACTTCGGTGTCCTTCAAGGAAGCATCGCTGTCGCTGGAAGTGACGCCACAGATCACTCCGGACAACCGGATCATCATGGAGGTCAAGGTCACCAAGGACGAACCGGACTACCTGAACAAGGTCCAGGATGTGCCGCCCATCAAGAAAAACGAGGTCAATGCCAAGGTCCTGGTCAACGATGGGGAGACCATCGTCATTGGCGGTGTTTTCTCAAATACTCAAAGCAAGGTTGTAGATAAGGTGCCATTTCTTGGCGATGTGCCGTATCTTGGCCGCCTTTTCCGGCGTGACGTGGTTTCGGAGAAAAAATCCGAGCTGTTGGTGTTTCTCACTCCGCGTATCATGAATAACCAGGCGATTGCTGTGAGTCGTTGATTCTGTGCGAAATTTGATTCTTGTAGGACCGATGGGCGCTGGAAAAAGCACCATCGGCCGGTTGCTGGCCAAAGAGCTGCGCTTGCCATTCAAAGATTCCGATAAGGAAATTGAATTACGCACGGGCGCCAATATCCCATGGATCTTCGATAAAGAAGGCGAACCGGGCTTTCGTGACCGCGAGGAGGCAATGATTGCCGAACTGTGCGATTACGATGGCGTGGTGCTGGCGACCGGCGGCGGTGCAGTGATGCGCGAAGCCAATCGTCGAGCCCTGCACGCCGGTGGGCGGGTGGTTTATCTGCATGCCTCTGTCGAGCAGCAGGTCGGTCGCACGTCCCGCGACCGCAATCGGCCCTTGTTGCGCACCGCCGATCCGGCCAAGACCCTTCGGGATCTGCTGGCGATCCGCGATCCGCTGTATCGGGAAATCGCTGATCTGGTGGTGGAAACCGATGAGCGGCCGCCACGCATGGTCGTGCTCGATATCCTGGAACGCTTGCAGCAGCTGCCTCCCCGTTAATGCGCGGCGCGAAATGCGCTATCCTCGGCGTCCTGCCACAACCGTCCAAGGTTGTGGCGAACGGCGACCCAGCGGCGTCAATAACAGCAAAGGCCGTGAACATTCGTTAACTCAAGGCGGAACGCCTGATTCCATCTTCACTGTGGGGACACATGCAGACACTCAAGGTCGATCTAGGCGAGCGCAGCTACCCGATTCATATTGGCGAAGGTTTGTTGGATCAGCCTGAGCTGCTGGCCCCGCATATTCGCGGACGGCAAGTGGCAATCATCTCCAATGAAACGGTCGCGCCGCTCTATCTTGAACGTCTGACTCGCAGCCTCGCGCAGTTCTCGGTGATATCCGTCGTGTTGCCCGACGGCGAAGCCTTCAAAACCTGGGAAACCCTGCAACTGATCTTCGACGGCCTGCTGACCGCACGGCACGACCGCCGCACCACGGTGATCGCCCTGGGTGGCGGTGTGATCGGTGACATGGCCGGTTTTGCTGCCGCCTGCTATCAGCGCGGCGTCGATTTCATTCAGGTTCCAACCACGCTGCTGTCGCAAGTCGACTCCTCGGTGGGCGGCAAGACCGGGATCAACCACCCACTGGGCAAGAACATGGTGGGTGCCTTCTATCAGCCGAATGTCGTGCTGATCGACACGGCTTCCCTCAATACCCTGCCGGCCCGCGAACTGTCCGCCGGTCTGGCTGAGGTCATCAAATACGGGCTGATCTGCGATGAGCCGTTCCTGACCTGGCTCGAAGACAACGTCGATCGCCTGCGCAATCTGGATCAGCAAGCCCTGACCTACGCCATCGAACGCTCCTGCGCAGCCAAGGCAGCGGTGGTCGGCGCCGACGAAAAGGAAACCGGTGTTCGTGCCACCTTGAACCTGGGCCACACCTTCGGCCACGCCATCGAAACCCACATGGGGTATGGTGTCTGGCTTCATGGTGAGGCCGTCGCTGCTGGCACCGTAATGGCGCTGGAAATGTCCGCCCGCCTGGGCTGGATCAGTGAACAGGACCGTGATCGCGGCATTCGTCTGTTCCAGCGCGCCGGGCTGCCGGTCATCCCGCCCGAGGAGATGACGGAAGCCGATTTTCTCGAACATATGGCAATTGATAAAAAAGTGATCGACGGTCGTTTGCGCCTGGTGCTGCTGCGCCAAATGGGCGAGGCAGTGGTGACCGACGATTATCCGAAAGAGGTTTTACAGGCCACGCTGGGAGCGGATTACCGCGCCCTGGCTCAGCTTAAAGGTTAATAAGATCGCGATGACTAGTTTGCATGCGGACGAGGCTTTCCTCGGCCATTACCAGTTGAGTCATGACCCTTTTGCTCCACGGGTGCCTGGCTTCAAGTTTTTCCCGGCCCAGCGCAAACCGGTGCTGGGACAGCTGCACCACCTGGCGCGTTACAGCCAGTTGCTGTTGGTCGTCACAGGGCCCCAAGGCAGTGGCAAGACCCTGTTGCGCCAGGCCCTGGTGGCCAGCACCAACAAACAATCCGTGCAAAGCGTGGTGGTTTCCGCCCGTGGCGCCGGCGATTCGGCTGGCATCCTGCGGCAGGTTGCCCAGGCGCTGGACGTTGCCCAGGCCGAGATCGGCGCGATTCTGGCGCAGGTGGTGCAACTGGCGCTGACCGGTCAGGAAGTCTATCTGCTGGTGGATGACGCCGAGCAACTCGACGAGTCCGCGCTCGAAGCCTTGATGGCGCTGGCCGCCGGAGCGCCGGAAGGCCGTCCGCATGTGTTCCTGTTCGGGGAGTCCTCGCTGATCGCTCAGCTGGAGCAGTTGAGCCTGGAGGAAGAGCGTTTCCACGTCATCGAGCTGCAGCCTTATACCGTAGAGGAAACGCGCGAATACCTGGATCAGCGCCTCGAAGGCGCAGGCCGGGGGATCGAACTTTTTACCGCGGATCAGATCTCTGATATTCATGAACGCTCCGACGGTTGGCCTGGCAACATCAATCAGGTCGCCCGCGATGCCATGATCGAAGCCATGATTGCCAGCCGCACAGCGGTCAAGCGTCCAAGTATGGGGTTCAATATGCCGAAGAAACACGTATTGGCGATTTCCGCCGTCGTTGTGGTCGCGGTGGCCGCCGCCTGGTTGATGCCGGGTCGCAACAAAGCGCCGACCACGGGTGCACCTGCCAACGAACAGGCGCAACTGCCGCTCGGTCAGGGTCAGCCAGCAGCAAACGGTGGTGCACCGTCTGTCGAATTCGCCGGCAACACGCAGCCGATGCCATTGCCGTTGGTCGGTAATTCGCAACCGGTCATGCGTGGTCCGCTGGCCGAAGCCGCAGGCGGGATTTCCGAGGGAGATGATGGCGTGCCGGTCGAAGGCTCCAGCGCCACGCCGCCGACCGTGACCACGACTGCGCCGCCTGTGGGCGTGCCTGCCGGTCCTGCACCGACACCCGCCGCCAAGCCGACGCCTGCTCCGACTCAAGTCGCTACCGCCAAGCCAGCGCCGGTTCCAGCGGCCAAGCCTGCACCCGCGCCCGTGGCTAAAGCCGCACCTGCGGCCAAGCCGGTCGAGAAGCCAGTCGAGAAACCAGCCGCCGTGGCCAAGGCCGCAGGCGGCAGCTGGTACGCAGGTCAGGCTCCGGGCAACTACGTGGTACAGATCCTCGGCACCAGCTCTGAAACGGCCGCGCAAAACTTCGTCAAGGAGCAGGGCGGCGAGTACCGCTACTTCAAGAAAGTCCTCAACGGCAAGCCACTCTATGTGATCACCTACGGCAGTTTCGCCAATCGTGATGCAGCCGTTTCCGCCATCAAGGCCTTGCCAGCGAAGGTTCAGGCTGGTAAACCTTGGCCTCGCACTGTCGCCAGCGTCCAACAGGAACTGGCAACAACTCGCTGAAGATTCGGCGGCCTTACCCAGGCCGCCTCTCCAAGCACCTCAAAATTTCTACAAGAGCGCGCTGGCCCCACAGGCCGCGTGCCTTGTGGTGTCTGCGTCACAGTAGTCTTTGAGTCGTTGCGGTCAAGATTAAAAAAGTTTTGACTAGCACAGCGGATCGCTTTAAACCTTTCACAAATGCGACATGAATTTGCGACATTTCGTCGTCAAATTTGTGAGGCCAAGTGACGGTGTGTACAATGACCTCCCTTTTGCCCCCGCAAAGCCGGCGTACGTTCGGCGTGGACGGTAAGTGGTTGAATTGAAAAGAAATTTGCCTCGATAAGAGGCAGCCTGGTGAGAAAGTGTCTATGAAAGCAGGTCTGTACCAACCAGATGAATTCAAGGATAACTGCGGTTTCGGCCTGATAGCCCATATGCAGGGCGAGCCCAGTCATACCCTTTTGCAAACGGCCATCGAGGCCCTGACCTGCATGACCCACCGCGGTGGGATTAATGCCGACGGCAAGACCGGTGACGGTTGCGGTCTGCTGATTCAAAAGCCGGACGTGTTCCTGCGAGCCATCGCCCAGGAAACGTTCGGCGTCGACCTGCCCAAGCAATATGCCGTGGGCATGGTCTTCTTCAACCAGGACCCGGTCAAAGCCGAAGCCGCTCGCGAGAACATGAACCGCGAGATCCTGGCCGCCGGCCTGCAGCTCGTCGGCTGGCGCAAAGTGCCGATCGACACCAGCGTCCTCGGCCGCCTGGCCCTTGAGCGCCTGCCACAGATCGAGCAGGTGTACATCGGCGGTGAAGGCCTGAGCGACCAGGACATGGCCGTCAAGCTGTTCACCTCCCGTCGTCGCTCGTCCGTGGCCAACGCCGCCGACGTCGATCACTACGTCTGCAGCTTTTCCCACAAGACCATTATTTATAAAGGCCTGATGATGCCGGCGGACTTGACCGCCTTCTATCCAGACCTGAGCGATGAGCGCCTGCAAACCTCGATTTGCGTGTTCCACCAGCGCTTCTCCACCAACACCCTGCCGAAATGGCCGCTGGCCCAACCGTTCCGCTTCCTGGCGCACAACGGCGAGATCAACACCATCACCGGCAACCGCAACTGGGCCGTGGCCCGTCGCACCAAGTTCACCAACGATTTGATGGACCTGGAAGAACTCGGCCCGTTGGTCAACCGCGTCGGTTCCGACTCCTCCAGCATGGACAACATGCTCGAGCTGATGGTCACCGGTGGCATCGACCTGTTCCGTGGCGTGCGGATGATCATTCCGCCAGCGTGGCAGAACGTCGAGACCATGGACCCGGATCTGCGTGCGTTCTACGAATACAACTCGATGCACATGGAACCGTGGGACGGCCCGGCCGGCGTGGTCATGACCGATGGTCGCTACGCGGTGTGCCTGCTCGACCGTAACGGTCTGCGTCCGGCGCGTTGGGTCACCACCAAGAACGGCTTCATCACCTTGGCTTCGGAAATCGGTGTCTGGAACTACCAGCCTGAAGACGTGATCGCCAAGGGCCGTGTTGGCCCTGGCCAGATCTTTGCCGTGGACACCGAAACCGGTCAGATCCTCGACACCGACGCCATCGACAACCGCCTGAAGTCTCGTCATCCGTACAAGCAATGGCTGCGCAAGAACGCCCTGCGCATCCAGGCGACCATGGAAGACAACGACCACGGTTCGGCGTTCTACGACGTCGATCAGCTCAAGCAATACATGAAGATGTACCAGGTCACGTTCGAAGAGCGCGACCAGGTGCTGCGTCCGCTCGGCGAGCAAGGCTACGAAGCCGTGGGCTCGATGGGCGACGATACGCCGATGGCCGTGCTGTCCCAGCGCGTGCGCACGCCGTACGACTATTTCCGCCAGCAGTTCGCGCAGGTGACCAACCCGCCGATCGACCCGCTGCGTGAAGCCATCGTCATGTCGCTGGAAATCTGCCTCGGTGCCGAGCGCAACATTTTCCAGGAGTCGCCGGAACACGCCTCGCGCGTGATCCTCAGCTCGCCGGTCATTTCCCCGGCCAAGTGGCGCTCGCTGATGAACCTCGATCGTCCGGGCTTCGAGCGCGCGATCATCGACCTGAACTACGACGAAAGCGTCGGCCTCGAAGCGGCGATCCGCAACGTCGCCGATCAGGCTGAAGAAGCCGTGCGCGCCGGTCGTACCCAGGTCGTGCTGAGTGACCGTCACATCGCCCCGGGCAAGCTGCCGATCCACGCTTCCCTGGCCACCGGCGCGGTGCACCATCGCCTGACCGAAAAAGGCCTGCGTTGCGACTCCAACATCCTGGTGGAAACCGCGACCGCCCGTGACCCGCATCACTTCGCCGTGTTGATCGGTTTCGGTGCCTCTGCCGTTTATCCGTTCCTGGCTTATGAAGTGCTGGGTGACCTGATCCGCACCGGTGAAGTGCTGGGCGACCTCTACGAGGTGTTCAAGAACTACCGTAAAGGCATCACCAAGGGCCTGCTCAAGATCCTGTCGAAGATGGGTATCTCGACCATCACGTCGTACCGTGGTGCGCAGTTGTTCGAAGCCATCGGCCTGTCCGAGGAAGTCTGCAACCTGAGCTTCCGTGGCGTGCCAAGCCGCATCAAGGGTGCGCGTTTCGTCGACATCGAAGCCGAGCAGAAGGCCCTGGCCACCGAAGCCTGGAGCCCGCGCAAGCCGATCCAGCAAGGCGGCCTGCTGAAGTTCGTCCACGGTGGCGAATATCACGCGTACAACCCGGACGTGGTCAACACCCTGCAAGCCGCTGTGCAGCAGGGCGACTACAGCAAGTTCAAGGAATACACGTCGCTGGTGGACAACCGCCCGGTGTCGATGATCCGCGACCTGCTGAAAGTCAAAACCCTCGACACGCCGCTGGACATCAGCGAGATCGAACCGCTGGAATCGGTGCTCAAGCGCTTCGACTCCGCCGGTATCTCCCTGGGCGCCCTGTCGCCGGAAGCTCACGAAGCCCTGGCCGAAGCCATGAACCGCCTCGGTGCGCGTTCCAACTCCGGCGAAGGCGGCGAAGACCCGGCGCGCTACGGCACCATCAAGAGCTCGAAAATCAAGCAGGTTGCCACTGGCCGTTTTGGCGTGACCCCGGAATACCTGGTCAATGCCGAAGTGCTGCAGATCAAGGTCGCCCAGGGCGCCAAGCCAGGCGAGGGCGGTCAACTGCCGGGCGGCAAGGTCAACGGTCTGATCGCCAAGCTGCGTTACGCAGTGCCGGGCGTGACCCTGATTTCGCCACCGCCGCACCACGACATCTACTCGATCGAAGACTTGTCGCAGCTGATTTTCGACCTGAAACAAGTCAACCCGAAAGCGCTGGTTTCGGTGAAGCTGGTGGCTGAAGCGGGCGTCGGCACCATCGCCGCCGGTGTGGCCAAGGCCTACGCGGACCTGATCACCATCTCCGGCTACGACGGCGGTACCGGTGCATCGCCGCTGACTTCGATCAAATACGCGGGCGCCCCGTGGGAGCTCGGCCTGGCCGAAACCCATCAGACCCTGCGTGGCAACGACCTGCGCGGCAAAGTCCGGGTACAAACCGACGGCGGCCTGAAAACCGGCCTCGACGTGATCAAGGCCGCCATCCTCGGCGCTGAAAGCTTCGGCTTCGGTACCGCGCCGATGATCGCCCTGGGCTGCAAATACCTGCGCATCTGCCACCTGAACAACTGCGCCACCGGCGTTGCGACCCAGAACGAGAAGCTGCGCAAGGATCACTACATCGGCACCGTCGACATGGTGGTGAACTTCTTCACCTACGTCGCCGAAGAAACCCGTGAGTGGCTGGCCAAGCTGGGCGTGCGCTCCCTCGAAGAGCTGATCGGCCGTACCGATCTGCTGGAAGTCCTCGAAGGGCAGACCGCCAAGCAGCATCACCTGGACCTGACCCCGTTGCTGGGCAGCGATCACGTGCCGGCGGACAAACCCCAGTTCTGCGGCGTGGACCGTAACCCGCCATTCGACAAGGGCCTGCTGGCCGAGAAAATGGTCGACATGGCCACCTCGGCGATCAACGACCTGAGCGGCGCCGAATTCGCCCTGGATATCTGCAACTGCGACCGTTCCATCGGCGCGCGGATCTCCGGCGAGATCGCCCGCAAACACGGCAACCAGGGCATGGCCAATGCGCCGATCACGTTCCGTTTCAAAGGGACTGCCGGCCAGAGCTTCGGCGTGTGGAACGCCGGTGGTCTGAACATGTACCTGGAAGGCGATGCCAACGACTACGTCGGCAAGGGCATGACTGGCGGCAAGCTGGTCATCGTTCCGCCGAAAGGCAGCGTCTACAAGACTCAGGACAGTGCCATCATCGGCAACACCTGCCTCTACGGCGCCACGGGCGGCAAGCTGTTCGCCGCCGGCACCGCGGGCGAACGTTTCGCCGTGCGTAACTCCGGTGCCCACACCGTCGTGGAAGGCACTGGCGATCACTGCTGCGAGTACATGACCGGTGGTTTCGTCTGTGTTCTGGGCAAGACCGGTTACAACTTCGGCTCTGGCATGACCGGTGGTTTCGCCTACGTGCTCGACCAGGACAACACCTTCGTTGACCGGGTCAACCATGAACTGGTGGAAATCCAGCGGATCAGCGGCGAGGCGATGGAAGCCTATCGCAGCCACCTGCAGCGCGTGCTGAACGAGTACGTCGAGGAAACCGACAGCGAGTGGGGTCGTAACCTCGCTGAAAACCTTGACGATTACGTGCGTCGTTTCTGGCTGGTCAAGCCCAAGGCTGCCACCCTGAAATCGTTGCTTTCCAGCACCCGTGCCAACCCGCAGTGATATGCGCCTGAAGAGTTTGATGAGGTTTTAACAATGGCTGAACGTCTGAATAATGACTTCCAGTTCATCGAGGTCGGGCGCAAGGATCCGAAGAAGAAACTGTTGCGTCAACGCAAGAAAGAGTTCGTGGAAATCTACGAACCGTTCAAACCCCAGCAGTCGGCCGACCAGGCCCACCGCTGCCTGGGTTGCGGTAACCCGTATTGCGAATGGAAGTGCCCGGTGCACAACTTCATTCCCAACTGGCTGAAGCTGGTGGCCGAGGGCAACATCCTCCAGGCCGCCGAGCTGTCTCACCAGACCAACACCCTGCCGGAAGTCTGCGGCCGGGTGTGCCCGCAGGATCGTCTGTGCGAGGGTGCCTGCACCCTTAACGACGGTTTCGGCGCGGTCACCATCGGTTCGGTGGAGAAGTACATCACCGACACCGCGTTCGCCATGGGCTGGCGCCCGGACATGTCCAAGGTCAAGCCGACCGGCAAGCGTGTCGCGATCATCGGTGCGGGCCCTGCGGGCCTGGGGTGTGCCGACGTGCTGGTGCGCGGTGGCGTGACCCCGGTGGTGTTCGACAAGAACCCGGAAATCGGCGGTCTGCTGACCTTCGGTATCCCCGAGTTCAAGCTGGAAAAGACCGTGTTGAGCAATCGCCGCGAAGTCTTCACCGGCATGGGTATCCAGTTCCGCCTCAACACCGAGGTGGGCAAGGACATCACCATGGATCAACTGCTCGAAGAATACGATGCGGTCTTCATGGGCATGGGCACCTACACCTACATGAAGGGCGGCTTTGCCGGTGAGGACCTGCCGGGCGTTTACGACGCACTGGACTTCCTGATCGCCAACGTCAACCGCAACCTGGGCTTTGAAAAGTCGCCGGAAGATTTCGTCGACATGAAAGGCAAGAAGGTCGTGGTACTGGGCGGTGGTGACACGGCGATGGACTGCAACCGTACGTCGATCCGCCAGGGCGCCAAGTCGGTGACCTGTGCTTATCGTCGCGACGAAGCCAACATGCCGGGCTCGCGCAAAGAGGTGAAGAACGCCAAGGAAGAAGGCGTGAAATTCCTCTACAACCGCCAGCCGATCGCCATCGTCGGTGAGGACAAGGTCGAAGGCGTGAAAGTGGTCGAGACCCGTCTCGGCGAACCGGACGCCCGCGGCCGTCGCAGCCCTGAGCCGATCCCGGGTTCCGAAGAGATCATCCCGGCCGACGCCGTGGTCATCGCTTTCGGCTTCCGTCCAAGCCCGGCGCCGTGGTTCGAACAGTTCAGCATCCAGACCGACAGCCAGGGCCGCGTTGTCGCGCCTGAGCAGGGCCAGTACAAACACCAGACCAGCAACCCGAAGATCTTCGCCGGTGGCGACATGGTCCGCGGTTCCGACCTGGTGGTGACGGCGATCTTCGAAGGCCGTAATGCGGCTGAAGGGATCCTGGATTACCTGGGCGTCTGAGCCCGAATCCTGAGCTGAAATGCAATAACCCTGTGGGAGCGAGCCTGCTCGCGATAGCGGTCTGTCATCCAACTTCAATGTTGGATGTGCCGACCTCTTCGCGAGCAGGCTCGCTCCCACAGTTGTTTTGTGTTGTGGCGAAAGCCGTGTTCCACCGCGACAAATTGACCCGATAGACAAAAGGCTGACCTGCATCCGTGCCTTTTGCGCCCGGCTCTGAGAAAATGCCCGCACTTTTTTTCCGGATGCCGACATGACTGCCCTGAAGAACGACCGTTTCCTCCGCGCCCTGCTCAAGCAACCCGTAGACGTCACTCCCGTGTGGATGATGCGTCAGGCCGGTCGCTACCTGCCGGAATACCGCGCCAGCCGAGCCAAGGCCGGCGATTTCATGAGCCTGTGCATGAACCCGTCGTTCGCTTGCGAAGTCACGATGCAGCCGCTTGACCGTTATCCCCAACTGGATGCGGCGATCCTCTTTTCCGACATCCTGACCATCCCCGATGCCATGGGCCAAGGCCTGTACTTCGAAACCGGCGAAGGTCCGCGCTTCAAGAAAGTCGTCAGCACCCTGGCCGACATCGAAGCCTTGCCGATTCCCGATCCGCAGAAAGACCTCGGCTACGTGATGGACGCAGTCAGCACCATCCGCCGCGAACTGAACGGCCGTGTGCCGCTGATCGGTTTCTCCGGCAGCCCATGGACCCTGGCCACCTACATGGTCGAAGGCGGCTCGTCGAAAGACTTCCGCAAGACCAAAGCCATGCTCTACGACAACCCGCAAGCCATGCACCTGCTGCTGGACAAGCTCGCGCAGTCGGTCACCAGCTACCTCAACGGCCAGATCATGGCCGGTGCGCAAGCGGTGCAGATCTTCGACACCTGGGGCGGAAACCTCTCGGCGGCGGCCTATCAGGAGTTCTCCCTGGCCTACATGCGCAAAATCGTCAGCGGCCTGATCCGCGAGCACGAAGGTCGCAAGGTGCCGGTGATCCTGTTCACCAAGAACGGTGGCCTGTGGCTGGAAAGCATTGCCGACGCTGGCGCCGATGCATTGGGCCTGGACTGGACATGCGACATCGGCAATGCCCGTGAGCGTGTCGGCAGCAAAGTCGCACTGCAGGGCAACATGGACCCGACCGTGCTCTATGCCAAGCCAGAAGCGATCCGTACCGAAGTCGGGCGCATTCTCGCCAGCTACGGCAAAGGCAGTGGTCACGTGTTCAACCTCGGTCACGGCATCACGCCGGAAGTCGATCCGGAACACGCGGGTGCTTTCCTGCGCGCGGTGCATGAGTTGTCGGCGCAGTATCACGAGTAACTGATTCTGCAATGATCAGAAGCCTGTTCGGCCTGGTGCCGGACAGGCTTTTTTTTATGCCTTTCAACTTCGCGTTTAGTTGAGGAGGGGCTTCTTGTAAGAAGTTTTTCATTTCTTGTCGGACAGAGGCGCATAGAGACTGATCCTGCGGTAAGCAGAGATTTTCCCTACATAGCGAACGAATTTATCCAAGTAAGGTTTCAGACCCTTGCTCAGCCCCTCGCTGAGCAATGTCGCAAAAATCGGCGCCTGTTCTGCGCGCCTTGTTCTTCGATAAGTAGTCTGGAATTCATTTGATGAAAAATACGTCTTATAAGGGAAGTGCGTTGGCTGCCTGCACCTCCTCAATGATCCTGTTATCGGCAATGTTGGCGTCTCAAAGTGCTTCCGCTCACGGCTATCTGGAAGTACCGCCTTCCCGTGCACTGGCTTGCCAGAAAGGCTTGAACACCAACTGTGGCGGCGCTCAATACGAACCACAAAGCGTCGGCGAAACCTTCAAGGGCTTCCCGGCCGGTGTCGGTGGTGCGCCTTTGCAGGGGCCCGTCGACGGCAAGATCGCCAGTGGCGGTCACTCGCTGTTCTCCGCCCTGGACGCTCAGTCCGCCACGCGTTGGCAGCTGACGGAAATCAAGGATCGCAACATCGATTTCCAATGGCGCTACACGGCTGTGCACCCGGCCACCAAGCATGAGTACTTCATCACCCGCAACGGCTGGAACCCGAACGAATCGCTGAAACGCGCCACCTTCGAAAGCACGCCGTTCTGCACCATCGACGGCGGCAATCAGAAGCCGTCAAACACCGACAAGCACAACTGCAACATCCCTACCGACAAAACCGGCCACCACGTGATTCTGGGGATCTGGACCGTGGGTGATACCGATGCGGCGTTTTACAACGCGGCGGACGTGAACATCATTGCCGAGCCCGAGTTGCCGGGCGGCTGGTCTTCCGTGGGCCGCATCGCGCCTTCGACCCCGTTGCTGGCAGGTGACAAGGTCAAGGCCCGTGCCTTTACCGCCAATGGCGAGAGCTCGAACTACAGCGTGGAAATCTCCATTGATAACGCCGAAGAAGGCTCGCCAAACAACTGGTCGTTCAAACTGGCCGAAGCCATCAACAAGGCTCACGCACTGATCCGGGCTGGCGTTCGCGATGAAAACGGCACGATTGAGCCGGTCAAGGGCAACAACAGTCTGTATGCGCAGAAAGAAAGCGGCGTCATCCGCTACGAAGTGCAGCTGGACATGAGGGAAGACGCTGCCGCGAGCATGTCGGTGGCGCCCCTGCAGGCGGAACATGTTCTGGACAAAGGCCTGGCGAAGGTCGAGTTCAGCATGATTGCCAATCGCAAGATGAACGTCGAAGCGACCCTGTACGACGAGCACAACAAGCTGGTCGGCTCCACTTCGGCACAGGTCGACAGCGGCTCGACTTCGCTGACCCTGGATGTGCGCAGCAACCCGGGCAAACACACCCTGACGCTGGTGGGCACCACCCTGGATGGCCGGACCACTCGCCAGGACACCCAGGCTACACAACTGACCGGTGAAGGCGCCGGTGCCGACTATGACTTCGTGTTCCCGGAAGGCATCAGTGACTACACCGCCGGCACCAAAGTGCTGCAGCCAAAGACCAACGAAGTCTTTGAATGCAAGCCGTTCCCGGAGTCGGGCTACTGCAAGCAATACAGCCCGACCGCCACCGGCTTTGAGCCTGGTGTCGGTGCGCACTCGCACATGGCGTGGAACAAGCTCTAAGTCCCGCCGCAGTACTTCAGGCGACCTCTTGAGGGTCGTCTGAAGGCTAATTCTTCTGATGGAAAATCAAGTGAACCAGTCGTGACGTTTCCACTGATGACGGTTACCCGTTTCGGCTTGCGCCTGCGTAACGTTGGCCTATTGCTGTTGCCAATGGGCTACGCCGCGTTTCTGATGTGGCAGGAGTGGCGCTTTCGTGAACTCTTCCCTCGGCCACCCCTGACAGTGACCACCCTAACGCCTGCACCCGCGACCCTCGGTGATGCTCTCGATGCTACCGCTGTGGCCACGGTGCTTGGCTTGACGACCCAATCCGCGCTGCTCGCCAGTGCCGAACCGCTGACCCTGCAGGCCAGCTTCGTCGTCAGCAGTGGTCTGTCCAGGGCCTTGCTGGCCGATGCCCAAGGCTCGCGCATGTATCAAGTGGGCGATCGCTTGCCCGGTGGCAGTGTTCTGCGCCGCGTCGAGGCCAATCAAGTGGTGTTGTGGAACAAGGGGCGGGAGGAGCGATTGACGCTGCAACCACCTGTCGCGCGTTTCCTGCGTTCAATCGAATCCCCGGTCGATGCACGACCTCCCGTTATTTCTACGCGTTATCTACGCCCGATTATCGGGCCGTCAGAGTGATCAAACCCATGAACAGCTTCACTGGCGCGCAAGCCTTGCGCTCCATGTTTCTCTTTGCCGTTTTGGCGATCGTGCCTCTTCCTGGCGCACTTCAGGCCGCAGAAGAAAAGTGGCAGTTGGCGATGAACAACGCCGAACTGCGCGACATTGTCGAAGAAATCTCCGCCATTCTCGGCACCACCGTAGTACTGGATCCCAGGGTTTCCGGGCGTATCACGGTGATGTCCCGTCAGGCCCTCGACCGTGAGGGCGTTCGCCGGTTGTTCTACTCGGTATTGGACGCCCACAACTTCACAGTGATCGACGAGGGCGACCGGATCCTGATCACGCCAGTGACCGAAGCCAAGACCCGCGCCAGCGGTTCGGCGAAAAATGCCACGGCCTCGCAGTTCGTCACCCGGGTCATCGAGCTGAACACCAGCAGCGCCAACGATATTGCCGGACTCGTCCGGCCTTTGGTGTCGGTCAACGGCTATGTCGGCCCATCGGCGTCAACCAATGCACTGGTGATCACGGACACCACCGCCAATGTGCACCGAATTGTCGAAGTGGTGCGGCAACTGGATGCGGGTAAGAACAGCCTGCACGCAGTGGTTCAACTGCGTCATGCACAGGCCAGCGACGTGGCTCCGGTGATGGAGGCCTCTCTGGGCAAGCGGACTGCCGATTCGCCGATCCAGGTGCTGGCCGATGCGAGAACGAATCGCCTGATTCTGATTGGGCCGGCAGCGGTTCGCCAACGCCTGGCCGATCTGGCACGCCGTCTCGATATCCCGGCCACCGAGTTGCCTGACAACGCCCGGGTGATCCGCCTGCGCCACAGCGACGCCAGGCAACTGGCAGAGATTCTGGAAACCATGGGCCAGGGCCGCAAAGCCGCGCCGACCCTGAGCGGCAGCAAGGAAACGGCCTCCGGTGCGACGTTCATGATCAAGGCCGATGAAAGCCAGAACGCGCTGGTGTTGATCGCCGAGCCGGCGCAGGTCAGGACCATCGAAAGCATCGTGCGTCAGTTGGATCAGCCGCGGGCGCAGGTGTTGATCCATGCGGCCATCGTCGAAATCTCCGGCGACATCGCCGAAGCCGTGGGGGTGCAGTGGGGCCTGAACACCGGTGACGCCAAAGGCTTCATCAATTTTCCCGGCACCGACATTCCCATTGTCGGCGGCCTGACGTTCGACGAGAAAAAGTCGGCGCCCGAAGGTGCGCTGTTGCGTCTGGGAAGCGACCGTTTCGGCGCATTGATTTCGGCGCTGGCCAGCAACACCCGCAGCAACCTGCTGTCCACGCCGAGCCTGTTGACGCTGGACAACCAGGAAGCGGAAATCATTGTCGGCCAGAACGTGCCATTCAAAACCGGTTCCTACGCCACCAACAGCAGCGGCGCGGATAACCCGTTCACCACGGTCGAACGCAAGGACGTGGGCATCAGCCTGAAGATCAAGCCGTACATCAATGAAGGCTCGACCTTGCGCCTGGAAGTCGAGCAGGAAGTCTCGGACATCGCGCCCTCGGTATCGGGTATCGACTCTTCGGACCTGATCACCAACAAACGAGCGCTCAAGAGCACCATCCTGGCCGACGACGGCGAAATCATCGTGATAGGCGGCCTGATCCGCGACAGCGTGCGCACCCAGAAAAGCGGTGTGCCGCTGCTGCGCGACATTCCCTACCTCGGCGCGCTGTTCCGCTGGAACCGGGAAACCCAGACCAAAAGCAACCTGATGGTGTTCTTGCGACCGACCATCGTGCGCAGCAAGGAAGACCTGGTCGAGGTCAGCCGGCAGCGTTACAACGCGCTGCATGACTTGAGTCAGCGAGGGGCCCAGGGCAACAACTCGTTGCTGCTGCCGGCCGATGCGCGTCAGTTGTTCGAACCGGGTTCTGACGCGCCGCTGTTCGATCTGCGCAAGCCAGCGCCGAGTACGCCATGACCGGTGTGAGCGATGTTTACCAGCCGCTGCCGTTCGGTTTCGCCCGGCGTTTCGGTGTCTTGTTGGAGCGCGACGGTGACGAGTGGGGGCTGGCGCTGCGTGCCGATACACCGCTCACCGCGCTGGCCGAAGCGCGGCGGTTATACGGTCGGGAACTGCCGCTGCGGCTGCTGCCACCGCCGGTATTTGCCGAACGTCTGGCGGCGGCGTACCGCGAAGGTCAGAGCGCGGCGGAACAGGTCGCTCAAGGACTGGATGACGACTTGGACTTGCTCAGTCTGGTGGATCAGGTGCCGCAAACCGCCGACTTGCTGGAGCAGCAGGGCGATGCGCCGATCATTCGCCTGATCAACGCGCTGCTCAGCGAAGCCGTACGCGAACAGGCCTCGGATGTGCACCTGGAAACCTTCGAGCAGTACCTGTCGGTGCGCATGCGCGTCGATGGGCAATTGCGCGAAATGCTCCGGCCGCGGCGAGAACTGGCGACTCTGCTGGTGTCGCGAATCAAGGTCATGGCGCGGCTGGATATCGCGGAAAAGCGCGTGCCCCAGGATGGCCGCATGGCCCTGCGGCTGGCCGGGCATGAAGTGGACGTGCGGGTCTCGACCCTGCCATCGGCGCACGGTGAACGAGTGGTATTGCGCCTGCTCGACAAACAGGCCGGGCGCCTCGAATTGCAGCGCCTGGGCATGCCGGACCGCACCCTGGCAGCCCTGCGCGAACTGCTCGGCAAACCCCACGGCATCCTGCTGGTCACCGGGCCCACCGGCTCCGGCAAGACCACCAGTCTGTACGCCGCGTTGAGCAGCCTGAACGACCAGACGCGCAACATCCTTACCGTCGAAGACCCCATCGAATATCACCTGCCGGGCGTCGGCCAGATGCCGGTCAATCCGAAGGTGGACATGACCTTTGCCCGTGGTTTGCGGGCGATTCTGCGCCAGGACCCGGACGTGGTGATGGTCGGCGAAATCCGTGATCGCGAGACGGCGGAAATCGCCGTGCAGGCCTCGCTCACCGGTCATCTCGTGCTTTCGACATTGCACACCAACAGCGCGGTCGGCGCAGTCACGCGGCTGGTCGATATGGGCGTCGATGCCTACCTGCTGGCCTCTTCACTGGTGGGCATTCTGGCCCAACGCCTGCTGCGCACCTTGTGTCCACATTGCAAGGCGCCTTATAGCGCTGACGCAGCCACCCGCCTGCGGCTGGGGTATGACGCGACGGCGCCCTTGCAGTTGTTCCGGGCCGTGGGCTGTGACCAGTGCCAGCACGGTTATCGCGGGCGCATCGGTATCTACGAATTGATCAGTGTGACGCCGGCCATTTCGGCGCTGATCCATCAGGGGGGCAGCGAACAGGCGTTGCTCGGCGAGGCGCGCAAGGTATCGCAGAGTCTGTTTCAGGACGGTCGGCAGCGGGTGATCGACGGCCTGACCAGTCTCGACGAGTTGCTGCGTGTGACTCGGGAGGACTAAGGCATGCCGACATTCGACTACCGCGCCGACGACGCCCAGGGTCGCCCTTGCAAGGGGCGGCTTGAGGCTGACAGTCCTCGACATGCCCGGCAGTTGTTACGCGAGCGCGGCTTGTGGCCGCGTGATGTGAGTGAAATCCGCGTCGCTGGGGGCACGAAGTCGTCCCATGGCACTGGCCGCTTGAGTGCCGCCGACCTGGCGTTGCTGACACTGCAACTGTCCACCTTGGTCCAGGCCGGTCTGCCGCTGGAGGAAGCCCTCGATGCGGTGGCCAAACAGAGTGCCAAACGTCGGGTGGCCGGCCTGTTGTCGGCCGTCAGAAGTCGAGTGATGGAGGGCCATGCGCTGGCCACAGCCTTGGCTCAGTTCCCCAGGGCCTTCCCCGAACTGTTCCGCGCCACGGTCGCTGCGGGTGAGCGCTCCGGTCATCTGGGCCATGTGCTGGAGCAACTGGCTGCGTACACCCAGGCGCGTCAGGCCTCGCGGCAAAAGATCCAGATGGCCTTGGTCTACCCGGCGATTCTGATGCTGGCCAGCGTGGTGATCGTCGGTTTTCTGCTCGGTTACGTGGTGCCGGACGTGGTGAAAATTTTTGTCGACAGTGGTCAGGCACTGCCGTGGCTGACCCGAGCGCTGATCAGCGCCAGCGACGGGCTGCGCAGCCATGGCCTGATGTTGCTCGGCGTGATCGCGATGGTGGTGGGTGTCTGGCGCTGGAGCCTGCGTCAGCCGACCTGGCAGCTGCGTTGGCATCGCCTGATGTTGAACCTGCCGGTGATCGGCGAAGTGCTGCGGGCGATGGAGGCCGCGCGGTTCGCCAGCACCCTGGCCATCCTCGGTAAAAGCGCAGTGCCGCTGGTCGACGCCCTGGAAATCGCCGCCGCCGTCATCGGCAACCTGACCATTCGCGCACGCATGGCCGACGTGGCCCGCTCGGTCCGCGAAGGCGGGACCCTGACCCGTGGCCTGGAACTGAGCGGCGACATCCCGCCGATGATGCTGCACATGATCGCCAGTGGCGAACGGGCCGGCGAACTCGACCGCATGCTGGCCCGCGCCGCCGAACAACAGGAAAGCAGCCTGGCAGCGCGCATCGCCCTGGTGGTCAGCCTGTTCGAACCGGCCATGCTCGTGCTGATGGGGGGCGTCGTGTTGCTCATTGTGCTGGCCATCCTGCTCCCGATTCTCAGCCTCAACCAATTGGTGAATTGACCTTGAACGCCCTACATCGCAGAACATCCCAGCGCGGTTTTACCCTGATCGAAATCATGGTGGTGGTGGTCATCATCGGCATTCTCGGGGCCATCGTGGTGCCGCAGTTCATGAGCCGTCCCGATCAAGCCAAAGTCACCGCCGCCAAAGTCGATATCCAGGCCATCGGCACCGCCCTTGAAATGTATCGCCTCGACAACTTCCAGTACCCCTCGACCCAACAGGGGCTGGAAGCCTTGGTCAAGCGTCCGTCCGGGCTGCCGGCGGCGCGCAACTGGAACCCTCAGGGCTACTTGAAAAGTCTGCCCGTCGATCCGTGGAACACGCCCTATCAGTACCTCAACCCCGGCGTGAAATCGGCCGATGGCGGCTATGACCTGTACTCCCTGGGTTCCGACGGCGTGGTCGGTGGCGAAGGGCATGCGGCTGACATCGGCAACTGGGGTGGGTGAGCCATGCCACGTCGCTGCCGGGGGTTTACCTTGCTCGAATTGATGATCGTGATCGTGTTGATCGGCGTGCTGGTGGGCATGGTGAGTTTCGCCACCGGCATGAACCCGGCGCGTCAGGCCAGGCAGGAAGCGGATGCGCTCGCGGGCATGATTCGGCAGCTACGCCAGCAGGCGGTGCTCGAAAGCCAGGAGCATGGGGTGCGCCTGAGTACCGACGGCTACCGGGCGATGCGGCTCGGTGTGCGCGGCTGGGAACCGGTGTCGGCATTGTATCGATGGCCCGACCATCTGCGCCTGCGCCTGAAACACGACGGTTATTCCGTGAGCCTCGGCGCCGACGAAGGCCCTCCGCAATTGCTGATGCTCAGCAGCGATGAAACCAGCGCCTTCACCCTGACATTCGAGACCCGGGGCAGGGACTGGTTGATCCTGTCCAGCGACGGTATCAGTGAGGCGGTGATCGATGGCTAGGCCGTCGAGCAGGCCTCGCATGGACGGATTCACCCTGCTGGAAATCATGGTGGCCCTGGCGATATTCGCCACCCTGGCGACGGCCGTTCTGTCGGCGAGCCAATACGTCGTGAAGCAGGCTGCAGTGGTCGAGGAGCGCCTGATAGCGGCCTGGGTGGCGGACAATGCTTTGGCCGAATTACGCCTGCAATCCACGCCGGCCTTTGGGCCGCAACAGCGGCTTGTGCACATGGATCGGCGTGACTGGGTCGTACGACAGCGCACCCGCATCGGCAGCGACCCGCGTCTGCTCGAAGTCGATGTCGAGGTCAGCCTTGCCGGTCGCGAGCAGGTGCTGCACCGCGCCAGTGGCTGGATACCCAATCGCCATGAATAAGCAGGCCGGGTTCACCTTGCTGGAGTTGGTGATCGCCTTGGCGATCTTCGCCCTGTTGGGGCTGGCCAGCTGGACGCTGTTCGACGGGGTGGTGCGCGTTCAGCGCGGCACCACGGTCCACGAAGCTGAGTTCAGACGTCTGCAACGCGCCGTGGCGGTGATCGAGCGCGATCTGCTGCACGTCACCGAACAGCCGATCATGCTTGGGCAAACGCAGCTGCAATTGCAGCGCGGCAACTGGCGCAACCCACTGGATCAAGCGCGCAGCGAACGCCAAGCGCTGACCTATCGCCTCGACAACGGCGCGTTGTGGCGTGACAGTCGAGCCGAAGGCACGCCGATCGAGCAGCGGCAAAAACTGCTCGAGGATGTCCGGCACTTGAGCTGGCGCCTGTTCGATCGCCAGGCCGGTTGGCGCAGCGATTGGCCGACCGGTCAGGCGGTCGATGCCCCCTTGGCGCTGGAAGTGCAGCTGTCGACAGGCCGTTTCGAGTCGATCCGCCGGGTGCTGTTGTTGCCGGGGGCCTGGCCATGAAGACCAGTCAGCGTGGCATGGCCTTGATCAGTGTCTTGCTGGTCATGAGCCTGGCCCTGTTGATCATCGGCGGGGTGCTGCGCAGCCATCGGCTGTTGCTGCAAAGCACCGCTCAGCAGCTGCAGCAGATGCACTTGAAGCAAGTCGCCCTGGCCAACGAAACCTGGACGTTGCTGCGGTTGCAGGACGCCGGGCAAGCGGCAGGGAACACGGTCGATCTGACTCAGGATTGGGCGACTGTCCGTGGTTACGAGGTTGAAGACACGCAAGTACGGGTGGCGGTCGAGGACCTGGCCGGGCGTTTCAACGTCAATGCCCTGTTGATTCAGGGGCAGATCGATCAGGTCACGCTCAATCGCTGGCATCGCCTGCTGGCATTGCTCGAAATACCTGCACTGCCATTGGCGCAGGTGGGCGCGTTGCGAGAAACGAGTCAACTGCGCCTGCTGCCGGGTATCGACGGTGAACGACTGCGTCGGCTGGAGCCTTGGATCGCTACCTTGCCCAAAGAGGCCGCGCTGAACATCAATACGGCCCCGGAAATAGTCTTGCGATCAATCGACGGCCTCGACGCGGCCACCGTAGCCGCGTTGCTGCGTCAGCGCTCGACAACACCCTGGCCGAGCGTTCAGGCCTTCACCCAAGACCCGACGCTTGAAGGTTTGGGTTTGAGCAGCCATGGCCTGGGCATCGATAGCCGCTGGTACCGGATCACGGTCCAGGTGACCCAGGGGCAAAGCCGTTTGCGCCTGGCCACCGATGTCGAACGCGATCCCAAAACACGCCAGCTGAAGATCCTGCAACGGCGTGTGCTGCCGTCGAATCCCCACGAGATAATTCCATGAAAACCTGGCTCTACCTGACGGCCGAAGGCCTGGCCGCGCCGTCGCTCGACTGGCCCTGTTGTGTCTGGTCGTCGACCGGCCAACGACAGATCATGCCGCTGAACCAGGCGGCGCCGGAACTGAAGGGGCAAGCCGTCGACCTGTTGTTGCCCATGGAACTCTGCAGCTGGGTGCGCAGCGAGCCCTGGCCCTCCAGGCGTCGACCCGCTGCACAAGCCATCGCCTTCGCCGTTGAAGAGCAGCTGGGAGAAACGCTGGAAAAACTGCACCTGAGCGTCGGCGCTCGTGACCCAAAAGGGCGTTATCCGGTGATGGTGATCGATCGCGAACGCTTCGCTGCCGTGCTCCAGTTGCTGAAAGAGGTGGGCATCGAAGTGCGTTCGGTCTTCGTCGATGCGGACCGGTTGCCGCAGGGCCAGGCGCTCGGCGTCTGGTGGTTCGGTCGCTGGATGCTCGGCGGCGGTTTGCCCGCTCGTCTGACATTGACCGAGGACGGGCTGGCCCTGCTCAAGCCGGCGCTGCCCATCGATATTGGGTGGTGTGACGAACGACAGGAGATGGCCGATGCGGATCAATGGCTGACCCTGGCGTCGCCACAGGCCATCAATCTGCTGCACGGTGATTTTGCCCGGCAGCGCAATCGCCTGCCCTGGCGTCTCGGCGGGTTGGCTGTGGCGCTACTGTTGGCGCTGGACTGGGGCGCCAGTGAAGTACGAATCCACTTTCTCGAAAGCCAGGGCCGTGAGCTCCACAGCCGCAACGAACAGCAGTTCAAGGCGCTGTACCCGGAACAGACACGCATTGTCGATCTGGCGGCCCAACTCGGCGCCCTGCAAGCCCAAGGCACGGAGCCGCAGCACAGCCGTATCGCCGGCCTGGTCAATCTGGTCGAGCAAGTCATTGGCGCCAGTCCGGTCGAAGTCCAGCGCATCGAGTTTCGCCAGGGTGACGGCTGGAAAATCCAGCTGACCGCCAACAGCTTTGCCGAGCTGGAGTTGCTGCGCGAGCGTGGGCGGCAACAAGGCACGTCTGTGCGCATCGACAACGCGAGCAAGGACCAAAACCGGGTGCAGGCGACCCTGACCGTGGAGCAAGAGGCATGAAGCCAAGCGAGATTAAAGCGGCGACGTTACAGCGCTGGCAGCGTCTGTCCATTCGAGAGCAGCGGCTGCTAGGGGGGCTGAGTGTGTTTGTCCTGAGTGTCGCGGCGTTCGGTCTGGTCTGGCAGCCGACGCAACAACGACTGATGACGGCTGAGCGTCAGTATCAACAGCAGCTGGCGCTGGCGGCCCGACTGCAACAGGCGCGACCGCGCAGTCATGTGCCAAAACCGGCCGATCAGCCCCTGTCGTTGCGCATCAGCGAAAGCGCAGCCACGGCGGGGCTTGAGTTGCAGCAGATGAACAGCGACAACGACCTGCTGCGCCTGACCGTCAGTGGCGACGCCATGACATTGCTGCCATGGCTGGACCGCATCGAACGTGACGGTATTGCGCTGCAATCGTTGACCCTGGAAAAGCGCGACGCCGTGCTGGAGGCGAGGATGGTGCTCAGATAGTCGCGCCGGTTCCCGGCAACGGCGGCAACTTCGCCAGTTTCAGCGCGACCAGCAGCGCCACCAACAGCAACCCGCCGATGAACAAACCGATACCGTTCCAGCCGCCCAGGTGCCAGAACACGCCGCCCGCCGTGCCGGCAATGCTCGACCCGGCGTAGTAGCTGAACAGGTACAGCGACGATGCCTGGCCCTTGGCCTTGGTGGCGCGGCGGCCGATCCAGCTGCTGGCCACGGAGTGGGCGGCGAAGAAGCCGAAGGTGAACACCAGCATGCCGAAGATCACCAGCGGCAGCGCGGTGAACATCGTCAGGGCAAGACCGGCGAGCATCAGCACGATGGTGCTCCAGAGCACCTTGCGCCGGCCGAGTTTGTCGGCCAGCGAGCCGATTTTCGCCGAACTGTAGATACCCGACAGGTATACCACCGACAGCAGCCCGACGAAGGCCTGCTCCATGTGGTACGGCTCGGCCAGCAGGCGATAACCGATGTAGTTGAACAGCGTGACGAACGCGCCCATCAACACGAAGGCTTCGAGAAACAGCAGCGGCAGCCCGGCGTCGCGAAAGTGCATGGTGAAGCCATCGAGCAGGCTGCGCGGGTGCAATGAGCGGGCGCGGAAGTTGCGCGATTCCGGGAGGATTTTCCAGAACACCGCCGCCGCAATGAACGCCAGGCCACCGATCACCAGCATCGCCGTGTGCCAGCTGACGAAGTCGATCAACACCCCGGTAATCAGTCGCCCGCTCATCCCGCCGATGGCGTTGCCGCCGATGTACAGGCCCATCGCCAGGCCGATGTGATGCGGGTGAATTTCTTCGCTCAGATAGGTCATGGCCACCGCCGCCAGGCCACTCAGCGACAAACCGATCAATGCGCGCATCAGCAGCACCCCGTGCCAGCTGGGCATCATCGAACTGGCGATGGTGCACAGTGCGGCGGCGAACAACGCCGCGACCATCACCGGTTTGCGCCCGACGCGGTCGGAGAGGGGGCCGGTGATCAGCAGGCCGATGGCAAGCATGCCGGTGGCCACCGACAGGATCAGGCTGCTCTGTGCCGCGTTGATCGAATATTCGTGGGACAACAGCGGCATCATCGGCTGCACGCAGTACAGCAGGGCAAAGGTTGCGAAACCGCCGCAGAACAGCGCCAGCACCGTGCGCATGAACGCCGGCGTGCCTTTTTCGATGTAGATCTCCTTGAGTTCAGCGACGACATCGTCCTGTACGGCAGGCGGAACTTCATGGGCAAGTGGGGCGACAGCAGTTTTCACGTTGGACCTCGGAGGGGCGCAGCCGGTCAGGCAATGAAAAAAGCATATAGCTGGCTAATGATTCAATCAAATATATTGTTCGACCTGTTTGATAGCTTTTACGACCTAATGGAAATCCCATGGAATTGCGTCATCTGCGCTACTTCATCGCCGTCGCCGAAGAACTGCATTTCGGCCGCGCCGCACAGGTGCTGGGCATCTCGCAACCACCGCTGAGCCAGCAGATTCAGGCGCTGGAGCAAGAGGTCGGGGCGCGATTGTTCGAACGTACCAATCGTCGGGTCGAGCTGAGCGAGGCCGGTCGACTCTTTCTCGAAGAGGCGCGGCTGGTGTTGGCCCAGGTCGACAAAGCGGCGGATGTCGCCCGCCGGGCCCAGCTCGGTGAGTTGGGTGAATTGAAGATCGGTTTCACCTCGTCGGCACCGTTCAACTCGACCATTCCCCAGGCGATTTTCTCGTTTCGCCAGCGTTTCCCGGCGGTGCACCTGAACCTGCGGGAAATGAGCAGCACCCAAGTGGCCGATGCGCTGGTGGACGAATCGATCGAGGTCGGGATCATGCGGCCATTGGGCCTGCCGGACTCCCTCAGCGTGGTGGAGCTGATGCGCGAACCGCTGGTGGCGGTGCTCAGCGCCAAGCACCCGTTGGTCAAGGACAGTGAAGAGGGCTTGTTCCTGTCGGCCCTGGCCCTCGAGCCTTTCGTGTTTTTCCCGCGCAGCTACGGCAGCGGCCTGTATGCACAACTCCTCAGCCTGGCCCGCGATGCCGGCTTCAGCCCGCACTTCGCCCAGGAGGCCGGTGAGGCGATGACCATCATCGGCTTGGTGGCGGCGGGACTCGGTGTCTCGGTGTTGCCGGCGTCCTACCAGCGGATGCGCATCGATGGCGTGGTCTATCGACCCTTGCTCGACCCGGCGGCGGTGTCGGCGGTGTGGCTGGTGCAGCGCAAGGATCAGAAATCGCCGATGGCGAGGGCGTTTGTGGAGTTGTTGACGAGGAAGGTTGAGGGGTTAGGGGCGTGAGCAAACCGTTGTATCGGGGACATTTCAAGTACCGGATCCGGCTTGGTCGTTGAATAGACTCGATCAATGACCCAGGCAGGAACAGCGGGACGCATAGGTTGACTGAGTGCCTGACGCCATGGCGCTTCATTTTTTTTGAGTATGGCCGATAACCGTCTTCGGACTGCTCAAAAACCATGGAGATACAGGATGTTCAAGCAACTAACCTTCACCGCTTTGCTGGCGTTGGCTGCGCTGACCGCTGGATGTGCTTCGGTAAAAATGGCCGATGACTCTCAGGACGCTCAGGCCAAGACGTTCCAGGTGACTTCGGGCAAAGCCAATATCTACGTTTATCGCAACGAGAGCATGGGCGCCGGCGTGAAAATGCCAGTCACGCTCAATGGCAAACCCGTGGGTGAGACAGTTGCCAAGTCCTACCTGATGTTAGCGGTCCCGGCTGGCCAGCAAACGCTGGTCTCTTCGGCGGAAAACGATTCGGAACTGAAGCTCAACGCAGAACCGGGCAAAAACTACTTTGTCTGGCAGGAAGTGAAAATGGGCTTCATCAAGGCCCGCAATAGCCTGCAAGTTGTCGATGACAAAACCGGCCGTGCGGGCGTGACTGAAAGTAAGTTGATTCAAGCGCAGTAAGTACCCGGACGTTTTTCCGTCGGACCTGTAGGAGCCGGCTTGTCGGCGAAGGCGGTATGTCCGCCGGCATCTACTTCGCCTGACGCGCCGCTTTCGCCGGCAAGCCGGCTCAGGCTCATTGTTGTTTCAATGGTGTTTGTAGGACGTTTCCGAACGTATATGCAGGGAGGCTACGGCGCCTTGCGTCAGGACTTACAACTACTCCAGAATCCGCCGGCTTGTGCGCTTCGGGGGCCATCGCTAACTTGATCGGCGTCACTGATGGTCAGTGATCGGGTTTAGTAGCCCGTTCCGAAGTAAGCGCATTAGCGCTCCTGATAGGCAGGTATTCCCGTACCTGCCCTTGATGGCAGCCGTGCGCAGGGCGTCTTCGGGCGCGCCGGGGTACATCGGCCGGTCTACTAACCTGCGTACAGCTGCCACCCTTTTGATGAGTCGCGATGAGGTGTCGGCCCGATCTGCTACAGGACGCTTAATCATGACCGATTCAGACAATTCACCGGACACCGGCCCGCACGCGCCACACCGGCCGAACAGCATCTTCCTCATCGACCCCGATATCGACAACCACACCCTGCTGGAACACGCCTGTGTGTCCCTGGCCTCCGCCAACGTGATGGCCATGGATTTCGCCAGGTACCTGAAGGGGTCGCAGAGCGACACCCTGGTGGGGATCCAGCAATTGATCATGCTGGGAGAGCTGGCGGTGAACCGGGTGCTGGATACACTCGACCCACCATAACCATTGTAGGAGCGAGCTTGCTCCGGGCGGCGTTCCGACGATGGACGTCAATGATAACGCGTGGTGCCTGAATGACCGCGGCGTTCGGACGTCTTTCGCGAGCAGGGCTCGCTCCTACAAAGAAGGATATTGCTTACGCCCAGCGCTTGAAAATCAACGAAGTATTCACCCCGCCAAACGCAAAGTTGTTGTTCATCACGTACTGGTTGCTCATCTGCCGAAACTCGCCGCGCAGGTAATCCAGCTTGCCGCAGTGCGGGTCGACTTCGTCGAGGTTGAGGGTGTGGACGTACAGGTCGCGGTTCATCATTTCGATGCTGAACCAGGATTCCAGTGCACCGCAGGCGCCGAGGGTGTGGCCGAGGAAGCTTTTTTGCGAGCTGATCGGCATGTGCTCGCCGAACAGGCTGCTGGTGGCCAGGGTTTCGGCGATGTCGCCCTGTTCGGTGGCGGTGCCGTGGCCGTTGACGTAGCCGATGTCCGACGGCTTGAGTCCGGCGTCTTCCAGCGCCAGTTCCATGGCCCGGCGCATGGTGACTAGCTCCGGACGGGTGGTGTGCTGGCCGTCGGCGTTGCTGCCGAAACCGACGATCTCGGCATGGATGTGCGCGCCACGGGCCAGGGCGTGCTCCAGCTCCTCCAGCACCAGCATGCCGCCGCCCTCACCGATTACCAGGCCATCGCGGCCCTTGTCGTAGGGGCGCGGGCTGGTTTGCGGGGCGTCGTTTTTCAGGCTGGTGGCGTAGAGCGCATCGAAGACCATGGCTTCGGTCGGGCACAGTTCTTCGGCGCCGCCGGCCAGCATCAATGGCAGGCGTCCGAACTTGATCGCTTCATAGGCATAGCCGATGCCCTGGCTGCCGCTGGTGCAGGCGCTGGACGTCGGGATCAGGCGGCCGGTGAGGCCGAAGAAAATGCTGATATTGGCGGCCGTGGTGTGCGGCATCATGCGCACGTAGGAGTTGGCGTTCAGGCCCTCGGCGACCGAGTTGAGCAGCATGTTGCCGAACGCCTTGATCTCGTCGGTGCTGCCGGTCGATGAGCCGCAGGCGACGCCCATGCGTCCGTCCTTGATCGATTCGTCGCCCAACAGCCCGGCGTCGGCCAGCGCCATCTCCGCCGCACCCACGGCAAGCCGCGACACCCGGCCCATGCTGCGCAGTTGTTTGCGCGTCCAGTGGCTTGGCACCTTGAAGTCGTCGATGGGGCCGGCCAGACGGGTGTTGAGTTCGGTAAAGCGATCCCATTCGTCCATGCGCCGGATGCCGCTGCGGTTGGCCGCGAAGTGGCCGACGATGGTTTCCCAATCGCTGCCCAGGGACGTGATGCCGGCCATGCCGGTGACGACGACGCGCTTCATCAGCACAGGCCTCCGTTGACGGCCAGAACCTGCCGGGTGATGTACGAGGCTTCCGCCGACATCAGGAAATTCACCGCGCTGGCCACCTCTTCAGGGGTGCCCATGCGTTGAGCAGGGATCATTTTCATCAGTTCTTCCACCGGCACGTTTTCATCGAGCATGGCCGTGTCGATCAGGCCGGGTGCGACACAGTTGACGGTAATTTTGCGCTTGCCCAACTCGATAGCCAACGCCTTCGCCGCGCCGATCAACCCGGCCTTCGAGGCGCTGTAGTTGACCTGGCCACGGTTGCCGATCAGCCCGGACACCGAGGTAATGCAGACAATTCGCCCGGCGGCGCGACGACGGATCATCGGCATCATCACCGGGTGCAGCACGTTGTAGAAACCGTCGAGGTTGGTGCGCATCACCACATCCCAATCATCCTCGCTCAGGGCCGGAAAAGCACCGTCGCGCGTCAGGCCGGCGTTGAGCACCACGCCGTAATAGGCGCCGTGGGTCTCGACGTCGGCTTCAAGGATGGCTTTGCAGCGGGCGCGGTCGGCCACGTCGAATTGCAGGATGCGGGCCTGGCGCCCCAAGGCTTCGATCTCGGCCTTCACGGCTTCGGCGTCTGCCAGGCCGCTGCGGCAATGCAACACGATGTCATGCCCGGCCTGGGCCAGGCGCAGGGCGATGGCGCGGCCGATACCACGGCTGGAACCGGTGACCAGTACGGATTCAGTCATGGTTGTGTTCCTTGTGAAGAGCCTTCGGGCTCTGAAAGATATTGAGTCGGCTGGGGCGGGCGATACACATTCAGACGGGCGGTGGCGTGAATGCCCGGCGCATTGATGTGGCATTCGAACACGCCCATGCCGTTATCGTCTTCGAGCGAGCGGAGGCCGTGGATGGTCAGCTCGGTGCCGGCCGGGAAGCTTTCGACATTGCATTCGAATTTACGACTGCCGAGCAGGAAGCCGAGCGCTACGGCATCACCGCGCTGGCGCGCATGGCAACCGGCGAAGGCGGCGACGCTCTGGGCCATCAGTTCGATGCCGACCCAGGCCGGCAGGCTGCCGTCCGGCTGGCTGAACAGGCCATCGGGCCTGACGGTGAGGCGCGTGTGGATCTGCTCTTCATCGAACGCCAGGATCTGTTCGATGAGGATCATGTCGCCAGCGTGGGGCAGCAGTTCGGCGAGCGGCCAGTCAATCATGGGGCGTCTCCGATAATCAGGCTGACGTTGTTGCCACCGAAAGCGAAGGAGTTGCTCATCAGGTAGCGGGGACCAATGGACGACAGGCGCGTGGCCGGGGTCACCCAATTCAGGGCGGGCAGTTCAGGGTCCGCCTGGCCGTCCCAGATGTGCGGCGGCAAAGCGTGCTCGCGATTGCCGGTGCTCAGGCTCAACCAGCAGAACGCCGCTTCCAGCGCCCCGGCGGCACCGAGGGTGTGGCCGGTCATGGGTTTGGTCGAAGAGCAGGGCACCCCTTCAGGGAACACGGCCGCGACGGCATGGCTTTCCATGGCGTCGTTGTGTGGGGTGGCGGTGCCGTGCAGGTTCAGGTAGCCGATCTGTTGCGGTTGCAGTCCGGCGCGATTCAAGGCTTTGCGCATCGCTTCCTGAGCTCCACGGCCGCTCGGTTCCGGTGCGGAAATGTGATGCGCATCCGAGCTGGCGCCGCTGCCCAGCAGGGCAATCGGTTGACCGTCGCCGGGCTGCTTGCTCATCAGGAACAGCACGGCGGCTTCGCCGATGTTGATGCCGTTGCGGTGGCGCGAAAACGGGTTGCAGCGCTGCCCGGACACCGCTTCCAGCGCCGAGAAACCGTTGAGGGTCAGCTTGCAGAGGGTGTCGACACCCCCGCACAGCACCACATCGCACACGCCCAGGTCCAGCAGACGCTGGGCGCTCATCAGGGCACGGGCGCTGGAGGTGCAGGCCGTGGAGATCACGTAGGCCGGCCCGCTCACCTGCAGCCAGTCGGCGAGGAAATTGGCCGGTGCACCGAGTTCCTGTTGTTGGTAGTCGTAGTCGGCCGGGAACTGTTGGTCGCGAATGTAGTGGGCCAGGCCCTGGCTGGCTTCGTCGATGCCCGAGGTGCTGGTGCCCAGCACGATGCCGATGCGATCGCGGCCGTAGGTCTGGATCGCGCGATCGATGTCCGGGCGAATTTGCAGGGCGGCTTCCAGCAGCAATTGGTTGTTGCGGCTGCGCTGCCGGATCAACTCGGGTGGAATCGCCGCCAGCTCGCCTGCGACCGCGCCCACCGGCAACGACCGCTCCGGTACCCAGCCGGCTTCGCTGCGCATGCCGGAGCAATCGCCGGCAAACAGGTTGCGCGCGACTTCCTGCTTGTCGCGGCCCAGGGCGCAGATCACGCCGAGGGCGTTCAGGTAGGCGGTCATGGTGCCTCCCCGCTCAGGGGCGTGACTTGGTATTTCGGGCCTTTGGGCAGGTTCAATTCAAAGCTCATCGGTTGTGAATAACGAACGTCCCAGCGTTCGGGCAGGGAGCGTTGCGCGCCATGTTGCCAGGCAGCGGGATAGTTGCCCTGTAACTCGTCCTTGGGCGTCAGGGCAAACAGCAGCGCCGCGAACAGCTCCCGGGCTTCGGGGTTGGGCGGCAGCAGGCCGTCGGCGTGCCAGGTTCCGTCGACCAGCTTCTGGCGTGCCTGCGGGATGCCCAGCAGGTCCATCATCGACCAGCGAATGCCCGGGCCTTCACGCTGGATCACCAGCACCCAGTCCTGGCGTTGTTCGGCCTGCAGGCGCTGGATATGCAGTTGCAGCGGCAACGACAGGTCCGGGGTTTGCGCGGGCAGCGGCGGCTGGCTGGCGCAGGCGCTGAGCAGCAGGGCTGCGGCAACCAGCAAAAATCGCAGAACACCCGCTATCCCTGTGGGAGCGAGCCTGCTCGCGATGACGGCATTCCAGTCGGCATTCAGGGTGACTGATCCACCGCTATCGCGAGCAGGCTCGCTCCCACAGGTCATGCATGCTGAGTGACGGATGGTGAGCATCAAATTCCACCTTTCAACGGTTTGCGCGCCACCACGTTGACCAGGGTTTCTTCCCGTTGGCCAAAGGGTTTTGGCTGGCATAGACCCAAGCGTTCCAACAGACCGAAATCCTTGGCGCGGCTCCACCACAGGTACGGATAAGACACATTGTGCGGACCGAATTCAAAACCCTGGCCTCGGATCATCTCCAGGTACTGTGCGGCACTTTTTTGCACGTGCATCGGATGCCGGAACAACCAGCGAATCACCCAGGTATCGATGTAAGCCTCGGTGGATTCGGCGAACATCAGGTAGCCGCCCGGCTTGAGCACACGGTAGAACTCGGCCAGCGCCTTTTCCTGTTCCACCAGATGATGGAACGTCTGGTGACAGAACAGCAGGTCGACGCTGGCGTCCGGTACGGCAAGGGTGGCGCAGTCGCTGCCGATCAACTCCACGGCAATACCCTGATAGACCGCTTCTTCACGGCTCTGGTTCAGGCTGTGGGGGTCGGCATCCACGCCAATCAGACGTCCGGGCATGAATGTCTGCTGCAGGTGCTTGAATGACTTGCCTTGACCGCAGCCAGCGTCCAGCAGCACCGGATGGCTCGGCAGCGCCTCGCTGAACAGGCTCCGCAAATCGTCGATCGCCACCCGCAGCACGCGGTACTGCCAGGTGTAGCTGCGCAGGAACCACAGGCCGAAACGGGTTTCTTCGACGTAGTTGTCGCTCAAGTAGCTCATGTCGCATCCCGTGCGCAGAGTTGGGAAATCACTTTCAGGCGGCGTTTGGCTTCGCTGACGAACGGGTTGCGCTCGTCCCAGGCGTAGCCGGCCAGAATCGAGCTGATCATACGGCGGATCTCCCCGGCGCTGCCCTCGTGGTAAATCACGTCCTGGAAGGTCCCGGCGTACCAGCCCTCGACGTAGCAACGAAAGGTATCGACCCCGCGCTTGAGCGGCTTGGCGAATTCCTTTTCCCAGTCGACGGTTTCGCCTTGCAACTGCCGGTGCAGGACGCCGGCGGCCATGCTCGCCGAACGCATGGCAATGGTCACGCCGGACGAAAACACCGGGTCGAGGAACTCTGCGGCATTGCCCAGCAGCGCGAAGCCCGGCCCGTGCAGGCTTTTGACGTTGGCCGAATAGCCGCCGATGGACCGCGCGGGCGTGTCCCACACCGCGTTGTTCAGCACGCCGGACAGGCTGGGCGTCTCGGCAATGAAACCGCGCAGGCAATCGTCCAGGTTATCGGTACGGCCCTCGAAATGCTCCGTGGCAGCGACCACGCCGACCGAGCAGCGGCCGTTGCTGAACGGGATGGTCCAGAACCAGACATCGCGTTTGTCCGGATGGGTGGTGACGAGGATCTTGGTGCGGTCGAAGGTCGGGCTGTCGATGCCGTCTTCGATATGGGTGAACACCGCCTGGCGCACCGGGAAATTCGACGGCGCTTCGAGGTCGAGCAGGCGTGGCAGCACACGACCGTAACCGCTGGCGTCGAGCATGAAGTCAGCCTCGATGCGGTACTCGCTGCCGTCCTCGCGACGCACGCCGAGTTGCGGATGCGGCAAATCGACCTCGACACTGACGATGGCTTCGCCGTAGCGGATTTCCACGCCTTGCAGCGCGGCCTGATCGGCCAGCAGCTTGTCGAAATCGGCGCGCTGGACCTGGAAGGTCGTCGGCTTGCCCTGGGTAAAGGTGTCACCGAAATCAAAAGCGCTGTAACGCTCGCCCCAGGCAAACGCGGCACCGGTTTTCACCTGGAATCCCGCCGCATTGACGGCGTCCAGCATGCCCGCCTCTTCGACGAAATCCAGGCAGTGCGCCAACAGGCTTTCACCAATGGAAAACCGTGGGAAATGCTGGCGCTCGATCACCAGCACATCATGACCCTGGCGTTTGAGCAGCGCGGCGGCGATGGCACCCGAAGGGCCTGCACCGATGACCACGATCTGGCGACGTTCCATTTCAACGGTTGGCATGGGGGCTCCTTGCCGGGGCGGCGGGTTTCAGGGGAATCCGGTGCATGCCGGCCAGTGCCGGCAGCAGGGTCGCGATCAGGCCCATCAGCATCAGCGCAAAGTACAGCGCCGGGCTGATGAGCTGTTGTTGCAACAGCAGGTTGAGAAATACGATCTCGCTCAAGCCGCGAATGTTCAGTAACACGCTTTCCCGCCAGCGGCTGGCGCCCTGGAACGAAGCGCCGGCCCAGCCGAGGCCGAGCCAGTTACCGAGCATTTTGCTGGCGATCGGCAACAGCAGCAGGGCCGCCAGTTGCACCCAGCCAAGACTGTCCATGGCGCTGTGCACATTGATCTGCACGATGCCGAACGTGAGGATCAGCGGGATGGCGATGTAGGTTTGCAGGAGAATCATCCAGCGAACCGGAAACGGCAGTATCAGCGGTGCCTTCAACACGGCCATCAGCAGCAGGTAACCGATACCGAAAATCAGCGCGTTGAGCTTGTAGTGTTCGGCCACCACCAGCAGCGCGAAAAAGCATCCGCTGTACAGCCATGCCTGGCGCAGGCCGAGCAGGCGCAGCAGCACCGGCAGACAGGCGCCGGCCAAGGGCAGCAACAGGCTGCTCAAGTGCAGGGTGCCCTGGGCGATGGCGAACAGGGTCCAGCAGCTGAGGTCGATGAGGATCGCCGTCTGCACCAGGCGCCGGGTGGCGGCGGGCGGGTAGTTGATATGCCGCAGGTACAGGTACAACACCGGAATCGCGGTAATGGCGAACAACAGGCCGACCGCCAGCGAGCTGATCCACGGCTGTGGCGGCAACAGCCAGAACGCCGTGGCCAGGCCGCAGGCAAACGGAATGCAGAAACTCGGCAGGGCGATTTTCAGGCTCTGGCGATCCAGGTGCAGGTCGATCACGTCGCTGAGGATGTAACCCAGCAGCAGCGCGAAACTCAGGCTGTAAAGGTTTTTCAGCCAGATCGGCGACACCAGCGCCGCACCGCTCAACTGCCAGTGGGGTTCGATCCAGAAGTACATCAGCAGCGGTAGGCCGAGGGTTGCCAGCAGCAACTGGCTGACGATCGGGATCAAGCCCAGATGCCGGCCCAGTCGGGTCGCCACAGCGAACAACGCCATGGCCATCGCCCAAAACAACGCGACCATCATTGTGCCGGCTCCTCGAGGGTGGGTGATGGCCTGTGTTTTCCGGCCCAGGGGGCGAGCATGAAGCTGAAGATCAGGCCCAGGCTGACCGACAGACCAAAGTTGCTCACCGCCGGCGTGCTCGACACCGCCAGCAAGCCGAACGACAGCCAGGTGGTCAGCGCCGCCAGCAACGTGCCCAACAGGCTCACGGCGGCGCCGCCAACCTGCTCACGCATGAGGATCGCGTAATCGACGCTGATGGCCGTCACCAGCAGCAGGCCGAACAGGCTGAACAGGGTCAACGGCTGCCCCAGCCAGCCGAGGCTGGCGAGGCTGCACAGCGCGGCCAGCAGCGGCAGGGAAACGATGCGCAGCGCGCCGCCGAGGCCGAACGGCAGCATCAGCACCAGCACGATCAGCGCGCAGGAGGCGAGCTTCAGTTCGGCGGCACTGATCTGGGTGGCGGCGAAAACGTTGTTCAGTTCACCGAGCCGGTCGACCAGCTGCACCCCTGGCAGATCCAGTGCCTGGATGCGCAGCAGTGACGGGTTGTTCAGGCCTTGCAGGCTGACCATTGCCGCCACGCCATCATCGGTCGGCCCCAGCCACAGCGCCCGATAAGGTTCGGCCAGGGGCCCGGCCAGGACGGCGTCGATGTCTTCGGTGGGCAGTGCCTGCAAGGTTTTCAGCTCCGCTTGCAGCGCCTCGGCTGGCACGCCGACGTCGAGCAGCGGCTGCCAGACGCCCGGCAAAGCGTTCAACGCTTCGCGCAGGTGAAGTTGTTCGTTCGGTGGGCTCACCAGTTGGTTGAGTGACAGGTAACCCTGAAGCTTATTCAGGTTGATCAGTTGATCCAGGCGTTCGCTCAGGGCGGTCTGGCGTTCGAGCAGTTGCTGTTGATTGGCCGCGCGCACCAGGAAGAACTGACTGGTGGGCTGATAGCCGGTGATGCGGGCAATGGTCTGGGCTTCGTCAGTCAATTGCTGCGGTGTGCCGACCCATTGGCGAATGTCATTGCGGGTCCCGAGGTGCAACAGGCCGCCGACGCAAAAGGCAATCAGCAGCGCAAACAGCACGGGCGTGCGCAGGCGCTGGAGCAACGCTTCACGAACTCCCAGCAAAAACTCGCAAACCCGCAACGGCCATTGCGCCGGACGCAGCTCTACACCCTTGAGCAACGCCGGCAGCAGGCACACGGCGGACAAATAGGCACCCAGCAGACCCGCCGCAGAGAACACCGCGATCTGCGTCAGCGCCGGGAATGGCGTCCAGGCCAGGGCCAGGTAGCCGATGGCGCTGGTGATCAGGCTCAGGGTCAAACCGGGCAGGGTCAGGCGCAGGGCCGGCCAACTGTGCCAGGGTTTCAGGCTCCAGCTCTTGGACAGGTAATGCAGCGGGTAGTCGACCGCCACGCCGATCAGGCTCGAACCGAGCACCAGCGTCATCACATGCATGTGGCCGAACACCGTCACGCAAGCCACCGCGCCGAACAGCATGCCCACCAGCACCGGGACAAACGCCAGCAATACGCGCCAGCGGCGGAAGGCCAGCAACAGCAGCAACAGAATCCCCAGCGTGGCGCCGCCGCCGACCCAGGTCATCTCACGGGCGGCTTGTCGTTGCCCGTTGGCGGCGTACAGCAAGCCGCTGGCCGCGAGCAGTTGCACGTCAGACTCGGCCGCTTGTTCACGGCTGTGCTGGAGCAGGTCGGCCACTTGCAGCGGCAGGTTCATGTCGAAGGCGTTGCCGGTGGTTCGAGCGCGCAGCAGCACCCAGCTCTTGCCATCGGCGTCGGCGATCAAGGCACCGCTGCCGATGTCCAGTTGCACCGAACCGTGCTGCGGCTGGCTGTTCTGGATGCGCCCGGTCAGGCCGAGCCAGTCGTCCTGGCTCGACACCAGGCTGAAACCGGTGAAGGGGTCGAACAGCGCCTGCACCCGTTGCTGGATAAAGGCGTCGGGGTGCTCAATCAATTGCTGGCGATCTGTTGCCGACAGCATCGCCAGTCGGCCTTGCAGCAGTTGCGTGCGCAAGGCCGGCAAGTCGGCTTGCAGGTTCCACTGGACCTTCTCGAACAGCCCGCTGGCCTGCCATTGATCGCCCAGTTTCTGCGCCATGGCGATGGCTTGCTGGCGGTCGGTATGGCCGACCAGCACCAGCATCTCGCGGTTCAGCGGTTCTTGCATGCGTTGTTCGGCGCGCAGTTCCAGCGCGTCCGGCGTCGTGCCGGGCACCAGTTCCATCAGGTTGGCCGACAGCGGCGCGCCGTCTCGCCATTGCCAGCCGGCGAGCGCCAGTACCGCCAGCAGCAGGACCAGGAACAGCCGTGGAAGCATGCGCTCACTCGGCAAAGTCATGTTGCTCCCCGTCGCTCAGCGGTTGGGCGCTGGTGCTGTCCTGCATGCGCAACAAGGTGCTGTCGCCCTGGGTTTCCAGCAGCTCGATGCTGTGCACCCGTTCGCCGCCGGTGATGTTGATCTGGGTGAACACCTGCTTGAGCAGCATCGAGCGCGGCACCAGCGTCAGTCGCCAGTCCTGCGCTTCGCCGCTCAGCGACAGTTCGAAATCCCGTTGCAGCCCGCTGCTATCGCCTTGCAGGACGGCGAGGAACAGACGGTTCTGCTCGGCCCCGGCGCTCTTGCCCGGCAACATCTGCCAACCGCTGGCATCGCGCCGGGCAATGCCTTGGTCGGTGATGCGGTAATCCTGTTGCAGCGGCGTTTTGAGCAGCCACAACAGACCGTGGTTTTTCGCCAGGACAAAGGTGCCCTTGCTGGTCAGTGGTTGGGGCAAGGCACGCAGGTGTTTTTCCTGGATGAACTGGCCATGGATCACCTCCGGTTTGGCCAGTTGATCGCTGAGTTGTTGCAGGTCGAAGGCGTTGGCCAGTCCCGGAATGCCCAGCAACACGCAGAACACGGTAGGCGCGAGCCTGCTCGCGAAAAACCTGAGAGCGCCGCGGAGTGTCAGGTGCCCAGCGTCATCGTTGACGACCATCGCGCCGGTGCGACGATTCGACAGGCTCGCTCCCACAGGGGAACGGGGTAGGCAGACAATCATGCCAGCATCCTCTCGACAGCGTCGGTGAACACCTTTGGCGAGGCCAGCTGCATTTCGCGGTTGTGCATGTTGACGGCCACCTGCACGGAAACGGCGCGGGTCAAGCGTTCGCCGGTTTCCACGTCACTGATCAGGTAGTTGATCTTCAGACGGTTTTCCCACTCCACCAGATTGGCCCGCACGTTCAGCTTCTGGCCGAACACCGCGCCGCGTACGTAGCGCAACTGCAGGTCGATCACCGGCCAGGCATAGCCCGAGTCGGACATGGCGCTGTAGTTGTGGCCGATCTTGTCGAGCAAGGCGCAGCGGGCGACTTCCAGGTATTTCACGTAGTGGCCGTGCCAGACGACGTTCATGCTGTCGACGTCAAAGAACGGCACGAGGATTTCCGTATCGGTGTGAAGCACTCCCTTGCTACGCATGCAGCCTCCAGTGTTGTTCGGCGATACGTTGCAGGCACAGGCGCAATTCGCCTTCCAGCGCGCGGTCTTCGATGACCGGCGGGAAGTCCTGGGCCAGTGCTTCGTGCATGGCCGCCAGGGCCGGTGGCAGCGGCCGGGCGTCTTCGGCCTGGGCGCGTAGCCAGACGCCCTGGTTGGCGGCCAGCAGCGTGGCGGCGGCGACCTGTTCGGTCAGTTCCAGTACGCGAATCGCATCGCGGGCGGCAATGGTGCCCATGCTCACCTTGTCCTGGTTGTGGCACTCGGTGGAGCGCGAGAACACGCTGGCCGGCATGGTGTTTTTCAAGGCTTCGGCAGTCCAGGCGCTGGTGCCGATCTGCACCGCCTTGAAACCGTGGTTGAGCATCGCGCGGTCGGCGCTGGCGCCGGACAGGTTGCTCGGCAGACCGTGGTTGTAACGCTCGTCCACCAGCAGCGCGAGTTGTCGATCCAGCAGGTCGGCGACGTTGGCCACGAGGTTTTTCAGGCTGTCCATGGCGAACGCGATGTGGCCGCCGTAGAAATGCCCGCCGTGCAGCACGCGTTCGGCCTCGGCATCGATGATCGGGTTGTCGTTGGCGCTGTTGAGTTCAACCTCGATGAACGACCGCAACCAGTTCAGGCTATCGGCCAGCACGCCAAGGACGTGGGGCGCGCAGCGCAGGGAATAGCGGTCCTGCAAGCGATGCAGCGGTGCGGTCGGCGCGTCGATCGCCAGGTCCTTGCGCAGCCACGCGGCGACTTGCATCTGCCCCGGGTGTGGCTTGGCGGCGAACAGGCGTTCGTCGAAATGCTCCGGGTTGCCTTGCAGGGCGACCACGTTCAGCGCGGTGATGCGCGTGGCCAGTTGCAGCAGGTAATCGGCACGGGCGTAGGCCAGGCAAGCGAGGCCGGTCATGACGGCGGTGCCGTTCATCAGGGCCAGGGCTTCCTTGGGTCGCAGCACCAGCGGCTGCCAACCGAGTTCGCGATGCACATCGGCGGCCTGGCGGCGTTCGCCGCGGAACATCACTTCGCGCTCGCCGGACAGGGTCGCGGCGACATAGGACAACGGCGTCAGATCGCCGCTGGCGCCCACCGAGCCTTCTTCCGGAATCAGCGGCAGGATGTCGTGTTCGAGGAACGCTTGCAGGCGCTCCAGCAATTCCACCCGAACGCCGGACACGCCGTGGCACAGCGACTGCAAGCGCGCCGCCAGCACGGCGCGAGTGGCCTGGGCGTCGAGCAGTTTGCCCAGCCCGCAGCCATGGAAGGTGTACAGATGACGCGGCAGCGCTTCGACGTGATGCAGCGGCACCGCCACCACGCAGGAGTCGCCGTAACCGGTGGTCACGCCATAGATCACGCCTTCCTTGTCCAGCAGGGAGTCGAGGAATTGCGCGCCCTTGGCGATGCGCCGGCGGAACTCGGGGTCGCCTTGCAACTGCGTCGGCACCTGACGGTTGGCCAGGGCCAGCACGTCTTCGATGCGCAAAGGGAGTTCGCCGAAAGTTACCGGCTCAAGCGTTGGCGTCGTCATCGGTCTTCCAGAAAGGGTAAAAGTTGAACCATTGTTGAGGGGCTTCGAGGCAATAGTGACTCAGGCGCTCGGCATAGCGGGAGGCCCACTGATGAATGACCTGCTCGCGGTCGCTGCGCTTCCAGGTGATGGCGTCAGCGAACGGTTCGAGGGTCAGCCGATAGTCGCCATCGGGCTTCTTCAGGCACAGCAGCAGGTTGACCGGGCATTTCAACAGGCCGGCCAGCAGCCACGGCCCCTGCGGGAATTTCGCCGGGTGGCCGAGGAAGTCCACGGTCACGCTGCGCCCGCCATGCAACGGCACACGGTCGCCGGCGATGGCCAGCCACTCGCCGCGCTCCAGGCGCTCATGCAGTTGCAGCATGATCACCGGGTCCAGCTCGCTGACCTGAATCAGGCGCAGGTTGGTCGCCCCCGCTTCGCCCAGCAGCCGGTTGAAATGCTCGGCGTGCTTGGTGTGCACCAGCACGTTCATCGTGACCTTCTCGCCGATTTCCGCCAATGCGCGGCACACTTCGAGGTTGCCCAGGTGCGCGCCCACCAGCATCTGCCCGCGAGTGCCGCGCAACTGGTTGCGCAGCAATGCCGGGTCGATGATTTCGATTTGCTCGATGCTCAGCTTGCCGTTCCACACGTCGAGCTTGTCGAGCATGGAGTCGGCGAACGCCATGAACTGGCCAAACACCCGCCACTGGTTCGGCCGCAACTCGGGGCGAGCGCTCCAGTCAGCCAGTCGTTGCTGGTACTGCCAGGCGCTGTGGCGGGCGCTGCGGCCGAACAGGAAAAAGTACAACACGATGCCGTACAGCAACGGGCTCAACAGGCGCCGACCGAGCACCTTGGCGGCGAACGCGGTGAATTTCATCAACCAGAAGCTGCCGCGTTCCTCGCGGTCGGCCCAGTGTTGCTTGTCTGTGTTCATGCGCGCCACCGTCGCCAGAGGATCAGGGGCGAGCGCAGCAACATGCCGAAGAACAGCCGGGTGTGCATGCTCGAAATCAGTACGTTGTCGTGGAACATCCGGAAGTGCGAAACGCCGTCCAGCGGGTAATGGACTCTGGTTTGCAGCCACTCCATGGGCAGATTGCGCCAGGCCAGGCGCACGAGGATGTCCGAGTCGAAATCCATGCGCTTGCCGATTTTCGTCGAATCGATCAGCGCCAGCGTCGGCGGCAACGGATAGACGCGGAAACCGCACATGGAGTCGCGAATCTGCAACGACAGGGTGTTGATCCAGACCATGACGTGCGTCAGGTAGCGGGCATACAAGCGACCCTTGGGCACGCTCTCGTCGTACTGCGGATAACCGCAGATCACGGCGTCGGGATGGGCACGGGAGAGTTCGATAAAGCGTGTGACGTCCTGCAGGTCATGCTGGCCATCGGCATCCACCTGCAAGGCGTGGCTGTAACCCAGACGCGACGCTTCACGCAAGCCAGTCATCACTGCACCGCCCTTGCCCTGATTGGTGGCGAGGCGGATCAGGTGAACGTCGTCGCGCAGGGCCAGTTGATCGAGCACCCTGGCGCAGGCGGGGCTGCTGGCGTCGTCCACCAGAATGCACGGCAGATGACTGGCGAGCAGGGCGTCGACCACGGTGGTAATGGCGGTTTCATGGTTGTAGACCGGGATGACGGCGCAGGGGTTATGCATGTTGGCTTTCACCCGAAAGTCCGAGGTGAGCCCATCGCGAGCAGGCTCGCTCCCACAGAGGCGCTGCGTTGTTCACAAACCCAATGTGGGAGCGAGCCTGCTCGCGATTGAGTGCGCAGCACTCACCAAAGCTACACATGCGCAGGCTCCAGCAAAATCCGCCCGCTGGAGCAGGTGGCGGTTTCATTGCGGTAGGCGAAGTACAACTTGCTGCGCACCGGGTCGAAACGCAGGTGCAACTGGACTTCATCGCCGGGGCGCACCAGTTGCTGGAACTTCAGCACTTCCATGCCGGCGAATTTTTCCGGCAGGTTCATCAATTGCTGGCCGAGCTTGAGCGCCCACTCCACTTGCACCACACCGGGCAACACCGGCGCCCGGGGGAAATGCCCGCTGAAGTAGGCGAGGTCGGGCGGCACGGCCAGTTGCAGGCTCCACTCGCCTTCGGTTTCGACTTGCTCCAGCACCTCTGGTGCCTTGGGACGCGGCGCCAGCAGCAGGGCTTCGACATCGGCCTGGGGCAGTTTGCCCTGACTGTTCAGCGGCAGTTGTCGCAGCAGGCGCCAGCGCCGTGGCAGGGCCAGGGCTTCGCAATGCTGGCTGAGGTGCTGGCGCAATTCCTGGGTGAGGGTGCGTCGGCCTTGATTGCGCAGGGCGTGCAACCCCGATTCGCTCAGGACCAGCAACGCGCCCAGGGAGGCGCGGTTTTCCTGAACCACGCCAAGCCGCGCTTCGACGACCCACTCATGCTCCATCAAGGCCTTTTCCAGCATCGGCAGGGAGATGCGCTTTTCTTCCAGTTTGACGATCCGGTCCAGCCGTCCGAGCAGTTCGAAACGGCCATCCGCCGCGATGCGCGCCGCGTCGGCGGTGTGTTCGACGTGACCGGCCGGCAAGTAAGAAGAGGTGATCAGCAGCGCGCCGTCGTTGTCCTGGCTCAATGCTACGTCGGCGAAGGGCTGCCACAGATCGTGGCCCTGACGCCAGGCAATCCCGCCGGTTTCCGAACTGCCGAAAATTTCCGTCGGCCATTGATGCAGGCGTTGGTGCAGGCTTTGTGCGGCGTCTGCCGGCAGTGCGCCGCCAGACGAAAATACCCGGCGCACCGCGCTCAAGGCCGGCCAGTCGAGGTTGTCACCCATGCGCTTGAGCAGCGCCGGGCTGGCGACCCAGGCAAAGGCCGGGTGCTCGCGACTGGCGCGTTGCAGGTCTTCCGGAAAGGCCAGTTGCCTGCGCACGAACGAACGCCCGGCGCACAGCGGCCACAGCACCCGAAACAGCAGGCCGTAAATGTGTTGAGTCGCCACGCTGCCGATGATGCAGGCCGGGCCCAGGTCGGCGCCCCACAGTTGCTCCAGGGCTTGGACTTCGTTGACCAGTTGGCGCAGGGTTTTGTCGATGCGCTTGGGTTCGCCGCTGGAGCCGGACGTGCACAGGCTCAGGGCGCAACGGTCCAGGTCCAGCGCCGCCGCGTCGAGGGGGGCGGCGTTGAAATCGGACAGGTGCGCGTCATCGGGCTGATCGGTCAGCCACAGGTCGACCTCGCTCGACCAGCGCTGGCGGGTCTGGGCTTGCAGATCGGTCGGCAGCAAGACACTGACGCCGGCACGCCAGGCACCGAGCAGGGCGATCGCCAGGTCGGCGGCGTCTTCAAGGTGCACGGCAATGCGCTGCACACCCTGGGCTTGCAGGCCGGCGGCCAGGCTCAGAGCCTGGGCGCACAGTTGTGCGTGATTGAGCGGTGGTTCGGCCGTTACGGCACGATCCGCTTCAGCCTTGAGCAACAGCTGCTCAAGTTTTATCCAATTCATGGGCGGCCTCGTACCCGTTGTCGTATTAGCCATTCAATGGCAAACATCAGGCCTATCAATCCGTAGGAAATCAGGCCGGTGTATAACATCCACCAGCTCAGCGGCGCCCACAGTGTCAGGGCGGCAGCACACAAACCGTTGCAGAGAAAAAAAACGCTCCAGGCGATGGTCACCTGGCGGGTGTAACGAACGCCTTTGGCCGGCAGGTGCGGTTCACGCAGACGGGCCAGGCGTTCGACCATGGGCGGGCCGTATATCAGGCTGAGCCCGAACAGCGCCAGCATGAAACCGCTGATCAGCACCGGATACCAGCGCAACAGCACCGGGCTGTCGAACAGCGCCAGCAACAGGCAGAACACGATCGCCACGGTGGCCATCCACAGGCTGCCGGGGCGTCGCCGACCGGTCAGTGCGCGGGCCAGCCACAGGCTGCCCAGCAGCAGTCCGAACTGCCACGGGGCGAAGTGCTCCATGCCGAAATACACCGCAAAGGGGTACAGCAGGCCCGCCAGCAGCAGGCCGAGGCCAATCAATCGGCTCATGCGGCCGGTTGAACCAGACGGTAGACCGCCTCGACCACGTCGCTGACGGTGCGCACCGATTTGAATTCTTCGGCGGCGATTTTCTTGCCGGTCTGACGTTTGATGTGATCGATCAGGTCGACTGCGTCGATGCTGTCGATTTCCAGGTCCTGATACAGGTTGGATTCGAGGCTCACACGCTCGGGCTCCAGCTCGAACAGCTCCACCAAGGCATCGCGCAGGGTGTTGAAAATGTCGTCACGAGTTTGCATGGTCCGGTCTCAAGCTGCCTGTTTTGCGGTGACGAACGCCGCAAGGCTCGCCACGTTACTGAAGTGATTACGCGTGTCCTTGGCGTCGGCATCGATTTTGATGCCGTATTTTTTCTGGATCGCCAGGCCGAGTTCCAGCGCGTCTACCGAGTCCAGGCCCAGGCCTTCGCCGAACAGCGTCTGCTCGTCGCCGATGTCTTGGGCGCTGATGTCTTCGAGGCCGAGGGCTTCGATGATCAGGTCTTTTATTTCCAGCACCAGGTGCTTAGTGTGCAGATCGCTCATCTTCGGCGAGCTCCTTAATGAAGTAAGAATGCAGATAGTCGTTGAGCTTGCGCGAGGCTTGCGGAGCCGGGCCCAGCGCGGCGAAGGCCTGTGGGTCTATATCGGCTCCGACACGAAAACTGAAGTGCACGCGTCGTTTCGGGATCCGATACCAGGGCTCGGCCTTGGTCAATGTGGTCGGGCTGACCTTGATAACGACCGGGGTGAGGATTTTCGCACCCCGCAGCGCTATTGCCGCCGCCCCCCGATGAAAGGCCGGCGCCTGGCCCGGTTGGGTGCGGGTGCCTTCGGGAAAGATGATCAGGGTCTGGCCGCTTTTCAGTGCATCGGCGGCGGCATCGAGCATCTCCATGCTGCCGTCGTTGCTGATGTAGTCGGTGCGGCGCAACGGGCCGCGGGTGAACGGGTTTTCCCACAGGCTCTGCTTGACCACGCAGTTGCTGTGGCGCACCAGGCCAATCAGGAACACCACGTCGATCAGCGACGGGTGATTGGCAATGATCATCTGCCCCGGACGGCCGAGTTTTTCCGCGCCTTGAATGTCGTAGGTCAGCACACCGACACGGGCCATGAAACGGACGAAAAACCAGAAGCAGCGACTGACGGTTTGCCGCGCGCGCAAGCGGTGGGTCCGGGCATCGCCCGGCAGGCAACCGAGCAGCGGAAAAATCACCAGGCGCAGGCACATCCCGCCCACCCCGAACAGGGTGAAGCTTGCGGCGGTCGCCAGCAGGCGCCAGTAATAGGCGTCGCGGTTTTTCTCGGTCACGGGTTGCGTTGCCAGGTCCATACACGATTTTTCCAGGCATGTTGGCAGTTGGTTTGCTGGCCCAGCAGCATGCACAACAGATTCAGCGCATGGGGCCAGCGAACGTTGGACAACGCATCCGCGGGGCTGTTCAGGGACAGCTGCCAGTCATTTCCCGGGGTGATCAGCAGGCCGACGGCATACGGGAAGGGCACGTCGTCGATCCAGGTCGAGTAGGCCTGGGGCGGTTGTTCTTCGGTGATGATCACTAATACTGCGGGCGCGCCTTCGTTCAGCAGTGCCGCAGCCTCCAGCATGCCATTTTCCAGTCCATCGCCAGCCGCGGCCAGGGCGGTCATTTCGCTGGTTTCGCCGCGCATGATCGACCACAGGCCAATGATCGCGTTGTGCACGGAAAGGCTGAACTGGGTCGGCGACAGCGGCTGCTCAGCGGCCAGATCGCTGAGGATGTCGAAGGTCCGAGGGGTTTCGCCGTGACGGGAAATGAAGACCAGCGGCAAGTCCTGGCGACCCTCGGCCAATGGCCAGCCGACACTGAAGGCCATCCGCGCCAGACGGCTGAGACGCCGGCGCTGCATGGCCGGCAGAAACGACACGTCAGGGGCTGCATCGCTGCCTGGCAGCGCGACGGGCTGTCGGCACCAGGCCTGCCAATCGTCCACGCTCTCGAGTCCCGGGGCCCACGCGCGCCATTGGGCGATGTTGAAGTTGATCACAGACATTCATCCCGCCCTTGCGGGCTTGCTTGACGCGGTGATGACTGAAAGCCACGACTCACCCGCGCGGCGCTTGGCGCCGAGTGGCGCGCATTATCGCGGTGCGGCGAACGCGTAGCAAATATTGGTTACATTTTGCTCAGCGTTATGTACAGAACAGGTTCGAAAAAATTGAACATTTGACAATTATTCCGATTATTGCACGACCCGTTTGTCGGTTCTGTTGGTGATTCATGCCGTTTTTTTGAGGCGGGGTCGCTACTGAGCGTGCAGTCCCTCTCCAACGAGGTAGCGAAGCAGCGCCGAGGACCACTACACTCGGTCATTCTTTGATACACGGAGGTTTTGACAATGCGGCGCGTGGTGTTCAATCAGAAAGGTGGCGTAGGCAAGTCCAGTATTGCCTGCAATCTGGCGGCGGTCAGTGCCAGCGAGGGTTATCGCACCCTGTTAGTGGACCTCGATGCCCAGGCCAACTCCACTCAGTATCTGACAGGACTTACCGGCGATGATATCCCGATGGGTATTGCCGACTTTTTCAAGCAAACCCTGTCTTCCGGGCCGTTCTCCAAAAAGAACAAGGTCGATATCTACGAAACCCCGTTCGATAACCTCCACGTCATCACGGCCACGGCCGAGCTGGCGGATTTGCAGCCAAAGCTTGAAGCCAAGCACAAGATCAACAAGCTGCGTAAGTTGCTCGAAGAACTCGGTGAAGATTACGACCGTATCTACCTCGACACGCCGCCCGCGCTGAATTTTTACGCGGTATCGGCACTGATTGCCGCCGATCGTGTGCTGATCCCCTTTGATTGCGACAGTTTTTCGCGCCAGGCCCTCTATGGTCTGCTGGCGGAAATCGAAGAATTGAAGGAGGACCACAACGAAGGGCTGGAAGTCGAGGGCATCGTGGTCAACCAGTTCCAGGCCCGTGCCAGCCTGCCGCAGCAAATCCTTGACGAACTGATCGCCGAAGGGCTTCCGGTGCTGCCGGTGTACCTGGCCAGTTCGGTGCGCATGCGCGAATCCCACCAGGCCAATACGCCGCTGATCCATCTCGACCCGCGGCACAAGCTGACCCAACAGTTCGTTGAGTTGCATAACCTGCTGGAAAACGCCTGATCCTTTCTGATTGCAAAAAAACCTGTGGGAGCGGGCTTGCTCGCGATGAGGGCTTCACATTCAACGTCTTTGTTGACTGATCCAGCGCCATCGCGAGCAGGCTCGCTCCCACAGGTGTCCTTCAGATTCCTTGGCTACGCAACCAGCTCATCAGCTGCGGCAACGGGAAGGCCCCGCTCTGGCGGGCAACTTCCCGGCCGTTCTTGAACAGAATCAGGCTCGGAATCGAGCGAATGCCCAACTGCGCCGACAACTGTTGGTTCGCCTCGCTGTCCAGCTTGGCCAGTCGACACTTGCCCGCCAATTGCCCGGCCGCCTGCTCGAACACCGGTGCAAACGACTTGCACGGCCCGCACCAGTCCGCCCAGACGTCCACCAGAAGCGGCAAATCGCCCTTGATCTGGCTGGCGTAATCGCCTTGTTTGAGCTCAAACGGTTTGTTCAGCAGTACCTCGGCCTTGCAGCGTCCGCATTTGGGGTGGTCGTTCAGGCGTTCGGCCGGGATGCGGTTGAGGCCGTTGCAGTGGGGGCAGGGGATGAGGAGTGGGGACGTCATGATTATTTCTCGGCAGGCAATCTGTGAAGCAGATCTGGTGGCGGAATCTCGTTTATCAAGAAGGAAGTATGTAGGTCATTACCCTCTTTAGATAAAGAAAATCCTTACATGCATTGGCGTATGAGCTGACTTCGCACTCAATATCAGGCCGTTAGTCTGACGCTTTTCGTGCGGCTCTGTGGCCGGCGTTTTCAACTGAAGGGATTTAACAGTCATGAGCGACACAAATGAGCCCGCTTCGGGCGCCGAGTCCACTACTTACAATGATGTGAACATGAGTTGCGGTCATTGCAGTTCGTGGCTGACACCTTCGTATCAGCAGGCGTTTGAGCTGATTCAGCTACAGCCGATCTCTTGCGATCATTGCGGTTCGGATCTGTTGCTTGAGGAAGGCGACCGTCAGGTGTTGGACAAGAAGCTGAAAACAGCCGCCCGCGTGGGAAAGCTGGCCACACTGATTATGCTGCCGTATTTCTTGATCGGTCTGGTCGTGAGTCTCAACTCGCCATTCCCTGGATTTTCAGGTTTGTTGGTGGGGGTTGGCATTGTACTGGCGTTCATTATCAAGAGTGTCGCCACGGTTAACATTGATCGCGATTTTGTGCTGTTCAAGCACGGTGAACGGCCTGAGCCGGCTCAGGCTGATTGATGCAACGATTTTTCGGCTCGAAATCCGAGCCTGGAAGATTGCTTCAGTGTTTTGACTAGGTGTTTATCGGAATATCAACTCACGACGAACAACTGATCTCCAGATGCTTGCCCCATTCCGGTGGCCGTTCGGCGTAGCTTTCCATCCCCGGTTGCTCCTCGAACGGCTTGCTCAGCACCGCGTGCAGCCGTCGGACTTCCGAGTAATCGCCACGTTCCGCCGCATCGATGGCCTTTTGTGCCAGGTAATTGCGCAGGATGTACAGCGGGTTGACCGCCTGCATCCGGGCACGGCGTTGTTCCTGGTCCAGCTCGCCTTCCCGGGCGACCCGGGCGGTGTACCGTTCGCCCCAGGTATCGAAACCCTTGAGGTCGACGAAGTCATCGCGCAAACGAGCGACGGCTGCTTCGGGGGATTCTTCGCCCAGGCGGCGGAAGAACAGGCTGTAATCGACGCCGCTGTTCTGCATCAATTGCAGCAAGTGCTCCAGCAGTTTCTGGTCATCGTCTTCGGCCGTGGTCAGGCCGAGGCGGCGACGCATCAGGTCGAGGTAATGGGCCTGGAACAGCGGCAGGTACAGCCCCAGGGTTTCGCGCAGGGCCTCGACGCTGATGAACGGCGTCAGGGCCTGAGCCAGGGCGCTGAGGTTCCATTGGCCGATGGGCACCTGATTGCTGAAGGAATAGCGGCCCTGATCATCGGAGTGGTTGCAGATGAAGTTGGCGTCGAAGTCGTCGAGGAAGGCGAACGGGCCGAAGTCGAAGGTGATGCCCAGGATCGACATGTTGTCGGTGTTCATCACCCCGTGGCAAAAGCCGTACGCCTGCCATTTTGCGATCAGTTCGGCATTGCGCTCGACGATCTCGCGGAACATCGCCAGGTAGGGTTCCGGCTGTTCCAGGCATTCTGGAAAGTGCATGGCGAGGATGTGGCCGCCGAGTTCTTTCTGCTGCTCGGGACGTTTGGTGTAGTAGAAATACTCGAAATGCCCGAAGCGCACATGGCTCGGTGCCAGGCGCAGGACCATGGCTGCCCGTTCCTGCTTTTCGCGCCAGACCGGCGTATCCGAACCGATCACGCACAGCGCCCGGGTGGTCGGGATGTTCAGGGCGTGCAGGGCTTCGGAGGCGAGGAATTCACGGATCGACGAGCGCAGCACCGCCCGTCCGTCGCCCATGCGCGAAAAGGGCGTCTGGCCGGCACCCTTGAGGTGCAGGTCCCAGTGTTCGCCGGCCTCGTTGTACACCTCGCCCAGCAATAATCCGCGCCCGTCGCCCAGCTGCGGGTTGTAGGAGCCGAACTGATGACCGGAGTAGACCATTGCCCTGGGAATGGCATCGGCCCACAGCTTGTGGCCGCTGAACAACTCGGCGAACTCTTGGGTTTCAGCGACGGCCGGGTCGAGGTCCAGTAGCGCCATGGCGGCAGGGCTGGCCACGACCAGGCGCGGGTTGTCGATGGGCTCGGGCAACACATGGGCGGAAAACGCATCGCCCAGGCGGTCGAAGCGGTTATCGAAGGTCAGTTCGTCGAGGGCTTTCAAAGGCCGTCTCCAGCAGAATGTCCGAGCATTCTGCTGGGGAATGGCCGGTTAGTCGAGTTTGGCGGCGGGCGGTTCTTGCTGCGGTTTGCCATCAATCGGCGGCACGATGGTTTTGGTTTCCGGTTCGACCGGCACCAACTTGTACTCATCACCGTGGAGGTTCTTGAGGTAGACCTCCATCTGCCGGAACGAGATGTTGATGTGCTGCCTCTTGAACTCGCGGTTGATGAAGCGGTTGACCTCGTCGATCACCGGGTTGCGGTCGCCGAGATCGCGCACGTGCATGCGCAATTCGTGGTCGAGGGTGCTTTCGCCGAAGTTCAGGAAGTACACGGTCGGTTCCGGTTCCTTCAGCACGCGCGGGTTTTCCCGTGCGGCCTTGAGCAGCAGCTCCTTCACCAGGTCCAGGTCGGAACCGTAGTCCACACCGAGCTTGAGGGTCACCCGGGTGATGGTGTCGGTCAGCGACCAGTTGATCAATTGCCCGGTAATGAACGTCTTGTTCGGGACAATGATGTCCTTGCGGTCGAAGTCGGTGATGGTGGTGGCACGGATGCGGATCTTGCTCACCGTGCCCGACAGGTTGCCGATGGTGATGGTATCGCCGATCCGCACCGGGCGTTCGAACAGGATCATGATGCCGGAGATGAAGTTGGCGAAGATCTCCTGCATGCCGAAACCGAGGCCGACCGAGAGGGCCGCCACCAGCCATTGCAACTTGTCCCAGCTCACGCCAAGGGTCGACAGTGTCGAGACGAAACCGACGCCGGCGATCACGTAGGACAGCAGTGTGGTGGTGGCGTAGGCGCTGCCCTGGGCCAGGTTGAGCTTCGACAGCACGAACACTTCCAGCAGGCCCGGCAAGTTGCGCGCCAGGGCGAAGGTGATGCCGATGATGATCAGCGCGCCGAGCATGTCGCCGATGCTGATCGGCACCATGCTCATGTTGGCGCCGGTGCCGCTGGTGTATTCGTAGAGGGTGATGTTGTCCAGGTACGAAAACACGGTGATCAAGTCAGCCCAGACCCAATACAGCGCTGCCATGAAGCCGCCGAGCAGTGCCAGGCGGATCAGGCGCAGGGACTGTTCGTTGACCTTTTCGATGTCCATGGTCGGTTCTTCGATGACCGCTTCGCCGTCGCCGGCCTCTTTGGCCGCCTGACGCTTGGCCAGGGCGCGCTGGTAGGCCAGTCGCCGGGCGGCCACGCTGAGGCCGCGCACGAAGGTGGCCTCGATCACCAGCCAGAACATCAGCAGGTAGAGGGTGTTGATCAAGCGGTCGCTGAGTTTGAGCGCGGTGTAGTAGTAGCCGAAGCACACGGCGACGAACAAGGCGACGGGCAGGGCCGTGAACAGAATCCCCACCACTTTGCGGAACAGTGAAGCGGTTTCGTGGTTCGGGCTGCTGATCAGCAGGCGGCTGAGCAACAAGGTCATCAGGGCGTAGCAGATCAGCACCACCGGCATGCCGAGCACGTCATCGGCCAGCGCCGCCGGTTGCAGTTCGGCCACCGCCACCACGGTGACCAGAGCCATGACGACCATGCCCAGGCGGCGGATCCAGCCGCGCAGGAATTCGACCTGGGGCTTTTCCCAGCGGAAATGCAGTTCTGCCACACCGCCCGGCGCGAGGATCCGATAGGCGGTGTAGAACACCAGCCAGGCCCCGGCCATTTGCAGTAACGCCGCGCCCATACTGGCGTTCTGCCCTCGGGCGTCGATTTGCAGGGCCAGGCCGCACAAGGCCAGGCCCAGCGAGACCGGCATCGCCAGCAGGATGTTGATCAGGATCGCCTGGGGCGTGTGCCACTGGCTGTCGCGCTTGAAGTGGCCGATGTCCTGGTGAACCTTGTTCAGGCGCGCATACAGACTCTTGCGTCGCCACAGCAGGGCACCGATCAACAGCGCCAGGGGCAGGAACAACAGCGGTCGCTGGGTCAGGCCATCGGTCAGTTCGCTCAGGCTTGAGGCCCACGGCAGGCTATCGACCTGGCGTTGCAGGCGTTCCGGCACGCTGCGCATCCATTCGAGGTCCAGCGGTTTGTTGCTGGGAATCCAGAACATCTGCTCATCCAGCGTCGCCCGCAGGCTTTGCGCGGTGCTGAGCAGTTGCTTCTGATTCAGTTGCAGCGTGATCGATTCATTGAGCATCGCGCTCAGTTCACGGTTCAGGCGCTCCAGCAGGTCGACGCGGGTGGTGGCCAGTTCCATCAGGCTTTTGCGCAGTTGCGGGGTCACTTGCTCCGGTGGCTGGGTCGACAGCAGGTTGTCGACATAAGTGGCCGGGTTGCTGAGCAATTCCCGTTGCTGGCTGACTTCGAACTGATACAGGCGAATGTCGGCGATCTGGTCGGCCAGATTGCGATCGACCCTCAGGCGCGGCAGGGCCTGTTTTTGTTTATAGAGAATCTTGGACAGCAGCAGGCTGCCCTTGAGCACGCTGATTTGCTCATCCAGGGCGGAATCGCTCTGGGTCACGCTGTCCAGTTGTTGCTTGGTTTGCAGGTTCTGCTGAGTAACCTCGTTGAGGCGGTCAGTGCTCTTGAGCAGGTAGTCGGAGAGCTTCAGGTTGGCCGTGCTTTCGGTGGCCAGCAGGCTGCTGCCCCCGGCTTTCTGCGCTTCGATGGACTGCTGCGTCACGGTTTCCTGGGATTGGGCCAGACGCTTCTGGTTGATCAGGTTTTGCAGCTCCTGGATTTCCTGATCGAGACGGTCGGATTTTTCCGAGAGCAAGTCATGCTGGCTGTTGCCCAAATCCTGCAACTGGGTATTGCCGGCCAGTTCCTGGCGACGGAGCGGAATCAGCGCATTGAGTGCCGCCAGCTCGGCGTTGAGCTGGTCGCGCTGCTCGGCGCTCAAGGTCTTGCCGCTGTCCTTGCCGGTCTTGAGGATGTTGTTGATCTGCTGGATGCGCGTCTGGCTGGCGGAAATTTCCGCCTGGGCGCGCTCGGGGCGCGTTTGCGCGGTAATGATCAGGCTGTTGGCATCGCCCAGGGCTTTCTGCAGATCGCTTTGCTGGGTCGAGCGCTCGGTCAGCATTTGCTCGAGTTGCTGAATCGACTCTTTGGTGAAGCGTTGCGCTACCGGCACGACACTGGTGGCCTTCAGACGCGTCAATTCGCGCTGGTTCTCGATGGTCTGTTTGGGGGCGTTGGCCAACTGCTGCTTGAGATCGCTCAGTTTCTGCTCGTAATCACGCCGGTTGTTGAGCTGTGTCAGCGTGTTTTGCAGGACCGATTGCAGGGCCTTTTGATCGGCTTCCGGCAGTTTGCGGTCGGCGATCTTGTCCAGGCTCGCCTGCACGGCTTCGCGGGTGGGCGGTTCGGCGGCTTGTAACGTACCGACGGAGAGACTCAGGCCCAGGAGGACCATGACGAAAAAGGTGCGCAGGCTTGACATAGAGACCGATCAAAAAGCGAAACGAAGAATGGAGTTTAGAGGAAGAGTCCGGGCCCCGGGCGACTTCCTTCGGGGAATCTGACGCCCACTTTGCCGATCTTGTTCCCGTCCATCACCGCGACGGTCCAGATCGTGTTGTTCCACTCCACCTGGTCACCGACGACTGGAGCACCGCCCACTTTCTGGGCAATGAAGTGGCCCAGGGACATGTCCGGGTCAATGCCTTCGACTTTCAACCCGTACAGGGCCGCAACCGCGGCCAACTGGGCATCTCCTTCGAGTACGAAGTCGCCGAAGAAGCGCAAATCGAGGCCTCGTTGCGGTGCCTGGCTGAACAGTTTTCCGAGGGCCGCAAGGTTGTGTTCATGGCCGATGACACAGAGCAAATCATCGACTTCGAGCACCGTACTACCCGACGGATGGAGCAGTTGCTGGCCACGAAACAGGGCGGCAATGCGGGTGCCTTCGGGCATTTTCAGTTCGCGAAGGGGCGAACCGATGCACCATTTCTCGGCACCGAGGCGATAAACGAACAATTCCCACTCGCTGGTGACGTGCACTTCCAGGGCGGAGCGGGAGATCGGTGCGGGCTCCGGCGGAACGGTCACTTTCAACAGCTTCGCCACCCACGGCAGGCTGGTGCCCTGCACCAGCAGCGAGACCAGCACGATGAAGAACGCCAGGTTGAAGTAGAGCTGGGCGTTGGGCAGTCCGGCCATCAGCGGGAACACCGCCAGAATGATCGGCACCGCGCCGCGCAAGCCGACCCACGAAATGAACGCCTTTTCACGGCCATGGAACGCCTTGAATGGCAGCAGGCCGATCACCACCGACAGCGGTCGGGCAAACAGAATCATCCACAGCGCCAGGCCCAGTGCCGGCAGTGCAATCGGCAGCAGGTCATGGGGCGTGACCAGCAGCCCCAGCACCAGGAACATGCCGATCTGTGCCAGCCAGGCCATGCCATCGAGCATGTGCAGGATGCCGTGGCGACTGCGCACCGGACGGTTGCCGATCACCAGGCCGCACAGGTACACCGCCAGGAAGCCGCTGCCGTGCAAGGCGTTGGTCAGGGCAAACACCACCAGGCCGCCGGCGATGACCAGGATCGGATAGAGGCCGGTGGCCAGATTGATGCGGTTGACCAATTGCAGCATGAGCCAGCCGCCGCCCAGGCCAATCAAGCCACCGATACCGAACTCGCGCACCAGGTGGGTCAGCAGGCTCCAGTGCAGGCCGGTCTGGCCGCTGGCGAGCATGTCGATCAGGGTCACGGTGAGAAACACCGCCATCGGGTCGTTGCTGCCGGATTCGATTTCCAGGCTCGCGGTCACCCGTTCGTTCAGGCCTTTGCCGCCCAGTAGCGAAAACACCGCCGCGGCGTCGGTGGAGCCGACGATGGCGCCGATCAGCAAGCCTTGAATCAGATTGAGGTCAAACAGCCAGGCGGCGGCCATGCCGGTCAGCCCGGTGGTGATCAACACGCCAATGGTCGCCAGCGACAGCGCCGGCCACAACGCCACGCGGAAACTCGAGACCCGGGTGCGTAACCCGCCATCGAGCAGGATCACGGCCAATGCAAGGTTGCCGACCAGATAGGCCGTCGGGTAGTTGTCGAAAATAATGCCACCGCCATCGACGCCGGCGGACATGCCGACGGCCAGGATGATCACCAGAATCGGGATGCCGAGGCGCGAGGAAAGTGAGCTCACCAGAATGCTTGCACCTACCAGCAACGCGCCGATCAAGAACAGGCTGTTGATGGTCGTCGCATTCAAAGGCAGTACTCCGGAAAGCTGAAAGGCGGGCACAAACTGACCATGCAGTCTGCGTGCCAGCGATTCTAACCTGTTGAAATGTGATGCTGTCAAAAAGCTTTTGAAACGCAGAACCCTGCAGGCGCGTGCTTGCTCCTACAGAGAGCGGTTACAGGCTAAAGCGTCCGACCATGCTGTTCAGATCCACCGCCAGGCGCGACAACTCATTGCTCGCCGCACTGGTCTGGTTGGCACCGGTGGCCGATTGCACCGACAGGTCACGGATGTTCACCAGGTTGCGGTCCACTTCGCGGGCCACCTGCGCCTGCTCTTCAGCGGCGCTGGCGATGACCAGGTTGCGCTGGTTGATTTCGACGATGGCGCTGTTGATGGTGTCCAGCGACATTCCGGCACCACGGGCGATGTTCAGGGTCGACTCGGCGCGCTCGGTGCTGTTGCGCATCGAATCCACCGCGTGCTCGGTGCCACTCTGGATGCTGCCGATCATGCGTTCGATTTCGCTGGTGGACTGTTGGGTGCGATGGGCCAGGGCCCGTACTTCGTCCGCCACCACGGCAAAGCCGCGACCGGCTTCACCGGCACGGGCAGCCTCGATCGCGGCGTTCAACGCCAGCAGGTTGGTCTGGTCGGCCAGCCCGCGAATCACGTCCAGCACCTTGCCGATGTCGCGGGACTCATTGGCCAGGTCGCCGATCAGGGTCGCGGTGCTTTGCACGTCGGCGCTCATGCGTTCAATGGCGCTGACGGTTTCCTGCACCAGGTCACGGCCATCCCCGGCAGACGCGGTGGCGCTCTGCGAGGCTTCGGAGGTGCTGACGGCATTGCGCGCAACTTCTTCCACGGCGCTGGTCATTTCGTTGACTGCGGTGGCAGCCTGCTCGATCTCGTTGTTCTGCCGGGTCAGGCCGCGAGCGCTTTCGTCGGTGACGCTGTTGAGTTCCTCTGCGGCAGAGGCCAGTTGCGTGGCCGAGCCGGAGATGCGCAGCAGGGTGTCGCGCAGTTTGTCCTGCATCTTCGCCATCGCCGCCAGCAGGCGTCCAGCCTCGTCCTCGCCATCGACCGTAATCGGGCGTGTCAGGTTGCCTTCGGCGATGCTCTCGGCGGCACCCAGGGCATTGGCAATGGGTTTGGTGATGCTGTTGATCAGCAACCAGGCGAGGGCCAGGGTCAGTGCGGTGGCGGCCACCAGCAAGGCGATGACCAGATCGAACGCCGAATCATATTGATCGGCGGCCTGCTGGTTGGTATCGCGGGTCTGTTGGGTATTGATCTCCAGCAGACGGCTCAACACGGCGTTTACAGCCTCGGAGTTGTTGAGCAAATCGGTGTTGAGCAGGTTGCGCAGTTCATCGACCTGATTGTTGCGCGACAGGGTCTTCATCCGATCTTCGATCTGGCGGTATTGCCCCAGCAGTTGCACGTATTGATCGTAGGCCGCGCGTTCCTGCGGGCTGGCGATCAGTTTTTCATAGGTCGCTTGTGCGGCGCGGATCTGCTGGTTGCGCGTCTCCAGCAATTCCATGGTTTTTTGCTGGACGTCCGGTTCGCGATTGACCAGCAAGCGATACGACAGCACGCGCAGGCGCAAGGTGAGTTGGGTGAACTCATCGAGGCTCTGGATGCTCGGCACGCTGTTCAAGGTGATTTCTTCGGCGGCACCACGGATCTTGCTCATCTGATTCAAGGCAAACACCCCCAGAATCATCATCAAGCCGCCGATCAGGGCGAAGCTGAGAAACGCCCGTGGAGCGATATTCATATTACGAAGGGACATGGCGGTTACCGAAAAAGGCGCACCTGAGCGGTGCCGAGGCTGACGTATGGAGGACTTATCGGTCATGCACCTCAAGTCTTGAGCCCCTGCGTGGTTTTTGCCGTTAACCGGTCGTTATCTGTAGGAGCGAGCTCGCTCCTACATAAGGGCTGGCGACGAAGTGCAGGAACCAGATGAGCCAATCACAGTCTTTAAAACTCGCGAGGACAGTCGCCGTCAGGAAGATCAAGGCTTTGCGCCCGTATAACCCTGGCATCCACCGTGACTTTTCTTTATCGTACGCGCCCTTTGAAAACCCCGGAAAAATCAAAATGTTGGAAGCATCCCTTAGCCAATTGGAACAACTGGTCAGCGACCTGGTGCAACAGAACCAGGGCTTGCTCAGCACCAATCAGGCCCTGAGCGCAGAACTGGCCCAGGCCAAAGATGAAAACGAAAGCCTGCAACTGAGCCTGATGGAACAGGAAGAGAAGCAGGGCGCCACCGCCGCCCGCATCCAGGCTCTGGTTGAGCGCGTCAGCGCAGGCCCAGTCAGCGCATGAGTTACAACGCCGCAGGGGTAAGAGTCGTCTCGATTCTGGGGGAGGACTATTCGATCAAGGCGCCGGCCGGGGAAGAGCAAACCCTGTTGGACGCTGCAATGATGCTGAAGGCTGCCCTGGCCGACACCAAAAGGAAGTACCCGACGCTGATCGGTGACCGACTGCTGGTGCTGGCCGCGATGAATCTGTGCTCGCAGCAGATCGAAATGCAGAAGCAACACAAGCTCGAACTCGACCGTTACCAAGAGCAAGTCAGCGCCACGGTTGAAGTGATCTCCAAGACGATCAATCAGGCCTGATCGGCTTTGCGCACAACCAAAGAATAAATTGTCGATTTTGTTGTATACAATCGGCACGGCTGTTGCAGTGTTTCAGCCTCTTATTCTTTGGGGGTGCTCCATGCAGTTCTGGCGACGCAGTATTCAATGGCAGTTGATCCTGAGCATGGGCACCGCCCTGCTGGTCAGCATTCTGATTGTGGTTGGCATTTATACCCTCGTGGTCAACCGCCTCGCCGAGCGCTATCTGGTCGAGCAAGCGCTGCCGTCGAGTATCGAAGCGATGCGCAACGACATCGAGCGCATCCTCGTTCAGCCCCTCACCGCCGCCAAGGACATCGCCAGCAACAGCATGGTGCGCGACTGGCTGGCCGAGGGCGAAAGCAGCACCCAGGCCGGTACTTTCACCGCGTACCTCGAAGGCATCCGGGCCGAGCAAAAAGCCTTTACCGCGCTGATTGTCGGCACTGCCTCCAACCATTACTTCACCGAAAAGGGCCTGGACCGCACCCTCAGCCGTACCAACCCCAAGGACGCCTGGTTCTATTCGTTCCTCGACAGCAACCAGCCGCGCACCCTCAATATCGACAACGACACGGCCACTGGAGAATTGGCGCTTTTCATCGACCTTAAAGTCGAGAAGGCCGGCAAAGTCGTGGGCGTTGCCGGCCTTGGCCTGAGCATGAAAGAGCTGTCGGAGCTGATCCACAACTTCAACTTCGGTGAGCGCGGCAAGGTCTACCTCGTGCGTTCCGACGGTTTGATCCAGGTTCATCCCGAGGCGCAGTTCAGCGGCAAACGCACCTTGGCCGAGCAGATCGGCGCGTCAGCCGCCCAAACGGTGATGGGATCTACCTCCAAAACGTCTGCCACCCACAGTGGCTTTGTGCGTGACGGCGAAGATTTCCTCGCATTGAGCCTGCCGCTGCGGGACCTGGGCTGGACCCTGGTGGCCGAAGTGCCGCAGTCGCAGATCTACGCCGAAGCCCGTCGCGCCCTGTGGATGAGCAGCGGCATTGGCCTGGCGGTGGCGCTGGTGTGCCTGTTGCTGGTGGTGTTGCTGGCCCGTGGGTTGGTCAGGCCGATTCGTCAGGTAACAGCGGCATTGGTGGCCATTGGTAGCGGTGGTGGAGATTTGACCCATCGGTTAGATTCCAGCCGCGCCGACGAGCTGGGTGATCTGGCTCGCGGCTTCAATCGCTTCCTCGACAGTCAGCGCGACATGATTGGCGAAGTGCTGACCACCAGCGACAAATTGCGCACAGCGGTCGGTCAGGTGGCACGGGTGGTGGATAACACGGCCGAGCGCTCCGGGCGTCAGCAGGAAATGACAGACATGGTCGCCACGGCGGTCCATGAAATGGGCCTGACCGTGCAGGAAATCGCGCAGAACGCCGGCAATGCGGCCGTCGCTTCGCAAAACGCTCGCGATGAGGCGTTGCAGGCACGGGAAGTGGTGGGTGGGTCTATCCGGCACATCGAAAGCATGTCCGATGAAATCGGCGTTGCCGCCAGCGCCGTGGGCGAACTGGCCAATCAGGTGGCTTCCATCGATCAGGTATTGGCGGTGATTCGCGGCATCTCCGAGCAGACCAATTTGCTGGCGCTGAACGCCGCCATCGAGGCGGCGCGGGCCGGTGACATGGGGCGTGGATTCGCCGTGGTGGCCGATGAAGTGCGGACCCTGGCGCGACGCACGCAAACGTCCACCGACGAGATTCAGCAAATGATCGGCAGCCTCAAGCAAGGCGCGGAGAACGCGGTGTCGTCAATGCATTCCGGGCAGGCCGCGACCGGCACCGGGGTTGAGTCGAGCCAGCGCACCGGGGCGTCGTTGACGGCGATTACCGGGCAGGTCGAGCGCATCAGTGACATGAACCACCAAGTGGCGACGGCGACGGAAGAGCAGTCGGCGGTGACTGAAGAAATCAACCGCAACGTGCAGGGCATCTCCGATCTGGCGCGGGCGACAGCGGGGGAGGTCAGGGCTTGTCGGGAGGACTGTCAGACGCTGCAGCGGCTGGCGGATGATCTGGCGCGGCAGATGGGTGGGTTCAAACTCAGTTGATGTGTTGACTGTGGTGACGCCTTCGCGGGCAAGCCCGCTCCCACAGGGTTTGTGTGTTGAACACAGGTTTTGTGAACAACAGGGATTCCTGTGGGAGCTGGCTTGCCAGCGAATGGATGTCAGCTACAGCACAAGGCCGGGATCAGAACCACTCATCCTGCATGCCCAGGCATACATCATCCCGAGCCTCAAGAATCGTCAGTTCATGATGGCAAGCCGGCACTTCCCAGGTCAGGAAGTAGCGCGCCGCTTGCAGCTTGCCTTTATAGAAGCTCACATCCGCCGCATTGCCCTTGGCCAGTCCTTCCTCGGCGCGGATCGCCTGTTCCAGCCAGCGCCAGCCAATCACCGTATGCCCGAACACTTTCAGATACAGCGCCGAGTTCGCCAGGCTGCTGTTGACCTTGCCCTGGGCCAGATCGGTCAGCAGGCCGATGGTCACGGCCTGCAGGCGCGCCACCAGTTTCTCCAGTGGCTCGCGCAGAGCGGTCAGGGATTCAAACGCGTGTGCACGTTTGCCGGTGTCGGCGATCAGGCGGATCAGTTGCTTGAGCCCTGCACCGCCGTTCTGCGCCAGTTTGCGCCCCAGCAAGTCCAGTGACTGGATGCCGTGGGTGCCTTCGTGGATCGGGTTCAGGCGGTTGTCGCGGTAGTACTGCTCCACCGGGTATTCGCGGGTGTAGCCGTGGCCGCCGAGGATCTGGATCGCCAGTTCGTTGGCCTTCAGGCAAAACTCCGACGGCCAGGATTTGACGATGGGCGTCAGCAAATCCAGCAGTTCATGGGCTTGCTTGCGCTCGGCTTCGGTCTCCAGTGTGGTGGTGTCGTCGAACAGTCGAGCGGCGTACAGCCCGAGGTCGAACGAGCTTTCGACGTAAGCCTTCTGGGTCAGCAGCATGCGTTTGACATCGGCGTGCTGAATGATCGCCACCGGCGCGGTATTCGGGTCCTTGCTGTCCGGCACCCGACCTTGTGGTCGTTCGCGGGCGTACTCCAGCGAGTACAGGTAGCCGGCGTAACCAAGCATCACCGCGCCCATGCCGACACCGATCCGTGCCTCGTTCATCATCTGGAACATGTAGCTCAAGCCATGGTGCGGCTTGCCCACCAGATAGCCGACACACTCGCCGTTATCACCGAAGTTCAGCGCGGTAGAGGTGGTACCGCGCCAGCCCATCTTGTGGAACAGCCCGGCGAGCAATACGTCGTTACGCTGACCGAGGCTGCCGTCATCGTTGACCAGGAACTTGGGCACGATAAACAGCGAAATGCCTTTCACCCCGGCCGGTGCGTCCGGCAACTTGGCCAGCACCATGTGCACGATGTTTTCCGACAGCGGGTGATCGCCGCCAGAGATGAAGATCTTGTTGCCCTTGAGCCGATACGTGCCGTCAGACGCCGGTTCGGCGCGGGTACGAATATCCGACAGCGATGAGCCGGCATGGGGTTCGGTCAGGGCCATGGTGCCGAAGAAGCGGCCGTCGATCATCGGTTGCAGGAAGCGGCGCTTCTGCTCCTCGGTACCGAAGCTTTCGATCAGGTTCGCCGCGCCCATGGTCAGGAAGGGGTACGAGGTCGACGCCGCGTTGGCCGACTGGAAATGCGCGAAGCAGGCCTGGGACAGCAGTGTCGGAAGCTGCATGCCGCCGGCTTCAAAACTGCGCGCCGCATTGAGGAAGCCGGCTTCAAGAAAGGCATCCACCGCCGGTTTCACTTCCGGAATCAGAATCGCCTTCCCGTCCTCGTAGCGCGGCTCGTTCTCGTCACCCTTGCGGTTATGCGGGGCGAAGAACTTCTCGGCGATGTTGCGGGCGGTGCCAAGTGCGGCATCGAAGGTTTCGCGGTTGTGCTCGGCGAAACGCTCACGCTGGGTCAGGCCCTCGGCATCGAGGACTTCATACAGCTCGAAAGCCAGATTGCGGGAACTGAGCAACGTCTCGGACATGGCGACCTACCTTTTATTGGGATGGGCCGAGTCTAGGCGTGGGAATAAAGACTGAACAGGATGATTGATGAGCGTGATGGTTGAGCCGAGCACTGACTTAGCAGGCCCCAAAAAATAACTGTGGGAGCGAGCCTGCTCGCGAAAGCGGTGGGTCAGGCAACATTGATGTCGACTGACACTCCGTCTTCGCGAGCAGGCTCGCTCCCACAGGGGTATTGCGTACCGGGTAGCCATTGCGGCTGCCCGGTTCATCGGTATTAGCCGATGGTCATCAGGCTGGCGTTACCGCCCGCCGCAGCGGTGTTGACGCTCAATGCCCGCTCAATCACCAAACGCTCCAGCGCAATGTTGGTTTCACCTTGCGACAGACCCTGCACGCCAACGATGGCGCCGGCACGCTTGGCCACTTGTTGGCAGACCGCACGCAACTGATCGGAATGGCCATGATGCAGGACTGCATCAAACACCACTTCATCCTTGTTCCAGTCGGAAACCAGCTTGATGCGCGCCTGAATGTCCTTCGGCAAGCGTGCGAACAAGGCCTTGGTCAGTTCAGCTTCCGGCCATACCGCCGAACCGCCTACCGCCAATACCGCCGCCAGTTGCGTCAGCAGATCGCCTTCGACTTCCGCCAGGCACAGCACGTGTTCACGCGGCAGGATCGCATAGCTGTTGCGCTCGCCGGTCGGGCCGGCCAGTAGGCGGGTGATGCCGCTTTGCGATTGGGCGGCGAACTGCGCGCACAGGGCGCTCAGGTCGGCAAACTTGTTGCTGTCGGCCCAGGCTTTCAGGGCGGTCAGCGGTTTGCTCATGGCTTCACGCAAGCGAGCGTCCGGTGCTGCGATGGCGTCGCCACGGGCGAAGGATTGTTCAATCGCATCGGTAGGACGCGTCGACAACAAGCGGTACAGGTACAGCGGGCCACCGGCTTTCGGACCGGTACCCGACAAGCCTTCGCCGCCGAACGGCTGGACGCCCACCACGGCACCGACGATGTTGCGGTTGACGTAGACGTTACCGGCGTTGACGTTATCGATCACCTTGGCGATGGTCTCGTCGATGCGGGTGTGCACGCCCAGGGTCAGGCCGTAGCCGGAGGCGTTGATCTGAGCGATCAGCTGATCGATGTCTTTGCGCTTGTAGCGAACCACGTGCAGTACCGGGCCGAAGATCTCCCGTTGCAGTTCGTCGAAGCTTTCCAGTTCGATCAGCGTTGGCATCACGAAGGTGCCGCGTTTGATTTCTTCGGCGTCGGCGATGGCCACCTGGTACACGCTGCGACCTTTGTCGCGCATGGCCTGGATGTGCTTCTCGATGCCGGCCTTGGCTTCGGCGTCGATTACCGGGCCGATGTCCACGGACAGGCGCTCGGGGTTGCCGAGGCGGCTTTCAGCCATGGCGCCCTTGAGCATTTCGATGACGCGGTCGGCGGAGTCTTCCTGCAGGCACAGAACCCGCAGGGCCGAGCAACGCTGGCCGGCGCTGTCGAAGGCCGACGAAACCACGTCGATCACCACTTGTTCGGTCAGTGCCGAAGAGTCGACGATCATCGCGTTCTGGCCACCGGTTTCGGCGATCAGCGGAATCGGACGCCCCTGGTTGTCGAGGCGGCCGGCGATGTTGCGTTGCAGCAGGCGAGCGACTTCGGTGGAACCGGTGAACATCACGCCCTTGACGCGATCATCGCCCACCAGGCCGGCACCGACGGTTTCGCCGCGGCCCGGCAGCAGTTGCAGAACGCCTTCCGGAATCCCGGCTTCGAGCAGCAAACGCACGGCTTGAGCGGCGACCAGCGGGGTTTGTTCCGCAGGCTTGGCCAATACCGGGTTGCCGGCCGCCAGTGCAGCGGCGACCTGGCCGCTGAAGATCGCCAGCGGGAAGTTCCACGGGCTGATGCACACAACCGGGCCCAGAGGACGGTGCGCGTCGTTGGTGAAATCGTTACGCGCCTGCACCGCGTAGTAACGCAGGAAATCCACGGCTTCACGCACTTCGGCGATGGCGTTGGCGAAGGTCTTGCCGGCTTCGCGAGCCAGCAGGCCCATCAGCGGCTGAATCTCGCCTTCCATCAAGTCGGCGGCACGTTCCAGGATCGCGGCGCGCTCGGCGGGCGGGGTGGCCTGCCAGATCGGCGCGGCGTTCAGCGCGCACTGGATGGCGTTGTCGACGTCTTCGACGGTGGCTTCCTGTACGTGGCCGACCACGTCACGCAGATCGGACGGGTTCAGCACCGGCGCAGGGGTTTCAGTGCTGGAGGCGCAACCGAGCATTGGCGCGGCTTTCCAGTTGTTATGCGCGGTCGCCAGCAGGGCGCAGGACAGGGAGGCCAGGCGATGTTCGTTGGCCATGTCGATGCCGCTGGAGTTGGCGCGCTCGGAGCCGTACAGGTCGCGTGGCAGCGGAATGCGCGGGTGCGGCAGACCGAAGCCGCCTTCCAGCGTCGCCATCTGCTCGATGCTGGCCACTGGATCGGCCACCAGCTCCTGAATCGAAATCGACTGGTCGGCGATGCGGTTGACGAACGAAGTGTTCGCGCCGTTTTCCAGCAGACGACGTACCAGGTACGCCAGCAGGGTTTCGTGAGTACCAACCGGAGCGTACACGCGGCACGGACGGTTCAGCTTGCCTTCGGAAACCTTGCCCACGACCTGTTCGTACAGCGGTTCACCCATGCCGTGCAGGCACTGGAACTCGTACTGGCCCGGGTAATAGTTCTGACCGGCGATGTGATAAATGGCCGACAGGGTGTGGGCGTTGTGCGTGGCGAACTGCGGGTAGATGACTTCCGGCACCGACAGCAGTTTGCGTGCGCAAGCGATGTAGGACACGTCGGTGTACACCTTGCGGGTGTAGACCGGATAGCCTTCCAGGCCTTCGACCTGGGCGCGCTTGATTTCGCTGTCCCAGTACGCGCCTTTTACCAGGCGGATCATCAGGCGATGACGGCTGCGGCGAGCCAGGTCGATCACGTAGTCGATCACGTACGGGCAACGCTTCTGATAAGCCTGGATCACGAAGCCGATGCCGTTCCAGCCGGTCAGTTGCGGCTCGAAGCACAGGCGCTCGAGCAGATCCAGCGACAGCTCGAGGCGGTCGGCTTCTTCGGCGTCGATGTTCAGGCCGATGTCATATTGCTTGGCCAACAGGGTCAGCGACAGCAGGCGCGGGTACAGCTCGTCCATCACGCGCTCGTATTGCGCGCGGCTGTAGCGTGGGTGCAAGGCCGACAGCTTGATCGAGATGCCCGGGCCTTCATAAATCCCGCGACCGTGGGACGCTTTGCCGATCGAGTGGATGGCTTGTTCGTACGAGGCCAGGTACTTCTGGGCGTCGTGTTCGGTCAGCGCGGCTTCACCGAGCATGTCGTAGGAGTAACGGAAACCCTTGGCTTCGAACTTGCTGGCGTTGGCCAGGGCTTCGGCGATGGTTTCACCGGTGACGAACTGCTCGCCCATCAGGCGCATCGCCATGTCGACGCCCTTGCGGATCATCGGCTCGCCGCTCTTGCCGATGATGCGGCTCAGGGACGAGGTCAGGCCTGTTTCGTTATGGGTAGAGACCAGTTTGCCGGTCAGCAACAGACCCCAGGTCGCGGCGTTGACGAACAGCGAAGGGCTGTTGCCCAGGTGTGGCTGCCAGTTGCCGGTGCTGATCTTGTCGCGGATCAGTGCGTCACGGGTGCCTTTGTCCGGGATGCGCAGCAGCGCTTCGGCCAGGCACATCAGCGCCACGCCTTCCTGGGACGACAGGGAAAATTCCTGCAGCAGGCCTTGAACAATGCCGGCACGACCGCCAGCGCTCTTCTGATTGCGCAGTTTTTCGGCAATCGAGGCGGCGAGTTTGTTGGTGGCTTCGGCCATCGGTGCCGGCAGGCGGGCCTGCTCGATCAGCATCGGCACCACTTCCGGTTCCGGACGACGGTAAGCAGCAGTGATCGAGGCGCGCAGCACCGATTGCGGCAGGATGCTTTCGGCGAACTCGAGGAAGCACTGGTGCGCGTGGTCGACATGGACTTCGCCCGTGTCGTCAGCGTCCTTGCTGGTCAAACCGTTCAGCTCGGTCAGGGTTGCACCACCCTCGAGTTTCTCCAGGTAATTGAAAATTGCCTGCTTGATCAGCCAGTGTGGCGTGCGATCAATCGAGGTCGCGGCAGCCTTGAGGCGTTCGCGGGTCGGGTCATCAAGTTTGACCCCAAGGGTGGTGGTAGCCATGTTTTTATCCTCATGTTTGCCACGACTGCGTGGCATCAGCTGGCGGCAAGATTAGCCGTGCGCCGAGAGAGGTGCAACCGGGTGCAACCCTTTTTTGTCGGAATTTTAAACACCTCGTCAGGAAATCAATTCTGGTACGAGCGTGCTGCGCCTGCTTGGTGCTTTTGCTTCTATCGCGTCGTATCTACTGCGCTAAAAGGGAGCAAAAAGGCCTGCTTTTGCTGAAAATCCGATTAGGTGCAACTAATTCTCCAGAAATGGGTTGCACCTTATTTGCTTTGTTGAATAGCATTCGCGCCACAAGGTGCAACCAGTCATAAAAGACAGGTGCACCGGCTGATGGCTTTCCTGGGGAAACATCAGTCATAAATGCGCGGGATCCCGGATCGTCTGTCAAACGTCGTCGTTTGCGAGCGGTTCACCAGCCGCCGCTACATAAAAACAAAGCCAGGGCGTAACTTAATGAGCGTAAGCAATCCAACCCTGATCACGTTCGTGATCTACATCGCAGCCATGGTGCTGATCGGCTTCATGGCCTATCGCTCCACCAACAACCTTTCTGACTACATTCTCGGCGGTCGTAGCCTCGGCAGCGTCGTCACTGCATTGTCCGCGGGCGCATCCGACATGAGCGGCTGGTTGTTGATGGGCCTGCCGGGCGCCATCTACATGTCCGGCCTGTCCGAAAGCTGGATCGCCATCGGCCTGATCATCGGTGCCTACCTGAACTGGCTGTTCGTCGCCGGCCGTCTGCGCGTGCAGACCGAGCACAACGGCGATGCCCTGACGCTGCCGGACTACTTCGCCAGCCGTTTCGAAGATAAAAGCGGGCTGCTGCGGATCATCTCGGCGGTCGTGATCCTGGTGTTCTTCACCATCTACTGCGCGTCCGGCATCGTGGCCGGCGCCCGTCTGTTCGAAAGCACCTTCGGCATGTCCTACGAGACTGCGCTGTGGGCCGGTGCTGCGGCGACGATTGCCTACACCTTCGTGGGCGGTTTCCTGGCGGTGAGCTGGACGGACACCGTACAAGCCACCCTGATGATTTTTGCCCTGCTGCTGACGCCGATCATCGTGCTGCTGGCTACCGGCGGCGTCGATACCACGTTCCTGGCCATCGAAGCGCAAGATCCAAGCAACTTCGACATGCTCAAGGGCACGACCTTCATCGGCATCATCTCGCTGATGGGCTGGGGCCTGGGTTACTTCGGTCAGCCGCACATCCTGGCGCGTTTCATGGCCGCGGATTCGGTCAAATCGATTGCCAACGCCCGTCGCATCTCCATGACCTGGATGATCCTGTGCCTGGGCGGCACCGTTGCGGTAGGTTTCTTCGGTATCGCTTACTTCTCGGCTCACCCTGACGTGGCCGGTGCCGTCACCGAAAACCACGAGCGCGTGTTCATCGAACTGGCGAAAATCCTGTTCAACCCTTGGGTGGCCGGTGTCCTGCTGTCGGCGATCCTGGCGGCCGTGATGAGCACCCTGAGCTGCCAACTGCTGGTGTGCTCCAGCGCCCTGACCGAAGACTTCTACAAGACCTTCCTGCGTAAAAGCGCTTCCCAGGTTGAACTGGTCTGGGTCGGCCGTGCCATGGTGCTGCTGGTTGCCCTGATCGCGATCGGCCTGGCGGCCAACCCGAGCAACCGCGTACTGGGCCTGGTGAGCTATGCCTGGGCCGGTTTCGGTGCTGCATTCGGCCCGGTCGTACTGATCTCGGTGATCTGGAAAGACATGACCCGCAACGGCGCACTGGCCGGTATCCTGGTCGGCGCGATCACCGTGATCGTGTGGAAACACTTCGAACTGCTGGGCCTGTACGAAATCATCCCTGGTTTCATCTTCGCCAGCCTGGCGATCTACATTGTCAGCAAGCTGGGTAACCCGACTAGCGGCATGCTTTCGCGCTTCGCTGCTGCCGAGGCAGATTTCCGTTTGAACAAGTGATAAGCGATGGGGAGCGCGCTTCCCATCTCTGATAAAAGAACGGCTCGCAGCCTAAAGGTGCGAGCCGTTTTTTTTGTTCGGGCATTGTCCCGCACTTCTTTTTTGTCGCCTTTTTCTTTACCGCTCGTGGGATATTTCCTGTTTTGCTCGAGCGTCTTGAATTCTCTCTGTGTGCACGTACTTTGCGTTGGCCCGCCTCATGCCCGAGGCGGGGTAACTCATCCCTGACAGTGGCGGGCTTCCCACGGTTGGGAGGCGATCAGAGAGGGATATCAAGACATGGCTATCGGTCCAGGCGACAAAACCAGTGCACCCGTGCAGAAGTCCAACGCAGAGAAACTGGCCTGGATTGATCGAGCCGCCCAGGCCGAGCGCGCCGCCAAGGCGCAGCCTCACATCGATATCAACTGTACGCTGATGCCGTGCCCCGCCAGCCAGGCGGAGCTTTTCGTCGTGCCCGTGCGTTATGCCCTGGCCGAGGAAAAGGCCGAAAACCCCTGCTGCGCCCCCGGCGTGTCCACCCAGGGCCGGCCCATGGCGGTGCGACGCCTGCGTGCCGGGTTTGTTTATCTGTGGCAGGACCAGGGTCCGCTCAAGCGCTATGGCGTCTCGCGCTCTGGCCAGTTCAAGGAACAGGCACTGGACGAGGATGAAACCCTGCTGCTCAAGGCTCCCCTGTCGGGGTTGGCATTGGAAAAAATCCATGATGCCTGGATGCTCTACAGCGAATTCCCCTTGAACCCCGAGCACTGCAAGGCGCTGAGTGACAGCAGCGCCAAGCGCCATGAACACATGCGCCATATCGCCCTGCGTACCGTGGCCAACGAACTGCAAGCCAAACATTGCCCGCCGCTGGAACAAGCCGCCGAGGTCATGGCTGAACTGCTCCCCGACACCTTCGCCCGTGCCCTGAAAGCGGACCTGAAGCGGGGCGTCGAGGATACCGACGCGCTGGGCGACGCCGTGCTGAAGGACCCGACCCCAGGCAACATCAAGGCTTACACCGACGCCATGCACCGCGCCCGTGAGCGCAAACGCATCCTCGCTGAGCATCCCGATGCCAGCGACCAGCGGCCCGGCGAGTGGAGCGCCGAGCCGTGGGAGGGGCAGGGCACTCAGGATTGGCTGGACGGCGCCACGGCACAAACCGAGGGGCTGTTCGCCGTCTTCGCCTGTCTCGACGACGACCTGGGTGTGCTGCGTGACATCAATCACGAACAGGAATGGCTGGAGGCGAACCACGAAAAATGGCT